>NZ_JAVRBY020000005.1:0-290865 GCF_034531035.1 Nostoc sp. DedQUE02 | reverse complement strand
TTAACTCGGAATTGGGTTTGGGGAAAAGGTTAAAGGGTAAAGGTTAAAGGTTTTTTCTTTCCCCTTTCCCCCGCCCCGTATCCCCTTCTTGGGGCCCCCCCTTCCCCTTTTCCCCAAAACCCAACAAGTATTGCCCCCAACCCCCTCTCCTACGAGGCTACGGTGGTGTACACAAGTCTCTTGATCTGCACCTTTGTTGCATCGCCCTGCACGTTTGTTGTATCGACTCGCACCTTTGATGCATCGCCCTGCACATTTGTTGTATTGACTCGCACCTTTGTTGCATCGCCCTGCACGTTTGTTGTATCGACTCGCACCTTTGTTGCATCGCCTTGCACGTTTGTTGTATCGACTCGCACCTTTGTTGCATCGACCTACAAAAATTAACCCACCCTACGTTCCGCAGCAACTTTAAAAGACTTGTGTACACCACCGTAGCCTACGAGTAGAGGGGAGTTTAGCTCCCCCTTCCCTACAAGGGAAGGGTTGGGGGGTTAGGTCTTTGATTACAGCACCTTCCTAGCTAAGGTGGTGAATAACAATTCATCATCCAAATAGCTGACACTGTGGGATCGCTCCATTTGCGATCCGCCAGGTTGCCAGTGAAATAACCCTTTTGTATAAGTTTGAGTCAGACTCTTAGGCGGCTCTTGTAACTCATCCCGGTGAAATCGGTGTACTCCATAAAGTTCATCTACACCAAACACCCAAGTTTTATCTGCTTTTTCCAGCACCACCATGCGCGAATACACCACTGAACTGAGCGTTTGTACTGCTGTCTCGGCAGTTTCCAGATTCAAAAGATCGCTCAAAGAAATACACAATAGTAATTCGCCTCGAATACTTACCAATCCCCGCAAGATTTGATTGCTGCGATGCGGTATGGTATGAACTACACTTGCAGGAGAAATTTCTTTGAAGATTTGGGCAGAAAGCGCCAGCCATTCCCGTTGCAGACGAAAAATCACAACTGTGATTTGAGTGGTGGTTAAAGTATGGGATATCTGGGAATTTTCATCAGTTCTAGATTTAGCCAGTAACTCAGTCCACTGATGGCGATAATCTTCAGATATGGAGCGCTCTAACAAATAGCGTCCAGCAGTGGAGTAAACGGGGCAATTGCGGCAATGGGTGTAGGTGGCTAATTGCGGACAGGAGCGATCGCCCTCAATGCCGATAAAATTCCAACAACGTTCAATATTTAATGGCGTAGTGGGGTTCATAAGGGCTGCTCAAGAGAATTGGTGCAGGGGTATAACGTTTTCTGCTTCCACCTGAAAGCGGGCAATCTCTTGACGCAATCCCTGCGCCACTTGGTTAAGTTGGGTTATGGCATGATTAATTTCCCGCAAAGAATCCGTACTTTGCACGGAGGTACTGCTCAATTGCACCATCGTTTCACTAATTTGTTGCGCTCCCACAGATTGGGTTTCCATACCCTGGTTGACAAACTCAAATCGCGGATTCAGGTCTTGCACTTGCTGGATAATTTGCCCAACCTGTGTACTAATACTGGCAACATCTTCTATATTTCGCCCAACTTCTGCGGCAAACTTGTCCATTTCCATCACACCTGTAGAGACTGACGATTGCATCTGCTTCACCATCTGCTCAATATCGAGGGTAGCAACGGCGGTTTGATCTGCTAATCGACGAATTTCTCTAGCCACAACAGCAAAGCCCAAGCCATACTCTCCAGCTTTTTCGGCTTCGATCGCCGCATTTAACGACAGCAGATTTGTTTGGTCTGCCACCTTGGTAATTGTGACGACGATAGTATTAATGCTATTTGCCTTTTCGCTAATTACTCCCAATCGAGCTGCGATCGCATTAGTGGCTTCTGCTAACTGCCGCATAGTGGTTTCCATCCGCACTATATCTTTTTGGCTATCATTGGCTGCTGTCGTCGTGATTTGGGAAATAGTTGCAACTTGTTCCATTGCACTGACTAATTCTCTAGAGGTGGCGGAAATTTCTTTGGTGGCGGCAGCTACCTCATTCGTAGAAGCTACTTGCTCAATCAGCGTCCCTTCTAATTGTTTACCTGAAGCTGCTATTTGAGTCGCTGAGGAAGTAACCTGTATGCCTGAATGCTGTACCTGACGAATCAGAGTGTTCAGATTCTGAGTCATAGTTTGGAAAGCAGTTAAGAGTCTATTCATTTCATCTTTGCTGTTAGAGTCAGCCGCAATTTTAGTTGTTAAGTTTCCCAGAGAAATTTGCTCTGCAACTCTAATCACACTAAAAATTTGAGAAGTAATTTGTCGAGCTATTACAAGCCCAAGAATAATCGCAGTTACCGGGCCAATGGCAATTCCTACAGAAATCCAGAAAATACTGCGAGCCACATTCTCTTCGACTTCTTTTTGTGTATCTGATATAAAATCTTCATTGAAGTTTAAAAGTCTTTTTGCTTGATCTATACTTTTTCTAAAAAATGCTTCTTCCTTTCTTTTTGTCTCAAAATCTATTTGATTGCGTAATTGAAATCCTTTTTGAATATTAGCTGGGACAGCTTTTTGCTGTCCTTGAGTAATTAACTCAAGTTGTTTTTTCCAAGGATTTTTAATTCCATTTTGATTTATTTTTTGCTCAATTTCTAAGAATTTTTCATGGACTTTTTTCCAAGCTCCCAAGTTTTCTTTAAGTAAGTTATACTCTTTTAACTCTTCTTCTGTAGATGGAGTTGCGTCGTACTGTGCAATACCTTCGTTAATCTGTTTCCAAGCGTTTTCGATTTCCGCGATCGCACTCTCTCTTTCACTAACAGTAATTTCCGGATTAAATAATAATCGTTCTGCCGATTGAATTTGTGTCTGGCCTTCCTTAATCTTCCATACCCCAGACAAGCTGGGGATGTTATTCAAGGTTAGTGAATTAATTGACTGATTTAACTCGTTGGTAACGAACCATGCCAGCAAGGCCATTACGAATACAATCAGTCCTATGAATAAAAATGAACCGATCAACCGTGTTTGCAAGGTGATGTTCTTGAACATTGGATATCTATTGTTCGTCTGTTGCTGTAAAATTCATTCGTTTCTTAGAATTCCCAAATCACAAACAAGATGAACAGTTTGTATTTTTATTTTTAAACAAATTATTAAGTAGATAGCTTAGTTCAGAGATTAGATTTTACTGATGATGTAAAAGTCTTGAGATATTTCCTCAATTGTTGATTAGATTGATTGCTGAGGAGTTAAAGTAGAATATTCTGTTTTCACCTGAAAGCGGGCAATTTCTTGACGTAATCCTTGAGCAACTTGATTGAGTTGAGCTATGGCACTATTAATTTCTCGCAGAGAATCCGCCGTTTGCACTGAAGTACTACTCAACTGCACCATCGCGTCACTAATTTGTTGCGCTCCCACCGACTGGATTTCCATACCTTGGTTCACAGACTCAAAGTGAGGGGCCATGTCTTGCACTTGTTGGATAATTTGCCCAACTTGAGAACTAATGCTGGCAACATCTTCTACACTCCGTCCAACTTCAGCAGCAAATTTGTCCATCTCCATCACACCTGTAGAGACTGACGATTGCATTTGTTTTACCATCTGTTCAATGTCGAGAGTCGCAACAGCAGTTTGATCTGCCAGTCGGCGAATTTCTCTTGCAACAACCGCAAAACCCAAACCATATTCTCCAGCTTTTTCGGCTTCAATAGCCGCATTTAACGACAGTAGATTTGTCTGATCTGCCACTTTCGTAATTGTGACAACAATGTTGTTAATGTTATTCGCCTTTTCGCTAATTACTCCCAGTCGAGCAGCAATGGCATTGGTGGCTTCTGCCAATTGCCGCATAGTGGCTTCCATGCGAACTAAATCTTTTTGGCTATTGCTAGCAGCCGTCGTCGTGATTTGTGAGGTAGTCGCAACTTGTTCCATAGTATTTACCAGTTCTCTGGAAGTTGCAGCAATTTCCTTAGCAGTAGCAGTTACCTGATTCGTCGAGGCTACTTGTTCAGAAATTGTCGCTTCTAATTGTTTACCAGAAGCAGCAATTTGAGTAGCTGAAGTAGTTACCTGAATACCTGAATTTTGCACCTGACGGACAAGGGTATTGAGGTTAGCAATCATGTTTTTCAATGCAGCCATTAACTTGCCAATTTCATCATCTGAGGTAACTTCAACCTGGGTTGTCAAATCACCGGCAGAAACCTGCTCTGCTAGACTAAATGCTGACTGCAAAGAGCGACTCAAGGAAAGACTGAGAATGCGGACAATAACCAGTGAAACAATGAATGCAACAATCATAATACAGAAGAAAGTAGCGAAATTAACGGAATTTGCAAATGTCTGAAATTGACTTGCTTGCTTTTGCCTCTCTTCTAAAAGTTGCTCTTCTGTTTGCAGCATCTCACTAAGCTTTTGTCTGATTGCATCCATAATACTTTTACCTTTATCTGAAAGAATCAGAGCTAGTACTTCTTGCTCTTTACCAGCTTTTTTGAGAGCGATCGTTGTTTCTAACTCGCTCATCTTTTCTTGGGATAACTCCTCAAATTTATCTAAACTCTGGACTTGCTTTTGATTATCTGAAATCTTTTGTCTTAAATATTTAAATTTATCTTTCAGGTTATTTCTAGCAATTTCATAAGGCTCTAAATATTGTTGTTTGTTTGTAATAATAAATCCTCTTTGTCCAGTTTCAGCATCAACTAAAATTTTTTCAATTTCTTTTAAATCCAATTTAACTGAATAGGTATGCGTTACTAAAGTAGCAGAATTAGCTAGAGAATCGTTTGCTGATTTAGCCACAAAACTAGCAATACCTGTTAAGATAACAATGATTCCAAATCCACCAATGACAAATTGATTAATTCTAATTCCTTGTTGCATATATTTTTGATGTTTGACTTTTCCAAATAGGTGTATTAGGTAAAATGCAAAAGTCAGCTTTTTAAATTGGATAGCTATTTCCACCACGCTATACTAAACCACATCTATTTTGAAAACCATATTTTTAAAGTAGTGGGAGTATCTTGCTTCCTGCTGATATTAGCGCGCAAGATGTCCGTACTACTCCAAGTTTCCAAATGGATGAGGTTTTAATGTACGTTTCTGGATGGATAGGAATTGCTTGAGGTTTACCCAATTCGCCAATTAGATTTTTTGCAAAAGTAAATTTTGTCAGAGGCTGATGAAGGTTATATAGAAAAACAGTTCAGAATGAGCAACAAAACACTTGTAGAGACGGCGATTTATCGCGTCTCGAAAACCCAAAATTGTTGCCAGTAACCTTTAACTGAGCCGTATTGGGTTATATGGGTAGGCTCATACAGATATAAGCCTTTATGACTGATTCATTTGTTGTAAATATTTTTGAACATGATGTCAAAAGTCTTTTGAAACACTTGCAATTCTTAGAGTTCCCAGATCGTAAACGAGATTAACAATTTGCATATTCAATTTTGAAACAAATTATTAAGCGCTATCCTGATTTCACTTCTTCTTTAGTCGGTGAATTCGCTGCCAAAGGATATTTGCGCTACCAATATTTCCTTGATGTTCTCTGAGTAATGCCAAATGAATAAGTGCCTCTTCATGGGTAGGTTGCAGGTAGATTGCTTTTTGAAAAGATCGTTCCGCCTGCTCATTTTGTGCCATTGCTTGCTGTACCTGACCAAGTAGAAGATACGCTTCAATACTGACCTGATTTTGGTTCAGATAGTCGTTGCATAATTTAGCAGCTTCATTCAACTGACCTTGATTAGCTAAGTTTCTGGCTGTTTCTAACAAATTTTCTTTCAGGTCTTTTGGTAATATGGGGTTTTGAGGAGGAAGATTCAATCTCGCTTGTGCGGCAAACTTGGAATGGTTTTTGTTCTGTAGTTGTCGGTTGTTAAGAACATCGATATTTTTGCTTGTAAAGTCTTGTTTCTGAAGATTGGGATGATGATTTTTGCGAATATTCTCGCACGTTGGGGACTTTCGATGAGTAACCACTGAATCTTGACGAACTGAAACAAATTCAGTTTTCGATAGTAACCAAGCTTCAGCATGTCCAACAAATAGCAAACCTTGCGGGTTTACTAACCTTTTTAGAACTCTAATAGTATGTACTTTGGTAGCACTATCAAAGTAAATCAGCAGGTTACGGCAAAAGATAATATCATAGGGCGGCGTACCTAATAAAAAATCGGTATCTACTAAGTTACCGTGCAGAAAATTCACCATACTTTTCACCTGTTCGCACAGGCGGTATCCTGCCTCAGTTGGCTGAAAATAGCGCTCTTGAAACGATTGGCTATTGCCGCGAAACGAGTATTGATGGTAGATTGCTCGTTGGGCTTTTAGTAGGCACTTGTTGCTAATATCAACAGCATCGATGTGAATGTTTGTTGAATTTAATCCTGCTTCCAAAAGAGCGATTGCAATGGAATATGGTTCTTCACCGGTTGCACAGGGTATACTCAAAACCCGCAGTACGCTTTGGGAATTTTTTGGCAACCATTCAGATAATACGTAATGCTTCAGAAATACAAAAGACTCTGGTTCTCGAAAAAACCAAGTTTCTGGAACAATTACACTGTCAATCAGTGCTTCCCATTCCTGGGTAGATCCCTGTAACTTCCCCAGATAGTGAGCAATATCCGTGATGCCGCAATCTGCCATGCGTTGATAAATTGCACTAGCGATCGCATCAGCACCAATAGAATTTGCATCTAAACCAATCTTGCTTTTTAGTAAAGCTTGAATAACAGATTGTGCCATTTATAGAGTCTTCAGACCAATCTAAAATCTAGTATTGTGATGACTTTCTGGCAAGAGATTGACTTGCTGTGCTTCTGACAACAAGTACTCAATGCGAAGACACTGAATCATCCCTCGGTCATCTACAATCATTTTGCCCAAATATGGCGCTGTATCTATCTGAATATTGGGATCGACAAATTCAGACTCAGACTGATGTAATGTTTCTACAACTTGTTCTGTCATCAAACCCAAAATATAGGGAGCCTGAAGTTCTGTATTATTACTTCCCCAATAATTGACTAGAACAATTCTAGTACTCAGGTACTCACTGGAAAGTTTACCACGCATTAACTGACATAAATCGATTACTGGTACAATGCGTCCACGATAGTTAAAAACACCAGCGATATGCTCAGGCTGGTGGGGCAAACTTTTGAGTACAACAAGTGGTATTACTTCTACAACCTGTCGGCTTTCTATGGCATATCGCTCATTCCCAATGTTGAGAAGTAGCATTAACACTAATTTACATCTCCATTGCTAGCTTTGATGTTCCTTGTAGGCTATGCAAGATGCCTATCCTACGGTGATGAGAAATTTATTGCAGGCATATTCTAAAAACTATATGCTACTTTGTCAGAGTTTTAGTGTTTGCCAGATGACTTCTGAAAAGCCCACAGATAACAGTAACGTGATAAGAGAACACGACCTAGTTTCTTCTTCTAGTCCAGTAATACAGGGATTAGAGGGCATTAGATATCGTTTGCGCGGTGCTTCTACAAAAGAAAAAGTGGATGCTCTTTTAGAAGCATTTCAATATGGGCACAAAGGAATTGATTTAGTAATCCAGGCATTGGGCGATGGCGTCAGAGAAGTGCGGGAATCAGCTTTGCTGTTATTGTCCTACAGCAGCGAAGCTACTGCTGAACAAGCCCTATGGAATTATCTGCCCTTTACAAAAATGCAATGCCTGCATAGCTTGACGGAATTTAATCTAGATTGCTACAAACCTGAACAACATCATCCATATTATTTTGCGATTGCAGACTACAATAACACCCTTATTTGCTACTGGGATCTGTCTTATAAGCAATCTTTCGTTAATATTTGGCATTTGAAAACAGGTCAAAGTAAGAAAGATTTTGATCTGGCGATGGCTCACGAATTTGGTTTAGGCAAAAGCGGAAAAGTATGTATCATTAGCTTTCAGCACTTTTTTTGGCCATTAGATACAGAAACACAAGAGCCAATTGGCACTTATCCCGATTACCTTATGAATACTGTTCAAACCGCTCCCCATTGCTTGGCTGTCTGCTCAACTAAGCAGCCATTGCTTGCCACTGGCTATACTGTGGGGAAAACAGGAGAGCTAGAGATTTGGGATTATGAAACCTATACTCGTCGCTTCCATCATCAATTTCAGGATTGGGCTTTAGTACCTCTTGAGAATTTACCTTTGGGTAACTATATATCACCCCTTCTCTTCACTCCTGATGGAAAACTATTGGTTGCATATTTCAAGCAGAGATTGCAGAATAAGCTACACCTCTGGAATACCGAAACAGGAGAACTTATTCAAACATTGGATAATCTACCTGCTATGACAGTGAATGGACTTGCAAATCGCTTTGATGGGCAAATTTTGGCTTGCGGAATCCGGGAAAAAAAGGTGTGTGTGTGGGAATTGATCGGCGATCGCATTCTCTATACATCTTCGGGTGTTGCTCCTTGCCTTATGAGTTCAGATGGTAGAGTTTTAATCTACTGTACAGACAACTACGAAATAGTTGTTTGGGATTTGGCAATGAACAGAAAACTATGTACATTGCAGGGGCATACAGCGCCAATTGGTTATGTTGCCATGAGTAGCGATCGTAACTTCATTGCTAGTTATAGCATTGATAGAACAATTAAAATTTGGGGAGTGCCAGAGTCCCTTAAATACTTGTAGCGACCTGTAAATAACGTCCGAAGTAAGAACACATTATTTACTGGCTTAAACCACCGATACCAGCAGGTACAAATACATGAAAAGGTAAAATAGCACGTCTAATTTTCGAAGTGAATGGTGCAATAATAGTATGGGGGATAACAGCATTTGCCCGATCAATTTGCACTACTATCACAGGTCTAATCCCTGCTTTTTCTGTACCAATAACAGGATTTAGATCGCACAAAACTACATCCTTTCTTGAGATATCTACCACTGGATTTCTCCACGTGCCAAGCGTTCTTCATAATTTTTTAAATTAGATAAATATTCTGAAAAATCTGATTCTACTATTTCTAACGATTCGCTAAACTGAAGCCATAATTCCCAGTTCTTACCGCTATGCTTCATTAATAGGAAGTCGATAAAATCACTCACTTCCTGAACTAAAGCTTCTGGCATTTGCCGGATTTTACCAATGGTTTGGTCTTGTATGCTCATGATAAATCTTCTCAAATGGATTTCTCTTTATCCACAAAAGTAAAAAACCTGGCGATTGGAAATAGCCAGGTCTAATTAAACTAAAACTCAGCACTTTGCGGTGTACGCGGGAACGGAATCACATCGCGGATATTTCCCATACCTGTTATAAATTGCACGAGTCGTTCAAAACCCAACCCAAAACCAGCATGGGGAACAGTACCATAACGACGCAAATCAAGATACCACCACAAGTCTTCTGGCTTTAAACCCTGCGCTAACACACGGCGTTCTAATACTTCTAAACGTTCTTCCCGTTGAGAACCGCCGACAATCTCGCCAATTTTGGGTGCGAGAATATCCATTGCGCGAACGGTTTTTTCATCGTCGTTCAAGCGCATATAAAAAGCTTTGATTTGCGCTGGGTAATCTGTGACAATTACTGGCTTTTTAAACTGTTGTTCAGCTAAATAGCGTTCGTGTTCTGATTGTAAATCTAAACCCCAACTCACAGGATATTCAAATTTAACATCAGCTTTTTCTAAAAGTTTGATGGCTTCTGTATAAGTTAAGCGTTCAAACTGATTATTAATAATA
Organism: Nostoc sp. DedQUE02; assembly: GCF_034531035.1. NCBI lineage: Bacteria > Bacillati > Cyanobacteriota > Cyanophyceae > Nostocales > Nostocaceae > Nostoc > Nostoc sp. DedQUE02. Next base: position 281,157 of record NZ_JAVRBY020000005.1, on the reverse strand, counting down.
TTCTCGGCTGTTGCCAACACAGATTTATCAATGCGTTCATTGAAAAACTCCATGTCTTCTGGGCAAGTTTCCAACACATATTTAAAAATGTGTTTGAGAAATGCCTCAGCTAAATCCATATCGCCTTCTAAGTCACAAAAAGCCATTTCCGGCTCAACCATCCAAAATTCTGCTAAGTGACGCGAGGTGTTGGAGTTTTCTGCACGGAAGGTAGGGCCAAATGTGTAAACATTGCTAAAGGCCATCGCCATCACTTCCGCTTCCAACTGGCCGCTAACTGTTAGATATGTGGGTTTAGCAAAAAAGTCTTGGCTGTAATCTACTGCTTGGTTTTCTGTGCGGGGAATATTCTTTAAATCTAAACTGGTAACGCTAAACAATTCACCCGCACCTTCGCAATCACTAGCAGTAATAATGGGTGTGTGTACCCACAAAAAGCCTCTTTCTTGGAAAAATTGGTGAATTGCTGTCGAACAAGCATTTCTGACGCGAAAAACTGCACCAAAAGAATTAGTACGCGATCGCAAATGTCCAATGGTTCGCAGAAACTCAAAGGAATGGCGTTTCTTTTGCAGGGGATATGTATCGGGATCAGCTTCGCCGTAAACTTTCACTGACTCGGCTTTCAACTCAATCCGTTGTCCTTTACCCAGAGAAGCCACTAGTACCCCTGTCGTTTCGACAGCAACACCCGTATTCAATTTTTTCAAAATAGCTTCGTAATCTGGCAAATCCTGATTAATGACGACTTGCAAATTAGCTAGTGATGAGCCGTCATTGACTTCAATAAAAGCAAACCCTTTGGACTCGCGCTTCGTCCGCACCCAGCCTTGCACTTGGAGGGACTCATCAGGTTGGCCACTTCGCAATATTTCTGCAATCCGTCGATTTACCATATTTACCCAGCATAAGACTTTAATATCCAGCCTATGATAACGCCCATTCCACCAAAGCGGACGACTTGCCAGAAAGGTTTTTTGAGGCTACGCCAAGAAAATAACTGGCTTTCTAAGTTTAGTTCTAGCCGTTCCAACTGCTGTTGAATGTGCCGTAACTCTGCTTTGATTTCTGGTGTCTGAGATTTATTGTGCTTTAGTTGATCCCGGCGCTGTTGCCATTGTGCCTGTTGTTGGCGATCGCGTTGCACTTGATCGTAACGTTCTCTTAAGGATAGGAGCGATCGCTCTACTTCCTCTAGTTCCTGTTCAAAATCTGGTTCGGGATTTTCTGCTGACGGCTGTGATTGTTTTGGCGGCTTCATTTACAAGTAGTAAACTAAAATTAAAGAGCAGTCTGCCAATAGTCAAAATTAAAACTATGAGTTTTTGACTCAGCACGGGCTAAACCTTAGCTTTCCGCTAACAGCACTCAGCACTCAGCACTCAGCACTCATAATTATGTCCCAATCTACCCAGCTGCCGAAAACCAGTCAACTGAATGAACTTAGTACTCTAGAACTAGCTCAAGCCCTCATGGAAAGACTGAGCATTTCCCCTAACGATTGGCATCGCCTCAAGTCTAACCGCAATTCCCGCGCTAATGAACAAGTGGCAGCAGCTATTGTGTATCTTTTAAAGAATCAGCCACAAGAAGCTCAAGCTAGATTAGAACAGGCAATTGGTTGGTTAGATCGCTCTATTTCTGCCCCTCCCTGTCCGACTCACGGAAAAAGTTAGAAGTTAAGAGTTAGGAGTTATGAATTATTATTCAACTTCTAACTTTTAACTCCTAACTCCTAATCCTAACTACCCTACCGCCGCAGAGATAATCCTCGGCGATTTTCCATTTGTTTACAAAGCCTCAATTCTGTGCCTTTGCGGTTCCACTCTACCTGATCAAAAATTTGATGTAGAAGACATAAACCACGACCATTTTCTGACTCATCTGGTGGAAGATAGTCTGTTGGTTCTTCATTACGAGTAGACGAAGGAGTAAAGCCACTACCTTGGTCTGATATTATCCACCAATATTGATTATCGATTACGGAAAAACGAACTACAACTGTTTTACTCGGATCGAGATTATTACCATGTTTAGCTGCGTTGACTAGGGCTTCTTGAAGTCCTAGCCGCAGTTCTGCTTGTAATCTTGCTGGAATTTCTGCCAACAATAAGTCTAATATGGGACAAAGGTAGAGGGTTGAGGCAAAACTAATAGTGCCCCAATAACGTCCAACTGGACGGAGTGAAATAGTAATCACAAGAGAAACCCCATAGCTTTCAGTTAGCTAGACATCAGTTTGCTATTACAGTCACCCTGATAAAACTTGAGGTGGTCATGCTGCCTTCAAACTTGCGTCTTTAAAACTAAATTTTGAAAATGCTAGGGAGCATTGGCTCTATAACTATGAATTGCGATTGTTTAGATATATCGGCTGGAAGTAATTTGATAATGAGGTCAGCAAATTAAGAATATGCTGTTAATTTTAGAGAGTATTGGCATACTCTAGTTAGTTGCCGATTTATCATTTACACAATCTTCTTCATATTTTTAAGAACCCATGCAACTTGAATTTATTTAAACAAAATGAATTTTTATTTTTGGCTTAATTCAATTTTAGCATCTTTAGTATGCACTAGACTAAAAATTTCAAATTTCAGTTTTTTTGAAGGAATTACTAACCTTGTCAACAATGTGATAACACAAGAAAGGCGGCAGCTTCAACATGAGCAGTTTGAGGAAAAAAATCGGCAGGTTGTACCCGTGTGATGGTATATTGCCCATCTTGACAAAGCAATTTCAGGTCGCGGGCGAGGGTAGCTACTTTACAGCTGACGTAAACGATCCTATATGGTTTCAATTGCCGTAAAGTATCTATGACTGCGCGATCGCACCCCTTACGTGGCGGATCGAGTATTACTACTTCTGGTATTGTGCCCATTTTTGGAAGCAATTTCTCTACTGCCCCGACAAGGAAAGTCACATTATCAATTCCGTTGCGGTGGGCATTCAAAATTGCTTGTTCTACTGCTGCTGATTGCACTTCTAATCCTGTAGCAATACGTACTTTTTTGGCAAGAGGCAAAGTTAAAGTCCCAATACCACAGTAGGCATCAACTAGGAACTCATGCCCTTGAAGATTGAGTTCTGATTGAATTACCTCTAATAGTGCCTCTGCTGTTTCGGTATACACTTGGAAAAATGTATCTGGGCGTACTTGAAATTCCAGTCCGGCAAAATTTTCACGCAGGTGGGGTACTCCAGCGATGCAACGGGTTTCTGATCCAAAGATAGCATTTGTGCGATCGCTATTGCGATTGAGCGACACTCCCACTAACTGCGGATAGCGCTTTAACCATTCCTGCGCTTGGGTTTCAATTCCTGATAAATTCCAGTCCTTTACCACCAAAGTCAGCAACATTTCCCCTGTATGTCGCCCAATGCGTAAACCGAGATGGCGAATTTTTCCTTGGTGGCGGTGTTCATCGTAAATTTGCCAACCTTGCTGTTGAATATCCTGCTTAACTTCGGCAAGTAAGGGATTTAATCGCGCATCTTGGACTGGACATTGATTTAAATTAATTAATTGGTGACTACCTTTTTGATAGTAACCAGCTTGTACTTGTCCTGTTGCCGATATCCCTAGAGGATATGTAGATTTATTACGGTAGCCCAAAGCAGAAGGGGCAGCAAGTACCCGATCTACTGGTGGCTGGATAAAACCGCCAATGCGCTCCATTGCTTGGATAACTTGATTTTGCTTGGCTACTAGCTGGTAATCATAATTAATATGCTGCCATTGGCAACCACCGCACTTATCCGCCACAATACAGCTAGGTCGGATACGGTGGGGGGATGGCTCTAATAGCTTTTGGAGCTTACCGTGGGCGTATTTTGGTTTAACGTGTACTAAACGGACAATAGCGCGATCGCCTGGGACGGTATCTGGGACAAACACTACACGCTCTTCAGCACGTCCCACACCATCGCCTGTATCACTCAGATTAGCGATCGTCACCTCAATTAATTCACCCTGTTGCCAAATTATTTTAGTCATTGATCATTAGTCATTAGTCATTGGTCATTGGGCAAGGGGCATGGGGCATTGAGCATGGGGAAAGAGAAAAGGGTAAGGGTAAAAGGGGAAAGATTAAATTTATTCCTTTTCCCTTTAACCTTTAACCTTTTCCCCTGCCTCCTGTCTCCTCTGCCCCCCTGCTCCCTCATCTCCCCAAACAGATAAATTCAATACATAAGTAACTCCGATCCCTTCACTTGTGTACCTCCAACTCGCTAAACTAACAGATAATATTTCAGGTGATTTCAATAATCATGACTGTAATTAGCCAAGTTATTCTCAAAGCCGACGACGAACTGCGTTATCCCAGCAGTGGCGAACTTAAAAATATCAAAGACTTTTTCGAAACCGGCATACAACGGACGCGGATTGCGGCTACCTTAGCCGAAAACGAAAAGAAGATAGTTCAAGAAGCAACCAAACAACTTTGGCAGAAGCGTCCTGACTTTATCTCCCCTGGAGGTAATGCTTACGGGGAACGCCAACGCTCTCTATGTATCCGTGATTTTGGCTGGTACTTACGCCTAATTACCTATGGTGTACTTGCCGGTGACAAAGAGCCAATTGAAAAAATAGGTTTGATTGGTGTGCGGGAAATGTACAATTCATTGGGCGTTCCCGTGCCTGGAATGGTAGAAGCGATAAATTCCCTCAAAACAGCCTCCCTTAGCTTACTGAGTGCGGAAGACGCTGCCGAAGCAGCACCTTACTTTGATTACATCATTCAAGCGATGTCTTAATACAAAGTGTGTGCTGATTCTAGGAATATACTTCCGGTCTACTAGAGTGAGTGCGAGATATTAGCACTCGAAAGGCATAAAATCCCCAATTTGATCATACCTTCCCCACATTTGGTAGTGGCTATGGCAAAATCTCTGTCAAGTTACTAACCAGTTGTGGGGAAATTTTATGAGTATGGGCATTGCTCAAAGGATAAGGACAAATAGATACAAAAAACCGACAGTCCTTGATTAAGGCTGTCGGTAATTAAGTGTGTTCCCTATTAATGACTCGGCTAGAGTTCAGTTGTCATTAATTATGCCTAGTTAGTGAGTGCCGTGAGACGATCTTAATCATCTACTATGTGTGATTCTCGTCACTTGATTGTTACATCTAAACTGCATATACCCGAATAATCTCTGAGTGACACCAGATTTATGTAAATCAAGGGGCTAGAAATTTCACTGAGATTAAAAAATTAAGTTATCTTTAAAGAATAAAGCATTTAGTGTGGTATTAATCATCTGCTCTACCTCAAGGTCGGGATGACTCTGTTAAGCGTTTTCTGGGGTTATACTATCCTTCTATCCAAGCAACAAGTTTGCTTGGATAGAAGGCAGCACAAGCATCTACTGTCGATACTTCCTAAAATAGAAATACAGATATTTAGTTAGAGTTTAAATTGAAGAGCGATCGCGCTTCAATCTACAGGAAAGTAAAAGTGCGTAGCTTGCCACCGTAGGCATTGTGTTTTACAACATAAATTAATTAGCATCCCAAAATACTTTTAACGCCATTAACCAATTCAACTACTAATTGAAATCATGCGGTGGTTATAGCAATTGTATTAAGCATTGCTCTTTACCTATTTTTGCAGTTACCTTAATTGAGTCAATCACAATAGCGCGATAAGCTAGAGTTAGCAGCAGAATTGATTCACAACTGGCAAAAAACTAGCCTGGGGTAACGATGGCAACAGAACAAAAGCACAGCAATTATTTATCAGAAGCCGAAAGCCGTTTGCGTCAACTTTCTATTGAAAAGTTGCGATTAGCAGTTGCGTTTCTGGCTTATTTGCAAGAAACAGAAGAAAACGAAGTTACTGAAAAATTATTATTAAATATTCCTGATTTTGCCAAATTTTTGCGCGAAATTGAACAAAATGAAGACAAATTAGAAAATACTGCCTCAAATCAAATTGCCTCAGATGAAGAAGTATGGCAGGCTTACTTAGCAGTTGAAAAAAAATGGGAAGAGGTATTCCTTCAGCTTGCAGACTCTTAAATTTCTCACTATTTCTCAAGTCTTAGATATTCACCAACGCCAAATTCAAAGATTTGGTGGAACATCAGGTGTGAGAGACGAAGGTTTGCTAGATTCAGCACTGGCACAAGCTCAAGCTACTTTCGGCGGTGAACTTCTCCATCCAACAATTCACGAGCAAGCAGCAGCATACTTTTACCATTTAGCAATGAACCATCCGTTTATTGATGGCAATAAGCGTACCGCTTTCGCTGTTATGCTTACTTTTTTGAGCTTAAATGGCTACACTCTCAACGCATCCCAAGAGCAAGCTTACAACTTGGTGATTCAAGTAGTTTAGAAAGAAATATCCAAAGAAGAATTATCTACATTTCTGCAACTGTACTTACAGGGCAAGTAAATCGATAGAATAATGCTCTGTCCCCCCAGAGTGCATTACTTCCATGACTGCAACCTCAAAACCAGCTTTTTCCCCCCAAGAAATTGCGGCTGTTGGTCTTAAACCAGAAGAATACGCAGAAATTGTCCGTCGGCTAGGCCGTCATCCCAACAAAGCTGAACTGGGAATGTTTGGCGTCATGTGGTCTGAGCATTGCTGTTATAAAAATTCTCGACCTTTACTCAAACAATTTCCCACCGATGGCCCCCGCATCCTTGTGGGGCCTGGTGAAAATGCTGGTGTTGTAGACTTGGGTGATGGACTCCAACTAGCTTTTAAGATTGAATCTCACAACCATCCCTCAGCAGTCGAACCTTTTCAAGGAGCTGCAACGGGAGTCGGAGGTATTCTCAGAGATATTTTTACAATGGGTGCGCGTCCCATTGCCCTATTAAACTCGTTACGCTTTGGTTCCTTAGAAGATCCCAAAACCCAACGACTGTTTAGCGGTGTGGTGGCAGGAATCTCTCATTATGGTAACTGTGTGGGAGTACCCACCGTTGGCGGCGAAGTTTACTTTGACTCTGCTTACTCTGGTAATCCTCTGGTGAACGTTATGGCATTGGGGTTGATGGAAACCTCAGAAATCGTCAAATCTGGAGCATCTGGCTTAGGCAACCCCGTGCTGTATGTTGGCTCCACCACTGGGCGCGACGGTATGGGAGGCGCGAGTTTTGCTAGTGCAGAATTGAGCGATCAATCCATAGACGATCGCCCTGCTGTGCAAGTAGGCGATCCCTTTTTGGAAAAATCGTTAATTGAAGCTTGTCTGGAGGCGTTTAAAACGGATGCAGTTGTCGCCGCCCAAGATATGGGAGCTGCGGGAATCACCTGTTCTACCTCAGAGATGGCGGCAAAAGGCGGTGTGGGAATTGAACTAGATTTAGATAAGATTCCCGTCAGAGAAATAGGGATGGTTCCTTATGAATATCTGCTTTCGGAATCTCAAGAACGAATGCTGTTTGTTGCTCATAAAGGGCGCGAGCAAGAATTAATTGACATTTTCCACCGTTGGGGACTTCAAGCCGTTGTTGCTGGTACAGTCATCGCCGATCCGATTGTGCGAATTCTCTTTCAGGGTGAAGTAGCAGCAGAAATTCCCGCTGAAGCTTTGGCAGAAAATACCCCACTGTATAACCGGGAGTTATTGGCAGAAGCACCAGAATATGCGCGTCAAGCTTGGGAATGGACACCTGATTCCTTACCTCCTTCCACAACTGCTGGAATAGAACTTCCAGGAGGACTGCAAAATTGGAATGATATTTTGTTAACTTTGCTCGATACACCCACGATCGCTTCTAAAAATTGGGTATATCGTCAATATGACCATCAAGTACAAAATAATACGGTAATGCTACCAGGTGGTGCAGATGCTGCTGTTATTCGTTTGCGCCCCCTAGAAGAGGGGCGGGGGAGCGGGGGGGCAGAGGAGCAGAGAAGAATTTTCAATGCCCAAAGCGGTGTGGCGGCAACGGTAGATTGCAATCCTCGTTATGTTTATCTTGACCCCTACGAAGGAGCTAAGGCAGTGGTGGCAGAAGCTGCACGTAATCTTAGTTGTGTGGGTGCTGAACCTCTGGCGGTGACGGATAACCTAAATTTTGGCTCTCCAGAAAAACCCATAGGTTACTGGCAATTGGCAGAAGCTTGTCGCGGTTTGGCGGAAGGTTGCCGAGAATTGGCAACACCAGTCACGGGTGGAAATGTGTCTTTGTACAATGAAACTCTTGATTCTCAAGGCATCCCCCAACCCATTTATCCCACTCCTGTTGTCGGTATGGTGGGCTTGATTCCCGATCTAACCAAAATTTGTGGTCAAGGTTGGCAAGCCTCCGGCGATGTAATTTATCTTCTCGGATTACCTCTGGCATCCAAAATCAGTTTGGGAGCATCTGAATATTTAGCTACTATCCACGATACTGTTGCCGGAAAACCACCACGGGTAGATTTTGACTTGGAACGCCGCGTCCAAAAAGTTTGTCGTGAAGGAATTCGTAATGGCTGGGTACGTTCAGCTCACGATTCTGCTGAGGGAGGAGTGGCGATCGCACTAGCCGAATCTTGTCTTGCTGGTAATCTTGGTGCTCAAATCAATTTAGAAATAGCACCAACACAGTTAAACCGTCTCGACGAGGTGTTGTTTGCCGAAGGTGGTGCCAGAATTTTAGTTTCTGTAGCATCAGCACAACAAGAAATTTGGGAATCATATTTACAGGAACATCTGGGTCAAGAGTGGCAAAAACTGGGTGTAGTTAGTAATTTTGAGACGGGTTTGGGGGTTTTCACCACTGATAACCAAACCTTAATCAAAGTTAGGATCGAAGATATGAGCGATCGCTATTTCCATGCGATCGCCAAACGTCTCGCCATCCATACCACTACTTCTGAGCGCTGAATGCGGAGTATTTAGACTTCACTCACAACTATTAGCGTCTCTGAGCAAAATTACGGTACTGTTTTAATGGATGGTTAAAGATTTGTTAAGAACTCCGCAGCCATCTATATAATCCCAGTGACTGACTACCGATTTGAAATTTTGAATTTTAGATTTTGGATTAGAGGCGTTGCTTCTAGTTCAAATCTTTCTCTTAGTGAGCAAAAAATCTAAAATAGCCATTCTAAAATCCCAAGCCGCATCTATTACTACGGTGCGATCGATCCAAAAGACGCTCTCTACGAGACGCTGCGCGAACACGGACTCGCTCTAAGCGAAGCCATGCCGAAGGCTTTACGCTCCGCTATCGTCAATAGTTCGACTGAGTGTAGCCGAAGTCTCAAATCCAAAATTGATTGACCCCCCCACCAGGAGCAAAGCTAGCATGATTTCTATTCATTCTGTCACTTCGGATGAATACCCCGACCAGACCAACAACCCAATCAATAGTCATGAAAATCAACCTGACAAGCCAGAAGAAGCTTGCGGTGTTTTCGGGATCTACGCTCCAGGAGAAAATGTTGCTAAACTGACCTACTTTGGATTGTACGCCCTCCAGCATCGGGGTCAAGAATCAGCTGGTATTGCCACTTTTGAGGGGACAAAGGTACATCTCCACAAAGATATGGGCTTGGTGTCTCAAGTTTTCAATGAATCTGTTTTGGATCAATTGCCCGGTAGTCTTGCTGTTGGTCACACTCGTTATTCCACCACAGGTTCTAGTCGCAAAGTTAATGCCCAACCCGCAGTGCTGGAAACCCGTTTAGGTACAATAGCGCTTGCACACAATGGTAATTTAGTCAATACTGTGCAATTGCGTCAAGAGTTGCTTGAGAATAAATGTAACTTAGTCACCACAACAGACTCAGAAATGATCGCTTTTGCGATCGCCGAAGCCATAGATAAGGGCGCTGATTGGCTAGAAGGTGGAATTCAGGCATTTCAACGTTGCCAAGGAGCCTTTAGTTTAGTTATTGGCACTCCCGTCGGCGTTATGGGTGTCCGCGATCCTAATGGAATCCGCCCCTTAGTAATCGGCACTTTGGCTGGTAATCCAGTCCGTTACGTTTTGGCTTCCGAGACTTGTGGTTTAGACATCATTGGAGCCGAATACCTGCGAGACGTAGAACCGGGTGAATTAATTTGGATTACTGAAGAAGGTTTGGCTTCTTATCATTGGAGTCAAAAATCTGAGCGGAAATTGTGTATCTTTGAAATGATTTACTTTGCCCGCCCTGATAGCGTCATGCACAACGAGAGTTTGTACAGCTATCGAATGCGATTAGGACACCAGCTAGCTAAAGAATCTTTTGTAGATGCCGATATTGTCTTTGGTGTTCCTGATTCTGGTATACCTGCTGCTATTGGATTTTCCCAAGCGTCTGGTGTCGCTTACGGCGAAGGACTGATTAAAAATCGCTATGTTGGGCGAACCTTCATTCAACCAACCCAAACCATGCGGGAATCGGGTCTGAGAATGAAACTCAACCCCCTCAAAGATGTACTGCTAGGTAAACGAGTAATTATTGTAGATGACTCGATTGTAAGGGGTACTACCAGCCGTAAATTAGTCAAAACTTTGCGTGAAGCAGGCGCAGTAGAGGTACACATGCGAATTTCTTCTCCGCCTGTAACTCATCCCTGCTTCTATGGCATCGATACCGATTCTCAGGATCAGCTAATTGCTGCTACCAAGTCAGTAGCAGAAATTGCCAAGCAACTGGAAGTAGACAGCCTCGCCTATCTGAGTTGGGAGGGAATGCTAGAAGCGACACGAGAAGACACCAATAGTTTCTGTTCTGCCTGCTTCACCGGAGATTATCCCGTGGCGATTCCTGAGCAAGTGAAACGTTCTAAGCTGATCTTGGAAAAAGTAGTGGTGTAGAAGCTGAGGGTATTAGATATACGTGTCAACTTAACGTGAAAGTTATGTCCTGCAAGGAACTGAAGTTCCTTGCTAATAGCTAAAGTCATCTAAAAGATGACTAAATAATCGGAAAAATCTTTAGTCTACTTCAGTAGACTTTAGCTATTAGCCCTGAAATTTATTTCAGGGCGGGTGTGGAAGCCAACAGATAAGAGATTTCTAGCTTAAGTTGACACCAATAGTCTCCGACTGGCAACGAGAGACACTCCAGGCAAAACTCTTAGCAAATCCGAATCAAGTTGATGAATAGGGCAAGTCATCGCCCCATTTACCTTTACTAACTCAACTCAATTGTTCAAACTTAAATTTCCCTTTAATAAACTTGTTAAAGTATTGACCATCAGACGGTGCATTTTCTAAGCCTTCCTTTACACTAAGGGGTACTTTGAAATACTCATAAACACTTCCATTGTCAAATTCAATAGTTAGTGTTTGAGTTGTTGGATCGTAACGAAATTCTTTAACCAGGCTGCTGGAAGGCTTGAGTAAGGGGAAGGCGATCGCATCCCGAATACTGGCACAATCGGTTAATAACATTACCAAGCGATCGATCCCAATCCCTAAACCACCTGTAGGCGGCATCCCATATTCCAAAGCTGTCAGAAAGTCTTCATCTACACCTTGGGCTTCTAAATCACCAGCAGCTTTTCGCGCCGCTTGGGCTTCTAAACGTTCTCTTTGGTCGATGGGATCGGTCAATTCTGAGAAGCTATTCCCAGTTTCTCGCCCGACTATAAATAACTCAAATCTTTCCACCAAACCAGGCACAGAACGGTGAGGTTTTGCTAAGGGCGAAATTTCTACAGGGTAATCAATTACAAAGGTAGGTTGAATTAAATTAGCTTCTACTTTCTCTTCAAAGGCCAAATTTAGTAACTTACCAATTGATTGGGCTTCATCTATACCAGGAATACCAGCATTTTTACTTGCTGTTTTTGCTTCTTCCAAACTTTGGAACGAATTAAAATCCAAGCCGGTAAATTCTTTAACTAAATCGTGCATTGTCACCCGTCGCCAAGGTGGTGTTAAATCTATCGGTTCCCCTTGGTAAGTGATTTGCAATGTACCGAGTACATCTTGGGCAACAGTAGTAATAATCCCTTCAGTCAACGCCATCATATCGTTGTAGTCGGCGTAGGCTTGGTAAATTTCAATCGTCGAAAATTCGGGATTGTGTCGAGTCGAAATTCCCTCATTGCGGAAAACTCGCCCCAATTCAAACACCTTTTCAAAACCACCCACAATCAACCGCTTGAGATGGAGTTCTGTGGCAATTCGCAGATACAATTCCATTTCTAAAGTGTTGTGGTAGGTGATAAATGGACGGGCATCTGCACCCCCAGTCTCACTTTGCAAAACTGGAGTTTCAATTTCCAGAAAATCTCGCTGTTCCAAATAGCGGCGAATACCGGCAGTAATTTGAGCGCGACGGCGGAAAGTTTGCCGCACTTCAGGGTTAACAATCAAGTCAACGTAGCGCTGACGGTAACGCTTGGCAACATCCGTTAATCCATGCCACTTGTCGGGTAGGGGCAACAGGGATTTAGTAAGGATAGTATATTGTTTAACGTAGACAGATAACTCGCCCTTTTCAGTCCGTTTAATAGTACCTTTAACTCCCAGGATATCGCCTGCATCTGTGAGTTGTTTTAAATGATTGAAGGCATCAGCATCAATATCTGCCATGCTTTCTTGGATGCGATTTTTATCCAGATAAAGCTGAATTGTACCGGTTTCATCTTGCAAGGTGAAAAAAGCCAATTTACCGAAAACGCGACGCGCCATAATGCGTCCAGCTATGGCAACTTCTAAATCGACTTCTTCACCATTGGATAAATCGGCAAATTTTTCTTGCAACTGCGCTGCATGATGGGTGGATTCCCAACGATAGGCATAAGGATTAGTCCCTAGCTGCTTGAGTTGTTCTACTTTCTCCAGCCTTGCGGCTCGGATATCTTCTTCCGACATGGTAACGAACTAAATAGGGCAAGATTAATTATAGATGCTGCCAAAGTTGAGAGTAAGGAATAATCGCCTAAAAGTGATGTCCCATGGCTAAAGGAAATACATAATGACACAAACTAGAATCCGCCTGTGGACTGTAAACGAATATCACTGGATGTTTGAAACGGGTATTATTACAGAGGATGAACGGGTAGAACTGATTGATGGGCAAGTTATCCCGATGAGTGCCAAAAATCCTCCTCATACAGCACAACCCTATGTGCATCTGATTATCTCAAGCGGCTGCTAGCAGAAGTTACCTTAGTTCGGGTACAAGATCCCATTCAGTTAAGCCAATATTCGGAACCTGAGCCAGATATCGCTGTTGTCCGCATCGATTCGCGAAAGTGTATCGATCGCCATCCCGCACCAATACGCTTGGGTTAAGCAAATTTATCTGTTAAGGCAGGCTGTTCTTGAGCAGGGGAGGCTTCGGGAGCAGGGGGAGAGAAAAAAGCTTAACTGAACTGTATTGCATCCCGCACCCAATAAAATCTTTTTATTAACTTTCCTTGCGTATTTGTCAAGATTTTGAGATATTAAATTGAAAAATCAATTCAGATAGAAACTTATGACAACCGAGCAAGAGCTTCAATCTCTTTTTAATACCTTAGATAGCGATCGAGATGGCAAAGTCTCCATTAATGATCTTTTTTTAAGTCCTGGTTTAAGTGCAATCATCTCATCAGAAACAAATACCACTAGTCCCCAGGAGTTACTAGTACAGTATGATTCGGACAAAGACGGTAGTATTACCTTTGAACAGTTAAAGGAAGCAGTTGAGAAAGCAAATAATTTAAACTAGCAGTCAAAAAATCAACGCCACACTCACCCCAAAATCTGTCTCTAGCCCACACTAAATCCCTCTCTAGGCAACTATTGAGGGATTTGCTTTTATTTGCCAGTGACATCATTCTTGCTAGTAATAACCTACCATCGACTCTGTGCCACCTCTCAGAGGGTTTTCGATTGGTTAATGATTTTGATTATTCAATCCACATTCCGCAAGTGCGATCGTAAATGCTGTATATGTACAGAGGGAATTGTTGCCTACTGGATTTTGGATGTGAATCAGCATCAGGTTTATGTTTTCCGCAAACCAGATTTGGAAAGCTACAATCTTGAATTTATTTTGCAAGAGGATGCAACGTTATCCTTGATTGCCTTTCCAGAAATTTAAGTCCAGATTAGTCAAATGTTTCCATAATTTTTACAAATAAAACCTTTACTTATCGGCTATTTTTAGCAAATGCCTAGATGAGATTGCTTTCATTTTTAAGTTAGTAAATTGGACGATCGCCTTTACAAAATCTTGCTGTTCTGGTTGCAAATTTAATTTTTCTAGGGCTTGCTTGATATTATTACCAGCCCGGAGATTGTGAGTAAGTTGGGCACGTTGGGCTGAGTTTAACACTGCCTCAATTTCCCTATTTCTTCTCTGACGCACAGCCTGGAGTTCTTGCCGTTGTAAAGGAGTCAGGTTAATCTCTGACGAGGTGGAATAGCTTGCAATTTTGGTAGTTTGGGCGAAAATAACACCAGAAGTAGTATTAATTTGAACGGGTGCAGCTAAGGCAATTCCCGGCATGAAGAGGACAAGAGCAAGAATATTAGCTAACACAGATAGCCGTTTTGTCAAGTAAATTGCCATATTGAGAAATATCTAGTACACTGCGGCAGAAGTTTGCTTACTTTAACAAGTTGCTCAAGTCCCAAAACCAGGAATTAAACGCTTGAGGGCACGACCGGCAACGTCACCATAGCGCAGTTCTCCACACAGAATTTTACCCATAATTTTTGCACCGGAAGGACGCTTAACACCAACTTTGTAGCCAATGCCAGGAAAGCGATAGAATGCCCCACCTAATTTTTGCGCCCAAGCCATCTCAGTACCCCATTCTTCATTAATGGCTTCGCTATATTTTTCTAAAGCGTTAGTATCGCCAGAAAGTGCCTCATTAATGGCTCCTGCTGCAATTAAACCGCTAAAAATTGACGGACGAATGCCTTCTGCTGTCATCGGATCGACTACACAAGCAGCTTCCCCAGCTAAAACTGCATTTTGAGTATGCAACTTTTGGTTGCCATCCCACAAGCAAAGAGGATAACCATATTGCTTGCCAGTTTTGATATCTACATTAAACGATCGCGCGTACTCATCTAAAATTTTCTTAAAATCCTGGGGTTTGCCGCCGACAAATGTACCGACACCAATGGAATAACCATCCGCCTTCGGGAAATTCCAAATGTAGCCGTTTTTCACCAAGCCAAACTCGAAATGAATTGTAGATTTATCCTTGACTTCCGCAGCAACTTCTGCCTCCAAAGCTCCTGCTAAACGGCGTTTGCGGTCTTTGAAGCCTAGCCATTTTGCCATTGGCCCTTTGACACCATCAGCCGCGATTAAGTAGCGACCTGTAACTGAGCCATTAGCTGTGTGAACTTGCCAGTAGTCGCTTTGAAACTCAATACCCGTTACTTCCGTATTATCTCGTAGTTCCGCTCCTTGTTTTTGCCCTTGCTGTACTAGGAAATGGTCAAAAGTATCTCGTCGCACCATCCAAACTGGTTCTTTAGTGGCGATTTTAGCTTCTACGGGGTCGCCCAAATTCCAGGTAAAGCGAAGGGAGTCGGCTTTTACAGAAATTACTGGGCTAAAATCAAAGTCAAACCATTGAGCGATCGCTGGAGATACACCACCACCACAAGGTTTATATCTTGGCAGAGATTCTTTTTCCAACACTAATACTGAGCGGCCTTGCTTGGCTAAATGATATGCAGCTGTTCCACCAGCTGGCCCTGCGCCGACGATGATGCAGTCGTACATATTGAATTTTTGCTCCAGAATTAGTTTATTTTCTATTGAGTAGGGGCAATTTATGAATTGTTCCTACTTTAATTATTCATGTCTACTTACTTACTCGATCAATTTTTCTAGGATTTATGCAATAACTTAAGAAATGATAAAGGCTGAAGAATTTATCCATTATCCTTCAGGCTTTATGCTTAAGACTTTAGACTTTAAACAGTCGTGATGTCTTTTTCTTTTTCTGCCAACAGTGCATCTATTTTGGCAGTATACTCATTTGTCAATTTTTGCAAGCTATCTTGCTGATCTTTCGATTCATCTTTGGAGATTTCAGAGGCTTTCTCCTGTTTGCGAATGGCGTCTATAGCATCACGGCGAATGTTACGAATAGCAACACGACCCTCTTCAGCATACTTGGATGCCATTTTGACAAATTCTTTACGGCGTTCGCTCGTTAAGGGCGGAATATTCAACCGGATTACAGAACCGTCGTTACTGGGTGTTAAACCCACATCTGAGAGGGAAATAGCCTTCTCAATGATGTTTAGGGTGTTGCGCTCGTAGGGTTGAATTAAGATTGTCGTAGCATCTGGCGTGCTAATATTTGCCAGTGATTTTAAGGAAGTAGGCGAACCGTAATAGTCCACCAATACCTTATCTAATAAACTCGCATTGGCGCGACCAGTGCGAATCGAGTTAAAAGCTCGTTGAGTTGCCTCAACGGTTTTTTGCATCGTACTTTCAGCTTCAGCTAATTTCACAAGAACCTCCCACAAGGGTGCCGATGGATTCTCCCAAGACTGCTCGGTGGATATTTCCTCGCACCGTTAGATCAAATACCAGAATTGGGATATTATTTTCTTTACACAAGGCGATCGCAGTACTATCCATCACCCGCAAATCTTGGGCTAAAACGTGCGCGTAGGTTAAGCTATTGTAACGCTTGGCGTCAGGATAAATATGAGGATCGGCATCATATACTCCATCGACTTTGGTGGCTTTAAAAATCACCTCAGCATCAATTTCTGCTGCTCTTAATGCCGCAGTAGTATCTGTAGTAAAAAAGGGATTTCCAGAACCAGCACCAAAAATTACCACCCGCCCTTTTTCAAGATGACGGATGGCACGACGACGAATATATGGTTCTGCTAATTCTTGCATAGCGATCGCAGTTTGCACCCGCGTCTGTACTCCTATGCGTTCTAGCGAATCTTGCAGGGTCATGGCATTCATTACCGTGGCAATCATCCCGATATAGTCAGCAGTTGCCCTGTCCATCCCCGACGACGCTGCTTTAACGCCACGAAAAATATTGCCGCCGCCAACAACTATGGCGATTTGAGTACCAGTGGCTATCACCTCTGCTAATTCTTGTGCTATTCCTTTGACCACTTCTGGATCAATTCCATAGCCCATGTTGCCCATTAAGGCTTCACCGCTCAGTTTGAGTAAAACCCGTCGGTAATTCGTTCCCATGAAGTTACGCTTTATCAAAAAAGTTGCAATTGCCTCCAATTTAAGATAACAGTTACAGGGACAATCTATGTCTAGTTACGCCAAATCAATGTAGTACCGATTGGCTCTGTTTGTGGTATGGCTATTTCTTCACCTTTAAACAGAGAAGCGATCGCAGTCCTCAAATAATCCTCTCCCACTGAGAATGGTTCTTGGGGATGATTATCAATTTTACCTTTGTAACGGACTATACCGTTAGTATCTATGAGAAAAGCCGTTGGTGTTTTTGTTGCACCGAAACTACCGGTCACATCTTGCGTTGAGTCCCACAAGTAGGGGAAATTCAACTGGTGACGTAAGGCAAAAGCTTTCATATTTTCAAAGCTTGACCTAGTGTCGTAGTCAACATTACTACCATTGAGTCCAATTAGTGTGAAGCTTTTGGGGGCAAATTCGGCTTGAATGTTTTTTAATCTGCCTAAATACCGATCGACATAAGGGCAGTGATTACACATAGAAATAACGCCGACTGCTCGGAACTTCTCAAGATAACGCCTGAGATGGTGTACTTGACCATCAATTCCTGGCAATTCAAAATCTGGTGCATAGCTCCCGACGGGAGTATCAATTGTTTCTAGTAGATTCATGATTTCTGGCTCGCAGAACTAGGAACAAGAAAAATATTGTTAAATTCAGCGTCAGTTTCCAGTTGCAAACCACCCCTTAGCCGATGCCTCATATTCGCCAATCTTATAGACCAAATTTGCGATCGTAAATTGTGAAACTACTGAATCTAGCACTGATGCTAATTCACTCACATCTAAAAAATAGCCCAAATATTACTCATATTAGAAACGTTATGATTTTTAATACTGACATAATCTCAGTTGTGAGTAAATTACCTCTATCAATAAGATGAAAATCGATACTGGATAAAACTATTAGCTTAGAAGCTTTTGTGGTATATGTATAGGCTATCACTAGAGCCAAGAATTTATTTTGAAAATCTGATAAATTTTCTGCAAATTCAAAACAATTTTACTTGTGCTTTGTTGCTAAAAAGCTTTTAGCATTCTTTACGTCAAATTTACCATGACAACTTCAAGTTCAAAAACAGCACTTAACTCTACAAAAACCTGGATTTGGCAAGATTTTTCGATCTGTTACCAAACCCAAGGAACTACTGGGCCAGCTGTTGTCCTGGTGCATGGATTTGGTGCTTCTTGGTGGCACTGGCGAAAAAATATTCCGCTATTAGCACAAAATTGTCGCGTTTATGCGATCGATTTGATTGGTTTTGGCGCTTCTGCAAAACCTCAGCCTGGTGAAAAAATTAACTACACACTAGAAACCTGGGGACAGCAAGTAGCAGATTTTTGCCGTGAAGTTGTGGGTGAGCCAGCTTTTTTAGTGGGAAATTCCATTGGCTGTATTGTCGCCATGCAAGCAGCAGTCAGCAACCCAGATATTGCCTTGGGAGTTGCTTTGCTCAACTGTTCTTTACGGCTATTGCACGATCGCAAACGGGAAACTTTACCTTTATCTCGTCGTTACGGAGCGCCTTTGTTGCAACGAGTTTTATCTATTAAACCAGTTGGTGATTTCTTTTTCAATCAACTCGCAAAACCGAAAACGGTGCGGAAAATTCTGCTGCAAGCTTATGCCAATGCTGAGATGGTGACAGATGAGTTAGTAGATATTCTCACTTCACCAGCAAGCGATCCGGGGGCTGGGGCTGTGTTTCTGGCTTTTACTTCTTATTCTACAGGGCCATTACCAGAAGACCTTTTACCATTGTTACAGTCTCCGGCAATTATTTTGTGGGGAACAGCCGATCCGTGGGAACCAATTAAGTTAGGGAGAGAATTAGCTAACTTTCCCCAAGTAGAAAAGTTTATTCCTTTAGAGGGAGTTGGGCATTGTCCGCAGGATGAAGCACCGGAGTTAGTCAATCCGATTTTACTCGATTGGATTTTGGAGCGATCGCGGTAATCATTTGTGAGAGGTTAGAATACAGTCAATTATTGTCAATCAGCTAAAATACATTTCTAGTTAAGGTTTGCGGCTGCCAGTGCTGCGAAATTTGCTTGCACGATAACGTCACTATTAGTGCGAATTTGCCATCCATAGTCAAAAAAAACTACAACTCAGCCCCACAAAGAGCAACCAGAATCTGCTTAGGAATGGGGATTTTCATCTTGGAAGCTTGTTTTTTTCAACTCAGCATTACTGGGTCGTTTCTTGTTGTCTAGTCTAAACTCCAGAACTTAACTTATAACACAAGGGCTTTCTTATAGTTCTTGAAGTATTAGTCCAAAAACTTTTAATTACTTCTCCCTATCTTCATCTAATGCTTTTTGGATAGCTTGGCGACAAAACTCAGGAGGATCGTCTTTAGCCTTTACCTCTTCCTTCATTTCCTTAGAGACTCTAAAACTTAATTGGTCAGTTAATGGCTTATCTCCCTTTGGTTGCGCTGGTTCAAAATTTTGAGGGTTCCCTTTAGGATTAGGCATTGTTGAGAGATGTAAATATAGCTTGATACTAACGAAACCATTCTTCAGCAGTCATTTTCCAAATAATATTACCTCTGATTTACGTCCAAGAACTTTTAACTACTTCTGCCTATCTTCGTCTAGTGCTTTTTGGATAGCTTGGCGACAAAACTCAGGAGGATCGTCTTTAGCCTTTACCTCTTCCTTCATTTCCTTGGTGACACGGAAGCTCAATTGATCGGTTAATTCCTTGCTTGGTTGGTTTCCAAAATTTTCAGGTTTACCCTTGCGGTCAGGCATTGTTTAGAAAAGTAAATATAGCTTGAAGTCGATGAAACCATCGGGTTAGAGTTTTTAATCGGTGAGTACTTGCCTGGAAAACTTGTAACTCACCGATACCACT
Source organism: Nostoc sp. DedQUE02 (assembly GCF_034531035.1). NCBI lineage: Bacteria > Bacillati > Cyanobacteriota > Cyanophyceae > Nostocales > Nostocaceae > Nostoc > Nostoc sp. DedQUE02. The sequence continues at coordinate 261,190 of NZ_JAVRBY020000005.1, read as the reverse complement.
TTTACAAATGGGTAACTCTATTTTATGTTCACAAGGTCAGAACTCGAAATCAAAACGACTGCTGAGTTGAGAGATTTGTGTAGGCGTTATGGATTGAAGCCTACTGGAAACGGAGGGTACAAGACCAGTTGGATTGTTACCTTGATGGCATTCCCACAGATAGGACTCGCGCAACTAAGGCAAGGAAGAGGGTTGAAGTCACCAGGCTTTAGCGTTATTCAATTCCTTGAAGGGGTGGTAGATGAGATGAATTCACCCACTGATGAGCAAGCGGCACTGATTAAGCTGACAATGGAAGGCAAAGCTATGAGCTACCCTGACAGATACGATCAAGAGAGCTTGCTTAACTTGCACAAGGCTAAGATGTATCTTGAAATGGCGATCGGACTACTAAACCAATAAATCAGTTTTGAGGGTTTGTAGTAAAGACTTTAGTCCTTATTTTCTAAGCACTAAAGTCCTTACTAGGAAATTGCTTACCCGTATTGGACTCAACTCAGAAGTGCAATAGTTCATTAATTCATGGCGAATTAACTTTGGCAAAACTCTGCGTACCTCTGCGTTTACCTCTGTGTTCCTCTGCGTTTAAAAAAGTACTAAGGATGAATTTTTGACACTATCAATTGTTTGCTCAATTAGCAATAGCACTCAAGGCAATTACTAATTCAAAACTAACTGACTTAAAAAGAAGGCAAGTGCTGCACTACCCAAAGGAACTGTCAAATTGTCAATACCTAAAAATGAAACAGCTTCTAAAGCAGTAGCGATAACTGCCACTATCAGCGATATCGCCCAAGTTTGCCAACTGTTTCCTTGAGTTCCAACTAAAATCAAACTACTGACAACATAGCCAACGAGCATCATAGTTAGGGAGCCTTCCCAACTTTTTTCTGTCCCAAAAACTTTATACTTGTGTGTACCAAAACGTTGCCCAATTAAGGCTGCTAATCCATCTCCCCAAGTCATGATTAAAATTCCGAGTGCTGCGTACTGGGGTTGTTGTAAATACCAGAACCAGGCAACTAAAATACCGAAACTGACAGAGTAAAAAAACGTCCCTAAGCTTTGCCGTCCAACGCTATTAATACCAGGAAGAATCGGCAATCGGTAGGATAATAAGGTGATTGCACTCGCTAAAATAGAAGCTGTAATCCCTACACTGGCGGGAATATCTAGCCACCAGGCGATTAAAATAACGTTACCAGTGCCAATATGAACAATCTTCCGCACGATTTCTGGTTCGTTGGCGAAGCGGTTTACCACCCATGCAATCAGGAGGATGAGTAACACCCAAATTGCAGCCAACGCAATTTGCAGCCAGAAAACCGGAATTGAGGTGAAGTCAGAAAATGTAATTAACAAAGATACGACAAAATGAAAATTTTTACCCCTGTTACTAATTTATAAGATTTGGGTAGCTGCAATGAAATTATTATTTATTTGGCTGATTCGGGGCTACCGAATGTTTATCTCGCCCTTATTTCTCCCGACTTGTCGCTTTCAACCAACTTGTTCGATGTATGCTATTGAAGCGATTGAACGGTTTGGAGTGTTGCGTGGTAGCTGGATGGCAACTCGGCGGATTTTGCGGTGTCATCCGTTTCATCCAGGTGGTTACGATCCAGTGCCAGAGGTGGTGGAAAAGCAAAGAGGCAATGGGACAGAGGGCAGGGGAGCAGAGGGGCAGGGGAGCAGGGGAAAAGGTTAAAGGTTAAAGGGGAAAGGAATAAATTTAATCTTTCCCCTTTTCCCCTTACCCCTTTCCCAATGCCCAAGTTAAAGGATGTGTTCGTGGGTATAGGTATTTGGGGAGATGTCAATAGATGAGGTTGTCATCTAGCGTGGGAAGGTTGAATAATTTGATTTGGATTTACGATGATTAATCTTACTGCGATTTCTATACCAGAACCACAAATTCCTACTCCTGGGCCGAGTCCGCTACCTAGTCCCAATCCTGAGCCGAATCCGCTACCTAGCCCCGAACCTGTACCGGGGCCAGCGATACCCCAGCCGTTACCGGGGCCTGTACCAGAAACAGTACCTGCTCCTATTCCTCAGACAGTTCCAGGAACGATTCCCCAAACCATACCGGAACCTGTTTAGATTACCTTGGTAATGTAATCCAAAATCTCAAATCTAAAATCCAAAATGCTAAGAGCCGGAATTGTCGGACTTCCCAACGTCGGAAAATCTACTTTATTTAATGCTGTAGTTGCTAATGCTAAAGCTGAAGCAGCTAACTTCCCTTTTTGCACGATTGAACCGAATGTCGGCGTTGTCGCAGTACCGGATGAACGGTTAAATGTTCTTGCTAAGATTGCCAGTTCGGCACAAATTATCCCGGCGCGGGTGGAATTTGTGGATATTGCCGGTTTAGTTAAAGGTGCAAGTCAGGGTGAGGGATTAGGGAATCAATTCCTGTCCCACATCCGGGAAGTTGATGCGATCGTCCATGTGGTACGTTGTTTTGAGAATGACGATATTATCCACGTTGCTGGTTCTGTTGACCCAGCGCGAGATATTGAAATCATTAATATAGAGTTGGGTTTATCAGATTTAGGACAAATTGAGCGGCGAATTGACCGCACTCGTAAACTAGCTCGTACCAGCAAAGATGCACAGTATGAAATCACAGTTTTAGAAAAATTAGCTGCGGCTTTAAATGAAGGTAAATCAGTGCGTCAGGTGAGCTTGAATGAAGAAGAAGCAGTAATTATTAAAGGGCTGGATTTGCTCACTTATAAACCGATTATCTACGCCGCGAATGTATCTGAGGATGAGTTGGCAACTGGTAATAATTTTGTGGAAACAGTACGGCAAATTGCCGCAACAGAAAATGCCCAAGTTGTAATAGTTTCGGCTCAAGTTGAAGCTGAATTAGTGGAATTACCAGAAGAAGATAAAGCTGATTTCCTTGCGTCTTTAGGTGTGGAAGAAGGCGGCTTGAAATCATTGATTCGGGCAACTTACACGCTTTTAGGCTTACGGACATATTTTACCTGCGGCCCCAAAGAAACCCGCGCTTGGACAATTAATGCTGGAATGTCTGCACCTCAAGCTGCTGGTGTAATCCACAGTGATTTTGAGCGGGGATTTATTCGCGCTGAAACTGTCGCTTATAAAGATTTGGTAACAACTGGTTCGATGAATGCGGCGAAGGAAAAAGGGTTGGTTCGCAGTGAAGGGAAAGAGTATGTTGTGCAGGAAGGGGATGTAATGTTGTTCCGATTTAATGTGTAGGGGTAATTAATGTGTGACCGTTATCGATAAGATAATGGTCAAGTTACACCAATTTACGTAGGCTTTGCCCGCCGTAGGTATCGCACTCTAAACATTGACAAAATGCTCAATATATGTGTCTAATTTTAAGAAAGTTGCGAGGCGATCGCAAATAAATCAGGAATTTTCAAGCAATTCTCAAAATATAGTTGCAGTTGCAATCAAAAGACATACTTCAGTTACTTCTACCCAAAATGTATACATAGGAACCAAAATTCTCATCATCTGTACCAACAATCACACCACCTTCTGCACCGGGAATAAGTTCCATGCCTTCAATTTTGTGGTAATTAGAGCGGTAGAGGGGAACAAGTTGAGAATTTTGCTGCCATACAATTTTGTTGCCACGAAATCCCAAGTAACCAGCGACATACACAGCTGACTGAAATGGGCCATCATCTCCAGCATCACTTGCCGAAGTGATGTAAACAATGCCTACTGGGTCTACCTTAATATCTGAAATATGGCGAACATTGCCAGATGGAAACGGTACTTTCAGATTGGCAGAACCTGCGAGAGTAATTTGATATTTAGCCAAATCAAACATTCCCCAAAAAATAGTTGCTGGTTGTTCTCTTTCACCTCGATTTCCCCAAATAGCAACTAATTTGCCGTCTATATTTTGCAATCCAAATACTTCAAAATTATTTCCTTGAATAATTCCTGGTACATTGAATTCTTTTAGTACCGAGATGGTCTTATTAGCAGGATTTAACCTGATGTAATAAGCTTTTCCAGAACTGCTTAAAGCGATAAAAGAGAATTTTCTTTTCTCTGGAACAGATGTTAAAGCTTCTAAGTCAATAGGCAATTCTGTATTATTTGGACAGTTCAAGGGGAAATATTCAGGTTGGTTCTTACCCTTAATACTGATAATTGCTATACGACCTTGGTTTTTTTGTTTATTGTCATGAACAATCAGAAAATCTAGCGTATTGCTTTGCTGCTTTATCAAAGCCATACCACTGATACCGAAAGGGATACTACCGCGAACCGGACGCCAATCTTGCGCCCAAACTTGCTGGGATATAAATACCAATGCACCCAAAACTACTATATTGATGATTAATTTGAGAAACCGAGGCATAGTAAAAGGGATTGGGCATGGGGTACTTGTACTGAGCGTAGTCGAAGTATTGGCTATTGGGTTAGGAAAACTCTTCCCAGTCCCCAGTATCGCTAAGAAGTGCGTTAGCCGATGCTCAATCAGATCAGATCTAGGCAATTCGTCCTCAGATTAATAATTACTTTTTACACTTATACTATGTAAGTATACATACATACTTAATTGACTTAAGATAATACTTTCCGTAAAGAAAGCAATAATTCGTTAACAGTATAAGGCTTTGACAAAAACGTATTGACACCAATAGCAGCTACTGCACTGAGCTTATTATCAGACATCAGTCCACTACTGGCAATAATTTTGACTTGGGGGTTAATTTTTTGCAAGGTACGTATGGCTGTTAAACCATCCAGTGAGGGCAGCATAATATCCATGAGGACGGCACTAACTTTGTCTCTATTTTGAGCATATAGCGCGATCGCTTCAATACCATCACTGGCAACTAAAATTTTGTAGTTGTGAGCTTCTAGTGATGTTCTGGTAGTCTCTTGAATGGCGGCTTCATCATCTACAACTAAAATCAATTCTCCATGTCCTGTCTGTGGTGTCAAATCTTCTGGGTTTATTGTTTCCATTCCCTCTACGGCTGGTAGGTAAACCTGAAAGCTAGTGCCACTACCGCGTTCGCTATAGACGTTCACAAAACCTCCGTGACTTTTAATGATTCCAAGCACGGTGGAAAGTCCCAACCCTGTGCCTTTTCCCACATCTTTTGTGGTGAAGAATGGCTCAAAAATTCGATCTAATATTTCCCCAGGAATACCAATTCCGGTATCGGAGACAGTAATTACTGTGTAAAATCCGACCTTAGCATCCAGGTTGATGCGAGCAGAATTTTCGTCAATCAACAGATTTTCGGCAGAGATACTCAAACTACCGCCATTAGACATAGCATCGCGGGCGTTAACGCAGAGGTTCATCAGCACTTGATGCAGTTGGGTACTATCTCCAGAAACCATCCACAAATCTTGCGGTACATTAGTGCTGATTTCTATAGATTTGGGAAAGGTTTCTTTAAGAATCTTGGCAAGTTCCACAATTATATGTCTGAGTTGCAAAGTGATGCGCTTCCCTTCCACACCCCGTGCAAAGGACAGTACCTGTTTAACTAAATCAGCTCCGCGTCTAGCGTTTATTTCCAAAATTTCTAGTAGATGACGAGTTCGCTCATCTGCATTAGGAAATTTGAGTGGTAGCAGTTGCGCTCCCGCCAAAATCGGTGTCAGGATATTGTTGAGATCGTGAGCAATGCCACTAGCTAAAGTACCAATACTTTCCAGGCGTTGAGCGCGAAATAACTGGGCTTCTAAGTGCTTTTTCTCAGTAATATCTGTGTCAACGGTGAGTATTGATTTGGGTTTGCCTTGTTCATCGCACACTAGACTCCAGCGACTAGCTACAAGGACTTCTTTGTTCATTTTAGTAAGCTTTGTTAATTCACCCTGCCACTTCCCTTTACTAATAGCTTGCAATAGAGCCGCTTCAATTTCCGGTGAAGGTTCGTCATACAAAAGCTCACTAGCATTTTTGCCCCAAGCCTCTGTAGCTTGCCAGCCATAAAGTGTTTCTGCACCTTTATTCCAGAAGATAATTTGATTGTTTAAATCTCGGACGCAAATGGCATCTGTCGTCACGTCTAGTAACGCTGCTTGTTCGCGGATTTTTTCTTCTGCTAATTTGCGTTCGCGTAGCGCAGCCTGCCGTTCGCTAATATCTATACTGGCGCATGTCACCCCAACAATTTCTTGGGTTTCATTCCGCAGTGGCTCGACAGTTAAATCGTAATATCGGGTTATATCTTTGATGGTAATTGATACTTCCTCTCGCGTTCCTATACCTGTAGTCAATACCCTACGTTTAATTATGAGGAGACGTTGAGCATCTTCTGCTGGGATAATATCTAAGTCTTGTTTGCCCAATATTTTCTCAACTGTCAATCCAGATGGGGGATTGTAAACCCAGGTGTACCGCAAATCTCTATCCTGGTTATAGACAAAGATTGGAGAGTTTTTGAGAGCTACCCGAAATCGCTCCTCACTCTGCCGTAGTGCGTTGTCTGCCTGCTGACGTTCGATCGCATAACGCATAGTTCGCACCAGCAAGTCGCCAGTTACTTGCCCCTTCACTAAATAATCCTGCGCTCCTTTTTGCATTGCCCTAGTTGCCAGGGTTTCATCATTTATACCCGTCAGCACAATGATTGGAGTTGCTTTTGCCTGATTATGAGCCATGACAAAAGTTTGTAATCCCTGGCTATCTGGCAGCGAGAGGTCTAACAAAATTACATCAAAAATTTCGTTTGTTAAGTAGTTGAGTGCTTCATAAAGCCGTTCAACGGGCATCAACTCAACTACAACTGTGGTAACTTCTTTGAATAACTCTTGTAACAATAAGACATCACCAGGGTTGTCTTCTACTAACAAGACTTTAATAATATTTTTACCTGCCATTTCCACTACTCCGGTGGCAGTTTTACGATCGCAAACCAAAAATTTTCTATTGATTGGACAATTTTAACGAATTGATCGAAATCTACTGGCTTGGTTATATAACAGTTGGCAAAAAGGTTATAGGCTTTGAGGATATCTTCTTCAGCCTGGGAAGTAGTCAAAACTACTACAGGAATTCGTTTGAGGTTTTCATCTCCTTTTATTTCTGCTAATACCTCTCGTCCATCTTTTTTCGGAAGGTTAAAATCGAGCAGTACAATATCTGGATGAGGTAATTTAGCATATTTTCCCTGTCTACGCAAGAATGCCATTGCCTCTACACCATCCTCGACTACGTTCAAGTGAATTGAGATTTTACTATCTTCTAAGGCGATGCGTGTAAGTTGGACATCGCCAGGATTATCTTCTACTAACAAAACCTCAATAGGCATAATCGCTGTTATGGTGTTTACCATTGCTTACCTACTCTATCTGGAATTGTGAAGTAGAAAGTCGAGCCTTGACCAGGTTTCGACTCAACCCAAATCCTGCCGCCGTGGCGTTCGATAATTTTCTTACAAATTGCCAGACCAATTCCAGTACCTGGATATTTGTCTCTACCGTGCAAGCGCTGAAAAATTAGAAAAATACGTTCAATATATTGGGATTCCAAACCAATTCCATTATCACGTACTGAGAACAACCATTCATCCTCCGAGGGGGTAAAATTTAAATTTTTTCCATTTAATATATCTGCATCTGCTTTACTTATCCCAATGTGAATTAATGGCTGTTGACGATCGCAAAATTTGATTGCGTTGGCAATCAGGTTTTGAAATACTTGTGTCAATTGGGTAGAATCAGCCATCACTTCAGGTAGAGTATCGTAGGTGACAACTGCCTTTCGATCTGCGATCGCAATTTGGAGATTAGCAAGCACCAGTTTTAAGACAACACTACAATCAACTGGCACAAAAGGCTGTCCACGGCTGCTGACGCGGGAATAGTTCAACAAATCATTAATTAGGGTCTGCATCCGGCTGCCCCCATCTACTGCGTATGCAATAAACTGATCTGCATTGGCATCCAGTTTGCTTTTGTATCTCCGCTCCAGCAGTTGTAAATAACTAGTTACCATCCGCAATGGCTCTTGCAAATCATGGGAAGCCACATAGGCAAACTGTTCTAATTCCGCATTAGAACGAATAAGTTCCTGACTTTGCTGAGTTTCTTTTTCTAATAGTTGTGCTTGAGATAAAGCAATCCCAATTTGATTGGCTAATTGCTGTAACAAATCCATCTCAAACTGATTCCACTGTCGAGGTGCGGCACACTGATGAGCTAACAACAAGCCCCAAATGCCGTCTCTGACAAGAATCGGCACTACTAGATTCGCCCTGACAGCAAACTGCCGAAGAAATTCTCGATGGCATGGTTGAATATGAGCAGCTTCAATGTCTTCAAGGGCACTTACTCTTCCCTGGCGATATCTCTCTATATATTGTTCTTTAAAGCAAGAGTCAAAAAGATTTTTTCCTAAAATTACTGGCCAAGCAGGCAGTACTGCTTCTTGCACCACTGTTCCTGAACCGTCAGCCTCCAACCGAAAAATTAACACCCGGTCAGCTTGGAGTAATTTTTGTACCTCTGTCACCGTGGTTTTAAGAATTTCATCTATTTGTAAAGATTCTCGAATTTTCAGGGTGATTTCAGCAAATAATTGCGATCGCAGATTTTGCCGCTTTAATTCTTCATCTGCCTGCTTGCGGTCTGTGATATCAGTATAAGAACCTACCATCCGCACTATATCACCCAATGCGTCCCAAAGTGCCTGTCCTCGATCTAGAATCCATTTATAGCTGCCGTCTTGGCACTGGACTCGATATTCACAGACGTAAAAAGGTGTTTTCTTGGCAAAGTGGTCTTGAAAGGCTTGAAGTACCGAATCTCGCTCATCGGGATGGATTCGTTTTGTCCATTCATCCCAATGGTTGGAAACTTCGTGGTTTTGATAACCGAGCATTTCCTTCCATCGAGTTGAGAAGAACACTTCGTTAGTCTTGAAGTTCCAATCCCAAATACCATCATTATTACCATGCAATGCTAGTTGCCAACGTTCTTCACTTTCTCGTAGTGCTTCTGCTGTTTTTCGTCGTTCAGTAATGTCTTGCAAATAAACAGACAAGCCGTCTTTTGCAGGATAAGCATGGACTTGAAGCCAGCAGTTTAGTCGTGGATAAAACTCTTCAAAATCCACACTCACCTGTTCTAAGATTGCTCTGTGATATTCACAATGGAATCTTGTGCTGATAATTTCTGGAAACACTTCCCAGATGTTTTTACCCAATAATTCATTTTGGTTTTTTTGCAACAGCCGTTCTGCTTGACCATTGATGTAAGTGAATTGCCACTTTTTATCTAAAGCAAAAAAACTATCAGTGATGCTTTCAAGCAAATTAGCGATGCGGATTCTTGCAGCTTCAGATTGGGCGCGGGCTGCTTGCTCTTGCGCCATTAATTTCTCGGTAATTTGAGATACCTCAGTTACATACCGCCTGAGTTCTAATTGGTCGATTACCAGGCGACTCAGAGCTACAAGCGCCTCTACTTGTTTTTGGCTCAATTCTTTTGGAACTTGGTCAATCACGCACAAAGTTCCTAGTAAATCTCCCTTCGGGCTAATTAAGGGTACACCTGCATAAAATCGTATATATGGATAGCCAGTCACTACCGAATTATTTGCCAACTTTTCATCAGCTAGGGTATCGCTAACCACCACAACACCACGCTGCTCTTGGCAAAGATAAGATAACCCCACACACCGGGGCATTTCTGATATATCTAAACCTACTTTTGCCTTAAACCATTGACGGTTTTCATCAATGAAATTTACTAAAGATATAGAAGTGCCACAAATAAATGCGGCTAATTGAGCAATATTGTTGTATGCTTCTTCGGGTTCTGTGTCAAGAATTTGATACTGGCGGAGGGCTTCTAACCTCACCGCTTCTGTATCAATATTTCCAGATTTCATTAACTTTTATTAAGAAATTTAAATGGGATATCCAGTCAGCAGCCTGACTACTTGATGAATAGTTTAACGCTGTGTTCAAGGATAATTTATTTTTTCTCAGCCCCTTAACTTACGAATTTGCCAACAAAATCATAAATATAGGGGAGAAAAATAGCATTGCTATATTTCTCCCCTGTCTTTAAACCTATTCAACTGTTCTGTCAGTTACTAAAAACTTTGTAAGTGCTTACGAAGCAAAAATTCAATCTACTCTAAACCACCTAAACCATTAACACCAGAAATTGCCTTGAGGAGGGCTGCTTTGTCTTCAATACCGGCTGGGGTACTAGCATCAAGCAATGTTGCAACAGCTGTTTGGATTGCATTGCCAGTAGGTGGTGTTGTAGGTGTTACAGCACCTGGGGTTACTGTGATGCCTGTGACAACTTCTTGGTTTGTACCTGGAACACTATTACCATCAACCACAACAGCTACTGAGTTAAAGTCCGAACCCGGAGCTGCAACTACTTCACCACTAACACTGATAGAAGAACCTGATGGTCTAACTATTGTAACTGCACCACGAGCTGATGCTTGCCCTGCACTTGCTGGCGCAGCCAGGATATTACCAACACTAACCAAACCTAATAAGCAGATGCTTCCTTTAACGATCGCAGAAATTTTCATGATCAACAAACTCCTCGTGTTGTTTCTCTTTGCGTTTTCAATATAACCATTACCTACCAGAAAACTCTCAGTAATTATACTCGAATTTATAAAAATTCTAGCGGTCATAAATTAAAAAAAACTAATAGACTAAATGGTTGGCGAAAAACTCTATAAAAGCGGCAAAATAACAACAAAATGGAGATACAGCAAGGCTTGTATCTAGTTAGTGACTGTATATAAATTGTGATAATGCTTACCAAATTCAGCGTTTTAGAAAACTAAGTCCGTGGAGCATTGAAGTAAGACTTTAGACTGCTTTCAACACCATATTTCTCTGTAAACTCCCCTTAATAATTAGTCACACATTTCTAAAAATGCTTATGTTATGTCTTTGCTAAATCTTAAATGCATCTTCATAGGTAATATGCTGTGGGCAACGATTTGAATGTCCAACCTGATTGCAGTTCTTGTTGTGGATGTAATATTTTGTCAGGGCGCACAACTTTAAGCCAGTACCAGATTTTACACAGTTGAAAACAGCTATAAAATCTAGTTATAGGTTGAGTAGAGTGATTATCAGAAAGAAACGCTATGCAATTGTGCAAAGCATCCGCTAGAGGCGATATCTACAACGGTCTACGCCTATGCAAAACCAGAAAGTTCTTGGTAATGTTGGCTTTTGTGCCTATACGAGTTTATTTTTTGGTCTTTAACTAAAGTTATTTAGATAGAAATACACCTTTTATCTCCAACATAACCCCCAACGCCTTGCCTTGTAGCGAATGGTAGTGAGGTCAAATCTCTATGCCTTACCAGTAGCGAAGTAGAGAATCAGCAAAGACAAAAATTACCTCAGCGTTATGCTCAAGCACCATTTAACTTATACCACTTTGAAAAAAGAGTGCGACAGATACATACGGACATACCTTTGTTCTGTCTGGCTTTCTTAATTTTGAATTTTGAATTTTGAATTTTGAATTGGTATTACTATGTTTATTGTCCCCCAGATCAATGGGCTACATCTGCTGCCTTTAAGTCATTATGGCAAAATCTAAGAAAAGCTCTACCCCCATCAATCTCAGCGATCCACAATATTATCTTAACCGAGAGTTAAGCTGGTTAGAATTTAATGGCAGGGTGTTACATGAAGCCTGTGACGATCGCACGCCTCTTCTCGAACGCCTGAAGTTTTTGGCAATTTTCAACTCGAATTTAGATGAGTTTTTCATGGTGCGGGTTGCTGGTTTAAAGCAACAAGTAGAGGCGAAAGTCAGCCTGTTAACTCCCGATGGTCGGACACCACAACAACAGCTAGACGATATTCGGTCTACCTTGATTCCCCATGTTAAAAAAGAACACCAACATTTTGAGCAAGTAGTTCGGCCCTTACTCGCAAATAATGGCATCCATATTCTAGATTACATAGATTTAAATCAAAAACAGCGAACTCATCTCAACAGTTATTTTGAGGAACAAGTCTTTCCAGTTTTGACTCCTCTGGCTGTTGATCCGAGTCATCCCTTTCCTTTTATTTCTAATCTCAGTCTAAATCTGGCTGTTGTGGTCAAAAATCCAGACACCGAAGAAGAATTCTTTGCCAGAGTTAAAGTCCCCAGTGTTCTCCCAAGATTTTTACCGATACCGCCAGAATTGGGAGATCAGAACAGTGACAAACCTACCCACTGGACTGGAGTACCTTTAGAACAGGCGATCGCTCATAACTTGGAATCTTTATTTCCAGGGATGAATATTCAAGAATATCATCCGTTTCGGATTACCCGTGACGCTGATTTGGTCTTAGAAGAAGATGAAGCAGATGATTTGTTGTTAGCGATCGAACAGGAATTGCGAAAACGACGCTTAGGTGGAAGTCCAGTCCGGCTAGAAATTCAATCCCAGACTCCAGAAATAGTGCGATCGCGATTATTGCATGATTTGGAATTAACAGAAAGCGATCTTTACGAAGTAGACGGTCTTTTGGGACTGCGGGATTTGATGTATTTTATGGCCTTGCCACTGCCGGAACTCAAAGATCCGCCACGCCAATCTGTTGTACCATTACGCCTGCAAAGGTTGAGGGAACCGAATTTAGATCCAGATGTCTTAGAGACAGAGGAAGGAAAAGACTTTTTTGCTGTGATTCGAGAAAAGGATTTATTAGTACACCATCCCTATCAATCCTTTTCGGCTACAGTGGTACGCTTTATCACCCATGCTGCCTACGATCCAAATGTATTAGCCATCAAGATGACCCTTTACCGGACTTCTGGTGATTCACCAATCGTCAACGCCTTAATTGCTGCTGCCGAAAATGGCAAGCAGATATCGGTACTGGTGGAATTAAAGGCGCGGTTTGATGAGGAGAATAATATTTACTGGGCAAAACGCCTAGAAAGAGTTGGAGTTCATGTTGTCTATGGTTTAGTAGGGCTGAAAACCCATAGCAAAACCGTCATGGTAGTACGGCGCGAAAAAGACCGGATACGTCGCTACGTGCATATTGGGACTGGAAATTATAACCCCAAGACAGCACGGCTGTATACAGATTTAGGATTGTTTAGTTGCCGTGAAGAATTAGGTGCTGACATCACAGATTTATTTAATTTCTTGACAGGCTATTCTCGACAAAAGTCTTATCGAGAGTTGTTGGTTGCACCTGTGAATATGCGCGATCGCTTTTTGGGACTAATTCACCGCGAAATCGAAAATGTTCAAAATGGATTTTCTGGACGCATCGTTGCCAAAATGAATTCCCTAGTCGATCCAGAAATCATTGCCACTTTATATGAAGCTTCCCGCGCTGGAGTGCAAATCGACTTAATTATCAGAGGCGTTTGTTGTTTACGCCCAGGCATCAAAGACATTAGTGAAAACATTCGCATCATCAGCATTGTCGGTCGCTTTTTAGAACACTCTCGGATTTATTATTTTCATAACAATACACAGGAGGAAATCTATATCGGCAGTGCCGACTGGATGCGCCGTAACCTAGATCGCCGAGTCGAAGTAATCACGCCAGTCAAAGACCCAGATATTGCTAAAGATTTGCAAGAAATTATGGGAATTATGCTCGCAGATAATCGTCAAGCTTGGGAATTACAAGCCGATGGCACTTATATTCAACGCCGTCCTTATGATGATTCTCCAGAAGCTAATTCACAAAAAATTTTCCTGACTATGGCATTACGCTCAACTGGTGTAGTCTCAAACCTGATTGATTAAAAAATAAGTTAGTAATACCTTGACACCTAGCTCAACTTAGTTATTTCTAGAAAATTGGAATTTTTGAGCAGTTATCTAAGTTGTTTGTCATGGGTTCGCACAAGTTATTCAACCATAGGATAGAGTTAGTGCTGGCACTTGTTCCCATAAACTGGAGGGGTTATTCTGAATAATTTTGTCTTTCCCCTCAATGCTAATGTTATCCTGTGAGCTTTCGACCTTGCGACTTCTAGTAGTTGATGACCACGAGCTGACTCGTTTAACTTTACAATTGGTTTTTTCTTGTCAGGAAAATATTCAAGTCGTAGGTTTAGCGACTAATGGTGAAGAAGCTATAGAAATGGTTAAACGTTGTCATCCTGACGTGATTGTTCTAGATTTACAAATGCCAGTCATGGATGGTTGGAGTGCCTCTAGTCACATTAAAGCTATATCTCCAAACACCCAAATCCTCGCCTACTCCTCAGTGGAAGACGTAAATCTTCAGCAAACAAAGGAAATGTCAAGCTTTGATGACGTTTGTAAAAAAGATGTACCTACAAGCGAACTCATTGCCTTAGTTAGGCAGTTAGGTCAGCGTGCAGGAAATGGTTCAGTTTCAGGATAGATCGAGCTGTGTTGCTGTACTAGCTCCAACTTAGTTTAATTCTGGGGATTGAAAGACATGATACTACTGAGGAGCGTCGGTATAGCCTGAAGTTGAGGGTTAAACCGACGCAATTTTTAATTATTGCTACTCTACCGGAATGGTGCGTTTAAATTCATCAATTAATTCATCCAGTTCTTCCAAAGCCTGATTTACATCAACTCTCAAAGTTCCCAGGTTTGGTTGTTCGAGTAAGCTTAACAGGTAATCGCGTTTACTTTGAACTGCGACAATTCGTTCTTTTATAGTCTGTAAATCCATTATTTTTTCCTATCTTTAACTACCTTTAAGTTTAAAGTTAACTCAAAATTTAACATTCTGGAGCAGTATACGCCCTTAGTAGTCGATTTAGAGCCAGTATGGCAAAGGTCATTTACACACCAGTTGCTTATGATAAAACCTCTTGGCGCTAGCTTCTACCAAAGGGAGAAGCAACTGGCGTGCGGTTTCTAAGTCCCCTTTTAACTACCGAATGAGACGATGTTCTTCCCTAATTTGTTACTCATAGCCGATGATAATAAAACTAAGGTATTCAGACTTTATACTAATTTAAGCTTATGCTACGCCAAATCTCTTTGGGAACACTCGGTTTAACTATCGGCAGCATATTAACCATCATTGGCTTCATCGCCTATGCTGATAATAATGCCACACTCAATCTTGTCGGATTTTTTTACGGAATTCCTCTACTGTTGGGAGGATTGGCGCTGAAAGCCAATGAACTTAAGCCAGTACCCTTTACCCAAACTACGTCACCGTCAGCATTAATACTGCGCCAGCAGCAAGCAACTGAGACTCAAAATAAAATTCGCAAAGACATCACCCGATATTGTTACGGTCAAGATGCTCATCTAGATACAACACTTTCTTTTCTGGGTTTGAGTCCCACCGACGAGGAACGTCCTACAGTCACAGGGTTACGAGAAACGGAAGTCAATGGTAACTATGCCCTAATTTTAGAATTTGATTCACCACTAATACCTATTGAGGTGTGGCAAAAAAAGCAGGAAAAAATGACCAATTATTTTGGCCCTGGATTGGAGATTCAAATAACACAGCCAGCTGAAAATACAATTGAACTAGCGCTGATTAATACTCAACAAGAGTCCTTAGTCAGTAGTCAATAACAAAAATTATTGTTATCCAAACTCCATGCCTTTATCTACGATTTAGAACGTTGACTTTGAGAAGTCGACGTTCTAGGGGGCAAGTTTTGTTTAAGTAAGACATTATTTATAAAGTAAAAATAAAATTACTGTAACTTGTGTTGGCACTGATATTACGATATAATTTTTTCTCAAAAAATGATATAAGTGCCTAACATACCCTACTTAATATTTACTTTATAAATTGTCTCTAAGTAGCATTCCATGCTACCATAGGAATCCGCTTTAATTTCTGTTCGCGCAGCTTGGCATAGCCATACTGATTTGCGTAGACAGGGAATAGGCAAAGAGAAATAAGGCTTCCTAGTTCTACTGAGCTTTTTCACGCAATCAAATATGAGTCCTATAGCTATTAATTTATTTTTTGTGATTCTCTTAACGACTAAGTAAAAAGTTACTTTTCTAAACGAACTGCATACCACTGTAAATATTGCCCAGGGCCAATATCTAATTCGCAGGTAGTGTCGAGTAAATATTGTGCTTGAGCTTCTACAGTATCAAACTTTTGCAAATCTGGCGGCAAATCTTCGATTATGAGTTGTTTGAGAGTCGTTTGGAGCTTTTCTAATAATTCTGATAGTGTCAGAAATTGTTCTGGCTGATTTGTTTCTAAAACAACAAAATTATCCTGCTGATACATTAATGAGTCTGGCATTTTAAAGATTAGTGGTAAATAAATTGGGACTTTTTGGTAATAGGTTCCGTTTTTTGACTCAAAAAGATGACGATTTTATATGTTGTAAGCTAGTTATAGGATTTAGTTATTCAATATATTAAATTTAATTTAGTATATCTATACTCATATAATTTTAACTACTAAATTGGTATTTTTTTGAAGAAACAATCTATTTTTAGATAACTAGAGATACTGAATCGAATTAAATAAGAACTTTTACTTAATTTATTAACTTAGAGTCTCTAGATAATTAAACTTTACACTAAATTTAATATTAATCTTATGTAATTCTACTAAACCTCAGCAACCCTTGACAAATAAACTAAATAAACTTAAGTCAGGTAAGCTTAAAATTTAGTATTAGCTATCTTCTGAGCGCACCTTGGCAATTGCTTTACCCTGTTTGACTCAGTTTATAAACTAACTACAAAACTAAACACCTAAGGCGTGCAATTGCAATTCTCAAAAAAATTGCAATTTAACTTTAACAATTGGGAAATATAAAAGTAACATTTCCTCCCATAACCACAGCCGAACAAAAAGGTAACAATTACCTTCGTGTTCCAATTATAGATTGTCTATGCAACTTAGTTATCTACCGCTTGCTTGGCTCAAAAACATTGAGCAGTCCATTGTCAAAAAACAGTTGATTGTGAAGCTAGACACAGCTTTGCCACAAATCCTGACATTGATGAAAATAGCGATCGCCCCCATACGATTGAGTTGCACAGCCTTTTTCCGGATAGTCCCGCAACTGGAAGGCAACTCATGTCAGGCATAAGCCCATTTTCTGTTTCTAAGCAACCACCACTGATTTTAGTAGCTGATGATGACAAGACCATCCGAGTATTGTTGCGTAAAGCTATGGAACAAGAAGGTTATCGAGTGGTCGAGGTCAATGATGGTAAACAATGTTTAGATGCTTACGAGACTATCAAACCAGATATAGTTTTGCTAGATGCTGTAATGCCTGTGATGGATGGCTTTACCTGTTGTAAGCACTTACTCCAGATTGCCAGAAATAATTTAATCTCAGCCCTGGCAAACTTTGATACTGACTCGACCCTTAACAATACAGTCATTTCCAAAATATGGGAGCGTACTCCCATCTTGATGATCACATGCTTGGACGATGAGGAATCCGTAAACCGTGCTTTCGACGCCGGAGCAACTGATTATGTTACTAAGCCAATTCACTGGCCTGTATTGCGCCAGAGGTTGCGCCGACTGCTACAGCAAGCACAAGTATACAAACAATTAGAAGCGGCAAATGAAGCTTTGCATCACCTAGCCAATGTAGATGGCTTAACTGAATTGGCTAATCGTCGCCGCTTTGACGATTATCTTAATACTCAGTGGATTAATCTTGCACAAGAGGGATCTCCCTTGTCAATGATTCTGTGTGATATCGACTTTTTTAAATTTTATAACGATAGATATGGTCATCCGGCTGGGGATGTCTGTTTACAAAAGGTGGGTGCTGTCTTAAGCCTTAAGGCACAAAAACATCAGGATTTAGTAGCGCGTTATGGTGGCGAAGAATTTGCTGTGATTATGCCATACACCCCTGCATCTGGCGCAGTTCATGTTGCCGCAACGATACAAGCGGGAATCAAAGATTTGCAGATTGTTCATGACGGATCTATGGTGAGTCAGCACGTCACTTTGAGTATGGGTGTGGCAACAGTTGTCCCCACTTGGGAATCTTCACCTTCAGATTTGATTGTGCTGGCAGATAAAGCACTCTACCAAGCAAAGGCTGGGGGACGCGATCGCTTTGTCTCAAGTTCTTAGTTGTCATTTGTCATTACTAAGAAGGATAAACTGGCAGTGTGAAGTGAAACCATGCTCCGTTATTGGGGGCAGAGTCCACCCAAATTTGGCCATAGTGTGCCAAGACGATACGTTGGCATAGACAAAGACCAATGCCGTAACCTTCTGTACCTTCATCCCGTTGTAGGCGGAAGTGGTTTTCAAAGATGCGATCGCGATTCTCTACAGGAATACCAGGCCCGGTATCGCCAATACTAAACTGAACTTTTTGGGTAGTGCGGTGCAATCCGGCAATGCTAATCTTGCCACCTTCTGGGGTGTATTTGATGGCATTATCCAATAAATTCACTAACACTTGCCGGATGCGTTCTGGGTCAGCATATACATAAGGTAAATCATTGGGAATATCCGTTTCTACCTGTTGGGATTTGGCGGTGTAGCGATCGCACAATTCTTCTAAGACATCTAAGCACAGTTTACCTAGCTGTACTTTTTGTGGTAAGATTGGAAACTCTGTATCTTTGCCACGACCTACCTGCAAAAGGTCGGCAATCATCCGATCAATAACCTTAGTTTGATTACGGGCTTGTTTTAATAAATGCGCTGTCAAGGATGGTTTGAGGCGCTGAAATTGGCCTGTCTCTAAATTGTAGTTAGATTGGAGAGTTTCGATGGCGATCGCAGCAGCAGTTAGGGGATTGCGGAGATCGTGCGCCAGCATCCCAATTACCCGGTCTTTAAAGTGTAACTGCTCTTGGAGGTTATCTTTTTCCTGTTTTAAGCGAAAAATTTCGTCTGAGAGTCGAATTAGTTCAGCAGAAACAGCAACTGAACGGATAGTAGATTTGGGTGATGTCACTCTAGCAGTGTCGTCTATACGTTCTTGTAAGTCCTCTTGTAATTTCAAGTAAGCGTCTACAGCCGTTTGCCAGCGAGGCCACCAGTTTTTCAATTGCGCTATGATATTACTCCCTGCCAAAACCTGTCGTGGTTCGGGATGGATTTTGATTAAAGCTGGCGTTGCTACCAATTTAAAGTGTTCTGCTAAGTAAGGTTGTTGTCCAACATCAATAGTTTGAAGTTCAAAACTATACTCAGCCTGCAATTCTTTTAAGTAAGCACGTATTCGCTGTACTTGTTGGCGGGACTTGGGGCGTCCATCGACAAACAGTAACAGCTGGAGTGGAGCCTCAGAATAAATAGGCTGATCCTGGGAAACTTGCATGTAATCGTGTTTCAGCACTGGTAACAACCCGGTGACGCTTTACAGAAAGTAAAATGGACTGACGGTTGTCGATGGTCGTTGTTTTTTCTTCTTAATATCTATTTTAGATTTTCATACTCTTATCCGATCTGCGTTTTTGACATCAGATATATCTTTTTCAGCCTTTTGCTCGCTTTTGGTTAACTTCATCTCCAAGAAACACCCAAGTCTCTTGAATATAAGTCTTAATTTGCCCTGAATCAAAAATTTTCGCCAAAGCCAGGAGGTGAAAGGTTAATCTTATGCCAAATTAGCTAGAGCAGCACCATGTCAATTTGAGTACTCGCTTTGAACTAGTGATTACCCAATCAAACGCAGATGCTAATTGTATCTAATCTATCAGGAAGCTGTTAACTGTTCAGACCAAGTTGTAGAGGATTTTCTTAACCGCCAGTGAAGAAGATGAAGTGTTTTTTGCCTTTACCCTATCATTAACTAGGATTGGGAAAACAGCCATAGTTAACTATGTACTGCCTCTATAACTTCCGAAGCGCACCCTATGCCCAACTTTCCAAAAAGAACCCTTGCCCTATCCCAGAAGAACAGGAGATTGGTTATCTGAGGGAAAGCTTTAGATAACATCGAGGCGATGCCTACGGCGGTAAACTACGCACTTTTAGAGAAAGCACTCACTGCTTTCGAGGCTGCCAAGAAAATCTTGACTACAATCTTAAGTAGCACTTTCCTTAGAAAATCATTTAAAGATACTAGGGAAACTACTGCGACACTTGACTGCTTTATATATAACCCCAGTCGTCAAGAATAACGAACTTACGCGCTTGTTCCTGGAATTGCTTAACACTGGCATTTTTCAGCTATTGCCTTACTCAGCTTACCATCGTTCAGATGAATAATTTCCAGAATTGATTCTGAACCAGTGTTAGAGCGAACTTAATCTATTCCCCTCTTTGGATGAGGCTAAGGGGGGCTTTAGTCCTAGTTTATCACTTCATTTGCTTGGCGATCGCCTGAGTGCTAGTGTATGTAATCTGCCAGATTAATTTTGAGCTGTTCGTAGTGGCTGGCTCTAACCGCGATTTAAGAACTAAAGTGCTTAGTACGAACTCCCTTAACCTGCCATGAACCCTGTAGTAGAGTGCTATCTAGGATTATCAAAATCAGAAAACTCTTATATAGCAGGTATTCCAGGTTTATTTGGATTTTTTTCCGAAAATGTTAGTTTTTTATAATTTTAGGGAATTCTATAAATAAGCATGGGAATTATCAAAACCTAATGGCTGTAAAACGAAGACAATACGGTAGCTTTTGCTACCGTTTACTCATTTTTGGAGATATTATCTTCACCAACAGAGACATTTACGAAGAAGACGCCGTAAGTCGGTAGTGTCTTTTGGTGATTTGAAGAAGAATTCAGAAGTCAGAAGTCAGAATCAAGACGCTCGTTCCTCGCTAACTTCGATTCTCCCCGGCTTCTCTGCTTTCTCTTTGGTAATACCCAATCCCATTTAATGAACAGTCTGCGCTAGGGTAGGAATTGAAACTCAATTTGTGATTTCCTGTGCTTCCTTGTAAACGTCCAGCTGTATTTCTAATTTGGGCTGTTCTATTCACTTCCTTAACAGCCTGTGCTAACAGTCCAGTTGCCAAAAACCTAGAGCAATCTTTGGCGGCAGATCCGAAACTGCAAAGCAATCCAGTTGTCTTTGGAGAATCTCAAAGTAACCAACCACAAGTACAGCCAAAGGAATCAACAGTTCAGTTACCAGCTGATTTTCCAAAAGATATCCCCCTATATTCCAATGCCAAACTAGAGGAAGTTACACCTGCTAGCGGCTCAGAAAATAGAATCTCAACTCGCTGGTTGAGTTCTGACCCCAGCAATTTTATTGCTAGCTTTTATCGCAGCCAGTTTCAAACAAATAACTGGCAGATTTTACAACAGCCAACAGATGATGCGGGAGGCGCTTTTGAGGCACGTCGTAACGATTTGCTGTTGAAGGTTTCCATTCAACCGAAATCAGTCACCAACGCCACACCCAATCAACCGCAAACAGCCACTGAATTACTGATTGATTACGTACCGAATAGTACTGCAACGGCACAACCTACCCCAACTACTAGTTCTAACGAAACTACTAACGCCGTTCTTCAGCCAGGAAATCCACAGTTCATTGGCCCAGTACCACCCGCAAACTTGGCAGCACAACCACCAAGCACTGCTAATAACCAAACAATCCCGACAGCGACACCTGAATCTCAGGTATTCAACGATCTGAATAAAGCACCGCAAGAATGGCGGCAACACATCCAAGACTTGGCTACATTAGGTGTTTTGTCTTTAGAGCCAAAGACAACTAAGAACAACTCTCCTACCACAAATAACCAGTTTGAACCTGGTAAAATCGTGACTCATCGAGAATACGCTCGTTGGCTAATTGCTGCTAACAATGCTATGTATGCCAACAATCCAGCTAAACAGATTCGCTTGGCATCAGAAAGTACTCAACCAGCTTTTAGTGATGTGTCGGCAAAAGACCCTGATTTTCCAGTAATTCAGGGATTAGCCGAAGCTGGGTTAATTCCTAGTCCTTTGTCTGGAGATTCTACAGCAGTTTTATTTCGTCCTGATGCACCCCTAACGCGAGAACAGTTACTACTGTGGAAATTACCCTTAGATACTCGCCAAGCTTTACCCTCTGCTAACTTAGATACAGTCAAACAAACCTGGGGTTTTCAAGACGCAGCTCGAATTGACCCCAAGGCTTTAAGAGCAGTGTTGGCTGATTACCAGAATGGCGAACAATCGAATATTCGCCGGGTGTTTGGATATACGACTCTGTTTCAACCCAAAAAAACAGTAACTCGTGCTGAGGCTGCTACAGCTTTGTCGTACTTTGGCAGTCAGAGTGAGGGTGTATCGGCTACTGAGGCTTTGAAATTAAAGCGAAGTTAAAATAAAGGCAAGAGCCACAAAACTTGTAGCAACTTGACTCAACGCTGGCCGAAATTTTGTTAATTACTTTTAACATAAACCCCTAGAATTAGTTAAAGCAATGTCTAGGATGTTTACCGTATTCTGTTGAGGTTAGTCCGTCAATACCAAAAAATGGGCAATTTCCACCCGTTGGTATGTAAGATTCGCCATTTCTTTGTACAATAGCTAATTTTTATCAAGAAAATGTAAATCTTAGTATTTTCAGGGTTTTTACCTGTATTTAATAAACTTTTGAGGCATATTTAAGTAGAACAACGTAAATTCACTCACGTACTGAGTTTTGAAGTCAGTCAAAACACAAGTTGTCAAACTATCGCCACTTTTAAACAAATTTAAAATACCACGGGTAAAACGAATATGAAAAAACAAGCTGTAGCGGCAGGATTTGTTCTCTTATCTTTCATGTTGCCGACCAAAGCCTCAGCTGCGAGTTTTGATCAGCTTTTTGTATTTGGCGATAGTCTTTCTGATCCAGGCAATACATACAATGCTACTGGTAAAACATTTCCTCAAAGCCCACCTTACTTTGAAGGACGTTTTTCCAATGGGCCGCTCTGGGTAGAGTATCTAGGAGATCAGCTAGGGTTAAAGCCTGCTTTATTCACTACTATTCCTGCCACACCTCCTACCCAAGGAATAAACTTTGCTTTCGGTGGTGCTAGCTCTGGTTTAGATAATGCTGTTGTTCCCAATGTGGGATTACCGGGAGTGCTCAAACAAGTTCTTGGTTTTGCTGGAAATCTGCAAGCAAATAATCAAACTGCTGACCCAAATGCACTTTATACATTGTGGGGAGGTGCTAATGATTTCTTTTTTCTCAACCCTGAAGACTCGACCACACCAATCAGTAATATATCTCTGGCGTTGAATACTCTGGTAGGAGTCGGCGCGAAAAATATTTTGGTGTTTAACTTGTCTGATTTGGGACAAGTACCAGCAGCTAAAATCAACGGTCGCAACCCTGCAACCCTTAGCAAATCTACTAATGAATTTAACTTGGGTTTAGCAAAAACTGTGAGCGCTTTGAGCCAAAACCCGAATCTCAACATTATCTCGGTTGATACTTATTCTTTATTTAATCAGGCAAGTGCATTAGGTTTTACGAATGTAACCGAGTCTTGTCTCTCTAGACTAGATATATGTGACCCAGCTAACAACAAGTTTCTTCTCTGGGACGATTTCCACCCAACCACTGCTGCTCATAAGGTGATAGCAGATGCTGCACTGGCGGCGATTGAGGCGAAGTCTGTTCCTGAACCTGCGATAAACTTGGGAATTTTAGCTCTTGGTGCTTTTGGTGCAGTAGGAATCCTGAAGCGTCAACAAAAAAGGTCAGCACTTGTATCAGCAGGTCGGGTTGTTGATGCACAATTATCTCATACAACAGTTGAAAATTAAACTAACTGTATTGATGTGGGATTACGATCGCTTATTTGAAATTATTGAAGAATTGATCATGCACCATTCCCCTAGTGGTGCAGAAGCCGAGATTAATCAGTTGTTGATGCAACGATTTACAGCGCTGGGTGTAGAAGTTTGGTGTGATCGCGCCGATAATATTATTGCGAAGATTCCAGGGAAAAATCCAGACGGAGCGATTGCTATCACCGCACACAAGGACGAAATTGGCGCAATTGTCAAGAGTCTTGGCGATCAAGGTCGTGTCAAAGTCAGCAAACTCGGCGGTTCTTTCCCGTGGGTTTATGGCGAAGGCGTTGTCGATTTACTCGGAGATAACGAAACCATTAACGGTATTCTCAGCTTTGGTTCGCGCCATGTTTCTCACGAATCGCCCCAAAAAGTGCAGCAGGAAGATACTACTGTTAAGTGGGAAAATGCCTGGATAGAAACGAAGCTTACTGCAACTGAATTAGAAGCAGCTGGCATTCGACCTGGAACTAGAATGGTAATCGGCAAGCATCGCAAGCGTCCAATTCGGTTAAAGGATCATATTGCTGGTTACACTTTGGATAACAAAGCTTCTGTGGCGATTTTGCTAGCTTTGGCTGAAAATTTGAAACAGCCAGCTGTTGATGTTTATCTGGTGGCTTCAGCTAAAGAAGAAGTGGGGGCAATTGGGGCGCTATTTTTCACTCAAAATCAGCGTTTGGATGCGTTGATTGCTTTAGAAATTTGTCCATTATCTGAGGAATATCCTGTTAAAGATGGTAAAAGTCCTGTACTTTTATCTCAAGATGCCTATGGAATATATGATGAGGGACTAAATGGCCAATTGCGTCATAGTGCCAAGCAACTCGATATGCCAATCCAATTCACAACTCTGAGTGGATTCGGTAGCGATGCTTCGATTGCGATGAAATTTGGTCATGTTGGGCGTGCTGCTTGTTTGGCATTTCCTACCCAAAATACACATGGATATGAAATTGCTCATTTAGGAGCGATCGCTAACTGTATCGATTTGTTAAAAGCTTTCTGTGAAACTGAGTTTGAGTGATAATTCTAGGCATTTACTGGAAGGAGCGATCGCATATCAAGCACTAAAATAACATCACCAAATTCATAGTTTGTCATATTCTGCATCATCAGGGTTATCCCAGATTTTGAGCAGAACTGGTTCAGAAAGTTTTGCTGCTACAAAGGTAAGGCTATTGTCTGTATTTTGCAGATTCAGAGAATCAATAAAATCTTCAACTAACAAAACTTTTTCAGGAGGAAACTTTTGAATTTTTTCAAGTAGCCTTTGCTCTGAACTGCTATCAGCCTGCATTATTTAGATTCTCCTAACCTTGCCTGTATTGTTTGCTTTATGCATTCATTATAGTTTTTGGTTATCTCTAGCGATGAAGGCGATCGCTAATTGTATCGATTCTAGATTAAACATTAGATGTATAATTCCTGAATGTTCGTGTATTTATTTAAATGATTACCGTTACACCAGAAGAAATTAGTCAGTTTCGCAGTCAGTTGGCGGATAGTCCAGAGGCTTTAGCAGCTTTGGATGCCATAGAAGAGTGTAAGGGAAATCTGGAAGCAGCAGCGCAGTTAATTGCTGTTGAGACAACCGATGCAGAAGTTAGTTTGAGGGGAGATTCCAATTATTTAAAGAATTTAGCCCAAAAATTCAGCACAATCATCTGTCAGGAAGAATTTGACGAGTTGATGACGGGAGTATTGACAGCTGCGATCGCCACTCTAGCAGCAAGTGGTAATATTCCCGTAGCCTTGGCAACTCCAGTGGTAATTTATGTTGCCAAAATCGGTGTGAAGAAGTTTTGTGAAACTGCCAAACCTGAATCCTAAAGCCCCGTAGCTGTAAATCCTGCCCAGTAAAACGGTGCTGCAAAAGGGTGGGGTTTTTGCTTGCAGGTTCTTTTTAATATCGCTCTTGCCAGTGGACGCTTTTCTTCTGGGAGTTGAGCAAATATTTCTTCGATTTGTGGATGATATTTAACTAACAGTGCTTCAAATTCTTCTGTTGTTAAATTTCGCAACCACTGCTGTGCTTGATTGAGTGCTATGGAGACACTAGTTATTGTTTGCAGGTTTTCATAAAATTTCATCATCAAAAACGCTGTAGATAAATCGCTGACAGTCCACAAACTACTAACTACAGCTTTACTTCCAGCTAACAGAAAACCGCTAGGTAAACCAATATATTCGTCACTGGTATTTTTATAATCAATCAATCCAGTTTCGCACGCGGAAAGGGTGACGAGGCGACATTTTTGTAATTTGAGACTGAAGATTTTATCTAAGGTAAGACATTTGTCTAAATCGTGGGTTTCCCCTGTTCGTAAATTCAGATAACGTTCTGTATTTGGTTGTGAAAGTGTGTCAGCTACGGGTGCATTTGCCAAAATTAGGGCTGAATTACCAGGATTTATTAAGTTAAAATACCCATGACAGCTAAAGTGGGCGCAGTGGTAAGTATTTAAGTCAGTATTATTAATAGCTGTGAGTGTCGCTGCTGTTTTTTTCAGGACGTTGGAAGTATTAAAGTAGCGTTGAATAACTTGTACTTCCAAATTGGTGTAATTCAGGTCTTCTGTAGGATTTTGAATTGCAAATAGAGATTGAAAATCAGGGCGTTGTCGCTGTTGTACTTGTTGCAGTAGTTGACAACTGGGTGCATAACTCACACCACCAGCAAATAAATCCAGAAGATAAGACGAATTTTCCGAATTTTGATTTATTGGAATTGCATGAAGGGGGAATAAATGCAAGAAACGATGGGGAATTAGGATGAGTTTATCGCAGTGCTTTGGTATCTGGGTTAATATTTCATCAATGTGCAGAATCGAAGCTAATTCTTTGAGTGCTTCCCCTAAGCTATTGAGCCATTGGTCTTTTTGCTCGTAGTAGTTCTGTAAATATTGATTTATCCAATTTACCAAAGCTTGCAGGTCTTCTGGTTGGGATTGCCAAACAGTTACCTCTCCTTGTTTTATGACAATAAACGTCAGAATGTTATCGTTGAGAATATACCACTCAATAATGGCTGTATGCTCATTCAAAGTAGCTTGAAATGAGTCAAAATTAAAACCAGAACCAACGGGTAAGTAGCGGTCTTGTAATTCATTACGCTGCTGTCGTAACTCTTGGAGATGTTGTGCTAAAACTTTTGGATTTTCAGCTTTACCATTTTGGATTTGATATTGTCCTACGGCTATTTCATCCTTATATTGTTCTATTTGAGTAACAACATCTGGAGGAAAGATAGTTTTCAGGTCACGTGCGAGGATTTGTTCAACTAAATTGCGGTTTTTGCTACGCTCAACATATTCAATTGCTTTTATTATATTTCCTAATTCCAGGCAAACTTCTACTATGTGGCGATAAAGTTTGTTCCATTCTTCTGCTTGTTTGCGCTTGCTTTCATCGCCAGAAATAATTTCTCCACGTAACGATTCGACTATTGTGATGGCTGAATTAAAGGTTGTGTAAGCTTCAGTTAACTGTTGTGCTTCTTGGTAGATAATACCAATATTAGATAAAGTTGATGCATGGTTTTGCGGAAAGCTGGTGTGGGTGAATACTTCTAAAGCACTGGTACAGAATTCAATGGCTTTTTCCAAATTTTCTACTCTATCTCCTAGTATTCTTTGACGGTAAGCTTTCCCCAAATTATTTTGTATCATCGCCCATTGTTCTGGAAAATCAGTGCGACTAAATACTTCCAATGCAGCAGAAAAGATAGTGATAGCATTTTCAATATTTTCATTTCTATATACTTGATCTCTATCAAGCTTAACTCTATCAAGGTAAGCATTCCCCAAATTATTTTGCGTTATTGCCCATTCTTGTGGAAATTCAAAGCGAGTGTATATTTCTAAAGCTGCGGTATAAGCAATGATGGCATTTTCGATGTTCTCTTTATCTTTCCCTTGTCGTTCAAGGTAAGCATTTCCTAAATTATTTTGCACCATTGCCCATTCTGACGGTAATGTTGAGCGAGTTATAACTTCCAATGCTGCGGTATAAGCTTTAACGGCACATTCAACATTTTCAACCCTATTTCCTTTTACTCTGTAAAAATAAGCATTTCCTAAATTACTTTGCGTTATTGCCCATTCTTGTGGAAATTTAGAGCGGGTTATTATTTTTAATGAACTCTTAAAAGATTGGATAGCGTATTCTTGATTTTCTACTTTATCTCCTAGTATTCTCTGACAGTAAGCAATACCCAAATTATTCTGTACCATTGCCCACTGTAAGGTAAATATATTGGAATTAAACACATTAAGGGCTACTTTATAGCCAGCAATAGCAATTTCTATATTGTTGGGTTTATCTCCCAAAGGGAATTCTTGAATTAATTTACTTAAATCAACAATATCTGATGCAATACCCTTGCCTTCATCTAATTGTACTTGTCTCAGTTTATTTTCTGCCCAATCTCTAAATACTGTTGCAGAAATACTATTGAGTTTTTTGATATTTGCTCTAAGTATTGGGTAAACTACTTGCACCTTACCTATACTATCTGCTGTTACTTTCAGTGCTTGCTCTAAGAAATCTAACCATTCTTTTTTTGTAGCAGTCGATGATAATTTACTATAAACCCCAAGTTGTTGTCCTGCTATATTCATCAAACCATTAGCTTGGTCTAATTCGCCCTGCCTTAGTAGATTCCTTGCGATTTCCAGCATCTTTTGTACTAGACCAGCATCAATTAAATCTTGGTTTGCAGCCAAAATTTCTTGTACTTCATCGTCACTACGGCAATTCAACAGGCTTTGAATGAGGTTGAGATAGGCTTGCTGACGCTGTTCATTCATGGGCAAGGGTGTGAGACGCAACTAGATCATAAGAAAAATTCAACACCAACACCCTAAATTCCAGAAAAGTGTAGAATTTCATCACAAATGGATGTGTTTCTGACAATGAAAGAACCTTGTAGATGAGTGTTTTTTACTTGTGAACAGACAATAGACTGATTTTGCGGTAAGCGAAGCTATGCCGTTAGGCTTATCGCTTGATTTCCAAAAGATGCGATGGCTTAATTGTTGATGAACGCGTTGGCATAGCCCAACCCAGGAATTTCCCGGTTGAAGCACCTTGTCACCCGATTGAATGGTAGTTTCAGGTGACAAGAGAATGCGATCTTAAAAAATAACTGCGCTGATGATGTTTGGTATCATGTAAAAAAGTAGCCAGAGGAAAAAATGATTGGTACGAACATTTACATCAGTCAAGAACTTCAAGAATCTCTAATTAAAGCAGCAGCTTTACAACAAATTTCCGTTGAAGAATTAGCTTCTTCTATCTTGAAAGAAACTATCGCTGAAAAGGTTTCTAAAATTACCTATTCTTCTGAACATCAAACCAAATCTGCCGTTAATCCTCTCAGAGAAATGCAACCCTATGCTTATTTGGCAGACCCGAATGAACCCGTTATTTCTCCTGATGATTGGGAAATAAATCAGAATTTTGAAGTGAATGATTTTTGATTATTCTTGATACTCATATTTGGGTTTGGTGGAATCACAATGATTCTAGATTAACAGATAAGCACAATGAGTCCATAAATAGTGAAAGACCTCATGGTTTAGGTGTTTGCTCGATAAGTTTGTTAGAGATTAGCAGACTTGTTACCCAAAATAAGCTAATTCTTCCCTGTCCCATTGAAGAATGGTTTAATATTGCTTTGGCACAAGAGGGGGTAGTTCTTCTGTCAATCACTCCCCAAATTGCCATTGATTGCTACTCGCTTCCAGGAAATTTTCATAAAGATCCAGCCGATAGAATTATCGTTTCAACAGCAAGAATCTATGATGTTCCTTTAGTAAGCGTGGATGAAAAAATACTTGCTTATTCTTATGTAAAAACAATTCTCCCCTGAAGGGATTGGCAATTGGCAAAGCTTTTGTAGGGATGCAAGTAGCAGTTTCAGGTGAGAAAAGGAGCGATCGCTTCATCAATCTCGGTACGATGGGCAGTGTAAAAACCCAGTGCGTCATTAGACTTTTTGGCATTTGTAGGGAAAAGGGTAAGGGGGAAAGGGTAAAGGAAAAATAAAAACCTTTCCCCTTTTCCCACCCATTGTGCAAAAATTACTTTTGCAAGAGGTCTATTGACTTTTTCATTACTTGTTTTATCTTAAGCGATCGCCCACTACCAGTTTCAGTTAAAAAGAGGATGAATGCGATGCTTACGGTGGGCTACGCCAACGCATTTATCGATTTTGAGTACCCAATTGCTAT
The DNA here is from genome assembly GCF_034531035.1 of Nostoc sp. DedQUE02. Lineage (NCBI taxonomy): Bacteria > Bacillati > Cyanobacteriota > Cyanophyceae > Nostocales > Nostocaceae > Nostoc > Nostoc sp. DedQUE02. Next base: position 231,307 of record NZ_JAVRBY020000005.1, on the reverse strand, counting down.
TTCGGAGTACCCAATTACTATTTCGGAGTACCCAATTACTATTTCGGAGTACCCAATTACTATTTCGGAGTACCCAATTGCTATTTCGGAGTACCCAATTGCTATTTCGGAGTACCCAATTGCTATTTCGGAGTACCCAATTACTATTTCGGAGTACTCATTTATTGATTTTGTGATTACTGTTGCTAATTATACTTATTCTCAAACAACAAATTGATATAAAAAATGAGTAAAAATACGGCTAAATTCGTAATTATTTCGTTGAACTTTTAATGAAATAAATCCACAAAACTACCCATCTCAGGCAAAAGCATACTCCACTATGTTGAAAAAGGAATTATTAAAAAAGGATGTGTTATGTCTTTAAAAACTCGTGGTTCTGCTGCTGTTGACAAAGCCCAACTTCGTCTCGCCTTGCTTAAATCTATTGATGAAAATCTGGATTTAGGACATGGGTTAACTATTGAAGCCTACAACCACTTAATCAATACTACCCGTGCAATGGTAGAAGCTAATAATACGCTGGTGTCCAATCTGGAAGAATCGCGTAAAACAGTAACCCAGATGGATAAAGCTCTCTCCGAAATGTCTGAACGAATGCTAAGTGGAGTTGCAACTGTCTACGGCAAAAACAGTATAGAGTATTCTAAGGCTGGCGGCTCTAATCGAAGACGAAGTAAACAATCTAGTTCAAAAGTTACTCCAGTTGTAGCGGTTCTTACTACTCAACCTACTCAAGCTGCAATTGCCAATGCGTCAACTAACGGTAACGGCACAACTCCTTTGCTGCAATAATCCACCTGGCTTGAAAATAGGAGTAGAGGTGTTAAATCAGTCAACAGTAAACAGTCAGAGTGATTTAGTGAATTATTTAGTAAATCTATCTCAGTATAATTGAGAAAATTAAGCGATCGCCCTCTGTCAATAACCTGCGATCCGCTTGATTTTCAAAAAGACGCGTAGGCGTAGCCCAACCCAAGCATCGCTACTTACTTTACAGCAGTCTTGGTTTTGTTGCTCTAACACCACATTGAAGATTATAAATCCTCTTCCCAAGCAATATCGGCAAATGTCCAAGCCGCACTGAGACTGTCTTAGCTCAACCAAATTAGGTAACACCAACTCCAGCAACAGCGATCGCAAGCATTACTATAAAATCGACCTATAACAATACCCCAGTCAGTAATGTGTTACCGACGACAGATAATTAATCACTGTACAACTTATGTCAAACTAGATTATTGAGCAATACTTTTATCAAAGCCGATGATGGGATTTGAACCCACGGCCTGCTGATTACGAATCAGCTGCTCTACCACTGAGCCACATCGGCGTACACAATCTAAGAGTATAACATGATTTAGTCATGGTAGATCAAAATTCTAAAAATCGCCTTAATCCTGAACAGTATGCCAGCCTCAAAGCAGAAATAGCCGCTCCTTATCGCGGCTTACGACAATTTTTCTACATTGCTTTCGGTGCTTCTGGGTCACTCGGTGCATTCGTCTTTTTCTTCCAAGTGCTTGCCGGACGCAATGTTGAGAGTGCTTTGCCTAGTTTAGCTCTCCAATTAGGAATAGTTGCGCTAATGGTCTTTCTCTGGCGCTGGGAACAGCGTCGGCAAGAACGCTCCCAATCGGGTAAAAATCCTAATTTCTGAAGGGAGAAACTTTAGCTGTTAATTTCTTACTGCTTTCTTTTGATAAGTAAGTGGACACAATTATTTATAAGACGCATTTCGACTTCGCTCAATGCTCGATAGCTTGACTTAAAGAGGGTTGAGCGACTTGCCCTGAGCGGAGTCGAAGGGAGTCGAAACCCGGCAATGTCAAGTTAGGTTTAATTTAGTCCTTCTACTTATATAGCAATCCGATTTGATTTCTAAATTTATTTGCGTAGATAGGGAAGAGGCAATAGGCAATAGGGAAGAAGTCTCTTTGAGTTGTACTGAATTTTTTCAGAAATCAAATATTATTCCTATAGCAGTCCTAAATCATTTGTGAAAATTATATATCTCTTTCTTTTTTCTTGTCTTTGCGTCTTTTGCGTCCTTCTCTAAGGAGACGCTACGCTTTGGCGGAAGCCTTTGGTAGAGATGGCGGTTCGTTTCCTTATCTATATTTTTTACGACTCATTTAGGATTGCTATATATCATATCGTCAAATTTATTAATGCTTTGATGAAGAATAAAATATCAAAAGAGAAAAAATAAAAAAATTATTAGGAAATTCCAAAAAGCAAAAATTTCTGAGAAACTAGAAATCGTTGAAACGGGGTCAGCCAATATAAAGACCCTGACCATAAAACAAATCACATTCAAATGGGGTCATCTATATTTAAAGACCCCAAATTTTATCTTTAAAAAACCCTAAAAGTAAAAAACCATTATATTGTAAGCGCCAGACTAATAATTTGTTAGTCTGGCGCTTTCAATTTGCTAACTAGGCATTTACTGAACTGTTACCAAATAGGATGAAGGAATTGGTTGAGCACGTCCAGCATTGACAAGTGCCTGGTAAACAAAGGCAGCAACTTCGGCTCTAGTCGCTTGACGATTAGGATTGAGTTGCTTCGCTGTGGGATAGTTGATCACTAGTTGCCGTGCAGTTGCCGCCGCAACAGGAGCGATCGCATAATTAGGAATTTGGGCAGCATCGGTGTAAAAGGAAATGATATTCTGATTATTCGCAGTTAAGCCCAAACCATTAGCTAAAGAGACTAACGCCTGCACTCTAGGAATTTGCTGCTGTGGCTTAAAAGTGCCATCGGGATAACCAGAAACAAATTGACTCTGGTAAGCAGATTGAATGGCAGCGTAAGCCCAGAAATTGCTTGCTACATCCTTAAATTTAATTGCTGGGCGTTTAACTGCTGGCGTTAGAGCTTTAGTGACAATAGTGGCGAATTGAGCGCGAGTTACAGGTTCATTGGGTTTAAAGCTGCCATCAGGAAAGCCTGCAATAATATTTTGGGAAGCTAGAGCTTCGATGTAGGTTTTTGCCCAGTAATTTGCTGGTACATCTTTAAAAGCAACAGCTCCTCCAGGCGGTACATCAACACTGGCGGCAACAAAATCTACTGAGCCAAAAATCTTTTTCTGATCGATATCGTTGCCAACAGCGACAATTTTACTGGTTTTGGTGGCGTTGTTCACATCATAACGAGTGTTATTGCGAATAAGATTGCCACCAGGACTTTCGTTGGTGCCAAGGTCGGGTGAAGCGTTGACAGTCGCTACTACTCCATCCCGCTTATTATTTTGAATGACATTCTTACGCAATACGGGCTTCGCTGACTCTGAGATAAAAAGACCGTCTTGGTTTTCGATAATTTGGTTTTCTACAACTAGAGGTGTGGAAGTGCCACCAATCGCCAGACCAAAACCAGTATCCTGAAATAAATTATTGCGAATTTCTCCTTGGGCAGTTCTCGCAACTGAAATCCCATTCCCTTTGTTTTGCACAAAGAGATTACCTTCGATTCTGGGATTGCCTGTACCCGTAACAAAAACGCCTTCTCTAACACTGTTAGTAAAAGTACTGTTTTTGATAGTTGGATTAGTTGACTCTACCCACACAGCCGTACCCCGGCTATTTGGGTTGGTGACGCTGACACCTGCGATCGTGGTATCTTGCTCGGCCAGGATGGTAATGTCTTGTCTGGCAAAAGTGCGACTAGTGTAGAAACCTCCACCAGTAATTAATATCGCCTGACCTTTAGTAGCTTCATCACCCCGCAGTGTCACCCCTGCTTTAAGTAACAGGGGGAAGGTTTCGCCACTTTCTTGGTTATAGTTCCCAGGTGCTAATTGAATCACTGCACCTGTTTGGGCTTGACTGAGAGCAAAACTGATGCTTTTATAGGGTGCTGCTGAGGTTGCACCAGCACCAGTCCTATCTGCACCAGTTGCTGGATTAACGTAGATCGTTGCGGCTGTTACGGGAGCTTGTGCTGTGATTGGGGCGATACTTTCTGAGTGACTAGCACCAGCATTAACCTCACCCGATAGTAGTATTGAACCACTAGAAACAACAAGCATTGCCGTGAGTCCGGCTCCCACGCGTAAAGTATATCTAAGATGACTGCTAGAAAGAAAGCGGAAATTTTTTGCTAAAGAAATGTGAAAGCCCCGATATTTCATTTTTTGAGTCTGTGATGTGCTGAATTACGGTATGTCGAACAAGGTTAAAGATAACACCGTTGTAGCTGCTCTAAAACCCATGCAAAACTATACTGGATGATTAGCACTGATTCAGCTAAATTCCTTAGAGAGGTTACAGAACTTATACATTAGTTATATTGTGTTATTCAGAAAATTTTCTTAGGGGCACTATGGGGATGAAGCGATTTTTTAGTATTCCCTAAAGCTAGATGCTGCAACTACTTCTGCTGGAATATCATCAGAAAAAAAGCAAACTTATTGGAAATCGAGAGAAATGCATTTTAATTTTTTATGGCTGCGTCGCGTCTTAGTTTTAGTAAGCATTATCTGGATTCTGTTTTTGTCCACTCCTGCCTTTGCGGCAGAACGAGTAGTCCTGAAGTATGGTATTCTCCGTGAATCAATTTCTGTAGAGGAAATATCCACGTTTGCCCAAACAGGTGAACTCTCAGGTTTACTAAAAGTTAATGTAGCTTTGGCGCGACAAGACCCCAAAGCCATTCGTCAGTATTTAACACAGCCAATAAAGGTAAACTCTGAATTTTTAGATAAAGTGCTCAATAGCCAGATTGGTAATATTATTTTGGATCAAATTAGTCAAGTTATTTCTACACCGTCTCAAAAAGCAAATCGGCAAGCTTTACGAGCCGCTTTGGTACTTGCTGCGAATCAAGACGGACAAGTGTCGCTAATTGAAATTATTAAGAATTATCCCACAAATGAAGTGGAAGTTGATGGCGATCGCTTGCAGGGTGCATACCGTCAACTCCGTCGTTTGCAAACAAACCTACAAGATTTATTTGGTCTTTAGTAAGCTAAAGTTTCTAAAGTTTCTCTTAAATACCGTTGTACCTGATGTTCCAAGCGAATTCCCTCTAATTGAGCATCGCGTTCTAGTTGCCAGCGTTGAAAACCGGAACTAGTGGAGATCGCATATTTGAGGCTATACCAAATTTCAGTATCGGCAGAAAATTGGCGATCGCTAGAAGCTGGAATTTGAGCCATAATTCCTCATTCCTTTATTTTAACTTCAACGGTAATTGGGCATGGGACATGGGGCACTTGTACTGAGTTTCGACTACGCTCAACTACCGCGTAGCCGAAGTATTGGGCATTGATTATTAATCTATTCTCCTCTGCTTCCTCTGCCTCCCCTGCTCCTCTGCCACTTATTTCTAGCCCTTTAAAGTTAAATAATATACTTTACGGGCTGCTACGAATCTGTATTTATCTTAAACAAGGATTGTAATAATCGAGGCACGATTTGATTAACTCGCACTCCTAAAATTGTGAAATCTTGCTTAATCTTTTCTAAAGATAATGGTTCTATGCCAGCAAATTCTGTGTCATTAGTCACCAAAACTCGCATTACACTCACAGGTACTTGTAAAAATAGATTGCCACCCAAAAATGCTAATCCCGCCAGCACTAGTGCAACACTGCGCCATTGTGGGAGAAATTTAGCTGAATTTGCTACTAGTGGGGCAATTTGAAAAAGATACCACAGTATGCAAACCGACAAGGCTGCTGCCACCAATGCCAGAATACGATTTACCTTTGTATTAATTAAACAGAGAATTTTTCGCTGCCGCTCAGTCAGATTTTCTGGTTTTTGGGCTATTCCTAAAAGAGCAAATATATAAAAAGGGCGACGCAACTGCATCCATAGCAGGGGCAGAACACCAATGGCGGCAACTAAGAATAGCTCCATCCACACTGGTAAAAATGGTTCGCCTACAGATAAGAAAAATAAACAGAGTACTAAAAAGATAGGCAACGTCGCTAATCCAGCGACGTGAATCCACAAAATAGGTTCAGAGCGAAATGAATGCATATTATAAAAAGGTGTGAGTTAAGAGTTAGGAGTTAAGAATTAGCAGCGTTTAACTCCTAACTCCTAATGTATTACTCCTAACTTCTAACCATTTTACCCTCAACACTATCTCGTTAAGGTGAGAGTGCGGCGCTTCGTAACCATTTGATAGGCTTCGATGATGTCACCTTCAACCCAATCATTGAATTTATCCATACCGACACCGCATTCATAGCCGGCGTTGACCTCACGAGCATCTTCTTTCATCCGTTTTAGGGAATCAAGCACGCCTTCATAGATCACCTTACCGCCACGTCGCACTCTGACTTTGCAGTTGCGAACTAGTTTGCCAGATTGAACGTAGCAACCGGCAACCGCACCACGACCGACTGGGAAGACGGCACGTACTTCGGTTTGACCCAAGGGTTCTTCCACCAACTCTGGTTCCAAAAGACCTTCTAAGGCATCTTGGATATCTTCTAGGAGTTTGTAGATCACGTTGTATTCTCGGACATCCACACCTGCTTCATCGGCGGCTTGTCTAGCGCCACTGGCAAAGGTGGTGTTGAAGCCGATAATTACAGCGTTACTGGCAGCTGCTAAGTCGATATCTGTCTCGGTAATTTCCCCAGCAGTAGCCAACAGCATCCGAATTTGGACTTCGTTTTGGGGGATTTGCTTGAGCGCTCCCACAATGGCTTCTACTGAACCTTGTACGTCTCCTTTCAAGATTAAGTTGAGTTCTTTCAACTCGCCTTCTTGTGCTTGAGCCGACAGGGTTGTAAGGGTAACACGACCCTGTAACAAACGGGATAGGCGTTGTCTGTCTGCGCGATCGCTAGCGAGTGCTCTGGCTTCTTTCTCGTTTTGGAAGACCTCAAACTCGTCGCCGGCTGCTGGCACATCACTTAAACCTAGTACCTCGACAGCAAAGGAAGGAGAAGCAATGTCTACTCTCTTGCCTCTGTCATCTACCATCGCCCGGACTTTACCAAAGGCCGAGCCAGCTACTAAGATATCTCCCACATGCAGGGTACCATTCTGAATTAGCAGGGTAGCAACTGCTCCTTTAGCTTTATCCAGATGTGCTTCAATGACAGTTCCTTTGGCGGTACGATCTGGGTTGGCAGATAGTTCTGCAACCTCTGCTACTAAGAGAATCATCTCTAAGAGCGTATCCAGATTTTCACCTCTGATAGCGCTCACGGGAACCATGATTGTCTCACCACCCCAGTCTTCTGCGGTCAGACCATACTGAGTGAGTTCTTGTTTAACGCGTTCTGGCTGTGCCCCTTCTTTGTCAATTTTGTTGATTGCAACAACAATTGGCACTCCCGCAGCTTGGGCATGGCTAATAGCTTCAATGGTTTGGGGACGGACACCATCATCAGCAGCCACTACTAACACGGCAATGTCTGTTACCCGCGCTCCTCGTGCCCGCATCGCCGTAAAGGCTTCGTGACCAGGAGTATCCAGGAAGACTATCTGCTGTGGTTTGCCCTCGTGTACCACATCCACATGGTATGCACCAATGTGTTGAGTGATCCCACCAGCTTCGCCAGCAGCCACTTTTGTTTTGCGGATTGAGTCGAGCAGGGTTGTTTTACCGTGGTCTACGTGACCCATGATTGTCACGACAGGCGGACGGCGGTGGAGATATTCTAGGTCTTCTGCACTGACCATTTCCGTTATTTTCCGAGCTTCTGCTTCTCGCTCGGCGGTTTCGACTTCTATTTCTAGTTCTTTTCCTACCAGGGTAATTGTGGGAATATCCAGATTTTGGGTGATACTCACCGCCATACCTTTAAGGAAGAGGATTTTGACAATCTCTGTATCGGGAACGGCTAATACGTCAGCCAGTTCTTGCACAGTCAACGGCCCTGTGATCGTCACTTTTTCGGGGCGCTCGCGCTTTGTCTCGGCTTCTTGGCGACGGTTTTGGTGATTATCGCGGCCCGAAGCCTTGGAACCAGACCTAGAACCAGACTTTCTCCCTCTTGTAGTTGGGGCGCTAGCAAGGGTTGCACCTGGCATCTGTACAGGTCGAGTCGCTTTGGGTTTGGGAGGACGAGCGATAGAAAGGCTGACTTGGACGGTTGCTGGTGAGTCTATATCGTCATCATCGAGCAAATCTTCTTCAAACTCATCATCAAGTATGGGCTTGATCCGCTTACCTTTGACGCCAGTTTTTGCCTTTTCTTTAACTTCATCAATGATTTCCTCTTCTACCCACTTTTTGCCGCCTTTGGTTGGCCGAGGCGGACTTGGGCGTTTCAAATCGAGGATATCCGGTGGGACTGGTTCATCACCCAGTCCTTGAGATTTACCCGCTATGCCTGACATCTGTCTGGGTGGAGTAGCAATCGGCATTGCGGCTGCTACAGCTTCACCTGGACGTGCTGGCCTGGGTCGTTGTCCCTCTCCCAGTTGTGATGGAGCAGATGGTCTATTGCCCCTCTGCTCTGGTCTGCTGGGTGCAGGGGTTGGACGACTTGTCCTTTGTGGCGCACTTGGTGAGGGTGGAGACTGGTCAGTTGGCAGTTTCGCGACTCTCGGCTTAATTTGCTCGCGATCGCCTTCTGCGGGTCGTTGCCGTTGGTCGCGTTTGAGGATCGGTTTATCTGCCTGAGATACTGATGGCTCATCTGCCACCACCTGGGCTTCTTCCGCCGCCGGTCTGGCTGGAGGAGCAACTAGTTGCGGTTTGATCGGTTTTTCCGATTTCGGTCTAGGCGGAACTGTTTTTTCCGGTTTTTGGGATGCTATTTTTTCCGGTGCCGGATTTGGATTAGGCGTTTGTTCCAAGCCAGCGATCGGAGGTTGCTCTTGAGTCTCAGATTGAATTCGGGGCACAGGTCGAGTTGGTGCTGCCGGTTTCAGGGGTGAGACTGGGGTAGCGAAAGGCCGTGGAGGAGAGGGAGGATTAGCTTCAGACAAGGCAGCTTGGGTATTGTTAGCAAGTGACGCCTCTGGGGCGTTGGGAGTAGTATTTCTCAATATTTTGGGTTTGCGTATTTCCAAAATTTGCTGTTTGTGGGGTGCAGCAGGTCGGTTACGTCCGCCGTTGGGTGGTGAATTTGGCTTATGGCTGGTTGTACCTAGTTCCTTTTTAGCTGACACATTCGTAGCTGCAAGCTTTTCTGCTGCCGCCCGGATGTTTTCTGCCTCGGATTCTGAAATCGTGCTGCTATGACTTTTGACCGCAATATCGAGCTGGTCGCAAATTGCTAGTAGCTCTTTGTTATCCAAATTCAATTCCTTTGATAATTCATAGATTCTAACTTTGCCGTTGTTCATCCACTCTTCCCCTTTAATTTACAGTTTTAGCGGATGGTTGCCTGGTTTGCGACATCTCCATCCTTGGATTACTGTTTTTAGACTGCCGTTCAGTTTTTGCCGGTGCCTCCAATCAGGAAAGAGAGATGTTTCGGTTTAATAATGGCATCCCCACCAGAAATGATGGTTGAGGGATACCCATAAAAATTTCTTAAATAAAAGATTTTTATAGGAACCCTTGACGCCGAACTGCGCCTGAGCGCTACCAGGTTGCCATTTTGTAGTTTCTTGTTTTGTTGATTCTGAGTCTTCCACAACACAATCGATTACATCTTGATTCTGGGAATCTGGCCTCGTCCCTCTTGATTATTAAAGAGCCGAATGCCTTTTACACCCATTTACTATTTTGGCACTAACCTTAACAATCAACAGAGGGTGTGATGAAAGCGCGACTTCGGCTTTCGACACAATTCCTCTAATGATTACGTCACAAAGTTGTTCCAACTAAATTTGGTTTTGGGTATTACTGCGGGCTAGACGTTGCGACAAGCTTTGATACAGTGTTTCTGGCACTGATGCATGTAGCGATCGCCCTAGTCGATTTTTTTTTTGAGCCGCTTGTAAGCAACTCATTTCTGGACAAATATAGGCAGAACGCCCCATGCCCTGATCTAATTGTACCTTTCCCGATGGAAAGACGCGGACAATCCGCCAAAACTCATCTTTTGAGCCTACTTTACGGCAACTAATACAGCGCCGATAATTTGGTTTCATCGGTTTTCTATGATCTCAGTCTCCGGATAATGGAAGTAAAAAGAAGTTTATTATTACTATTTTTTACCTATACCAACTAGCTTTTGAGAAAATAATCCTTGAGACTGAGACTACAATCTACAGTATCAAAACTTTACAAAATTAATCAATTATTCGTCATCGTTATTGTCAAAATTATCCCCCTCTTCTAATTCGTCCTGGTTTTCATCCTCGAATTCTTCCTCATATTCCAAATCGTCTTGCTCTGATTCCTCTGATTGATATTTTGTTCTGACGGCTGCAAATTTGGCATCCTCTCCTGCAAAGTCATACTTAGCTTTGTCTTTGATGTCTATTTTCCAACCAGTCAGGCGGGCTGCTAAACGGACGTTTTGCCCTTCTTTACCTATAGCCAAACTCAATTGATCTTCAGCCACAAGTACATGAGTTTGCCGCGATTCTGGGTCCATTAGGCGTACTTCATCCACCCGTGCTGGACTTAAGGCATTAGCGATATATGTTGCTGGGTCTGGCGACCAACGAATTACATCTATTTTTTCACCACGTAATTCGTTGACTACTACTTGAATTCGCGATCCCCTGGCTCCGATACAAGCGCCTACTGGGTCTACATCGCGATCAAGAGTATCTACTGCTATTTTAGTCCGGGGACCGACATAACGAGAAGGGGGGTTTGCCTCCCTAGCTACGGCAACAATCCGTACCACTTCATCTTCGATTTCTGGGACTTCGTTGGCGAAGAGATAAACTACCAAACCAGCATCAGCACGAGACACAAGCAACTGTGGCCCTCTTTGCTGACCTTGAGAGACTTTTTTCAGGTAGACCTTAAAGGTGGCATTTGCTCGATAATTATCGTTGGGTAGCTGTTCCCGCTTGGGTAATTCGGCTTCTACTTCTGGCTGACCAAAGCCACTGCTAACTGCCAAAACCACTGATTGCCGCTCAAACCGCAGGACTCTTGCTTGCAGAACAGTTCCTTCTAAATCTTGGAACTCCTCTTGCACCATTTGGCGCTGTTGATCTCGTAATTTTTGCGCCAATACCTGTTTAGTTTGCATCGCCGCCATCCGACCAAATTCTCCTTGGTCGGGGGTCACATCTAGTACCACAGAGTCCCCTAACTGCGCTTCGGGAGCGACTTGTTGAACTTCGTCTAGGGAAATTTGGTGGTCTGTGTTATTGACTTCTTCGACAATGGTTTTGGTAGAAAGAACGCGAAACCCTTCTCCTTCAATATCGAGTTCTACTTCAAAATTCTCAAAATAATCTTCATCAAACTGTTTGCGCTCTAAATTCTGGGCGCGACGATAACGTTCGTAGCCTTTGAGTAGTGCTTCTCTAATAGCTGATTGAACTGCAAGCCGGGGTAAATTTCGCTCTCGACTAATACTTTCAATTAATTCTTTTAATCCAGGTAAAGTAACCATTGACATAAGCAATCTCCTTTAAAAATTAGGGAGTGGGGAGAGACGCGATTAATCGCATCTGTACTGGGGACTGAGGACTGAAAACTACGCATTAAAGCCAGGGATTAGAGAATAGCTTTACACTAATCTCTAATCTCTAGCCCGTAGCCTCTAACCTTTAGCTCTTGGTTCCTAATCTCTAGCCTTGAGCAAAGCGCTCTAGTCTCTAACTCCTAAGCCTTAACCCTTTGTTTATCGGCGCTCGTCTAGCTGCACCTTAGTAATTAGGGAGCGGGGAATTTCGACTACACGACCTTTTTGGTTTAAGTAAAGTGCTGTCTCATCCCGGCGAATTAACTGACCAGTCCACTCTTGTTGTCCGTCGTAGGGGGGCGTTGTGGAGATGATGACAGGAAATCCTTTAAAGGAAATAAACTCCCTGTCTGTTACCAGTTGCCGCGAAATACCAGGACTAGACACTTCCAAGACGTATTTATCTGGAATGATTTCCGCAGCATCTAAGGAGGCTTCTAAAGCACGGCTCATCCTCTCACAATCATTCAAACCGGTGTCTTGCTCAGGATTACGAATATCTACCCGCAACACTGGTGGACTTTGGTTAGTGTGAAAAACTACGCCAACCACTTCCAATCCCAGTTCTTCTGCCACTGGTGTCGCCAAATCAATAATTTGTGGAACTAAAGGATGAGCCATGAGAGAATTCAATAAAAAAAGTGGGCTTCGACCCACTTCCTGCGATAGGTATATCTTCCAAGAAGTCTTGTGACGAACCAAATTATGATTCGCCTAATTCGAGTTTAGCGCATTTCTTTTATAGTCGTACATTGGGGATTGGGGATTGGGGAAGGTGGGGCCCCCTCTGGGGATAAGGGGTTATGGGGACTGGGGACTAAGTACAATTAATTCGTAGCATAATTCTCTCTATACCTCTGCGCCCCTACCCTACGGCAAAACGTACCACTTCGTGGAAGCAAGCTACGCGTAGCGTTTCGTAGAGAAGCGCCTATGCGTTTAAATTTTAATCCTCAATTCACCATGATTTTACGCAAAGCTTTTACCAGGCAGTGGGAACTGAATTCTCGTCTATCCTTAATCCCCAATCCCTCTACCCTTCGCGTATTTTTGGGAGAGTAGTGCCTTTATCCACTACCACCGGAACAGATGCTTGTGTTCGTAGCTGCCTGGTTTGCTCGATAATTTGGTCTATGTCTTCTTGAGATAAACGCTGGACGTAGTTGAGTTTGATTTCCTCTAAGAAGTCAAAAAGTAAACTCTGAATTTCTGAGAGTACATGTCTTTCCTTGATTTGAGATCCCAATACTTTAGTAAAGCTTTCTACTAGTTGACTGGTGAGTTTGGCTCCTACAGGGTCTTCAACAGCACTAACTAAAGTTTTGTAAAGATTAGTTGTGATTTGAGTCGCCAGTTGTTCGCTTAACTGGGTTTGGGCCTGTCCCACGCCAGGGAGATTCTGGAGGTTGCGGTAAACGGGGACTTGATGGAAGACGGTTTCGATGTTGTGGCGCAGAATGGCAACGATCGCAGGTTGGATTTCGGGTAGCACTTGGTAGACAATTGTTTTTACCAAAAGACCTGCGATCGCTTCCACTTCATTCACATTATTAATATCTATGTAGGGACGTAAATTTTCCTGTTGCGAGAGCCAGCGTGTTAACTCACCTCGCTGAATTGAACCCTGAACCTGATTAATTACCCTCACCACGACGATTTCTGTGAGTTCTTCGGCAAAATTTGCAACAATCCCCTGATTAAGTTGCCGCCGCACTGGATGCAAATTCAATAACTGCGCTTGATCGAGGCGGACTACTACAGGTAAGATTCGCAACCACCGCCAAAATGGCAGTAGTAAAAATAGATCGTACCAACGCCACAATACTGCTTCAAACCAGCTTAAACCAGGATGCTGCCGTCTGAGAATGAAGGTACGCCCCAGCAATTCTACGCCAAATAAAATGACAAAAGGTAAGTCAATAATCCAGAAATTATCAACAAATTCCCCATTTTCACCGATTTGGCGGTAGTAGTTAGAGGCAATCAAAGGGCGGATTCTCTCGTTAAAAAAATTAATTTCTTGATCCCAGCCATTTCGTGAGAGATATGGCTGACTCCAAAAAGTGGCAAAGGACTGTTTTGCAGATTCGTTTCCGATGTGCGATCGCATCCGCTTTTTGATTTTTTCCAGAGTACCACTCTTATTCACTCCCGCAAACGGGTTACTGTCAATCATCTCGCTGCTCAGACGACTTATCTGTATTAGCCTGCCATTTACCTGAGGCGACTGTAACCCGGTTTGCCTAACTTGTTCTTTTAATGCGTTTACAGTTTTCAGATAGTTTTCTGTATCTCGATGGGCTTCAATACCTTTTATTGGGTCATAAATCTTGGTAATTTGGGGAAGTTTTCGCAAATAAAAATCTCGCCAAGGTACGTAACTTAAATCGAACAAAACTAAACCTAAGTTTACGGTGGCAACAATTGCCATAAATCTTTCAAACCAAAGATTACGCTGCTTAGAAGATTTTATATTTTTCATTTTTTGTCATATATTATACATTTTGAGATAATTTGGAATATAAGCTCTTTCATTTATTAATTTTCGGCTATTTCCCAAAAATTACAGCTATTTGCAGTTGAGTAGACTCCCGCTCAAAGTGCATAAACCACAGCTATACGAGGCTTTACCGACTTCTGTGGGTATTAATCCCTATGCAAATCTGTTCAGTCTCCAGTGCCCAATTATCAATCGCCAGTTCTAAGGGTGTATTCGATTCAAACGATCGCCGCAGGATCTCTGCTAGTATAAGATACTTCTTTTCATAGATGACAAAAACTTCTTTTTGTGTATTTAATTAAATTTCATAAAAATAAGTCACAAATTATTCAAAAATCATTAAATCATCGTGAAAAAAGTTATTAAACAAACTTAAAATGCAGCTGTTAACCTTTATAATCCTGCTGATTTAATCCAAAGGAGTTTTAAGTATGTGGTGTGGGTTTGGAAAATCAAGCGCAACTTTTGCTGTTACTTGCCTGATGACTGCTAGCGTAGTAATTGCAGATACTGGTTTTGCAGCTCCTGGGCGTAGCTACACGCCCCAGCAATTCCGTGAGGTATTGCGGGGATTAGGTTATAACGTCAAGGTAACAAATACTGCTTTGACGGACGAGGAAACTAAAAAGGCAATTCGAGAATTTCAGACGGGTTATAAGCTAAAACCAGTTGATGGGATAGCAGGGCCAAAAACCCAAGATTTTGCAGCTAATATCGTTAAAATTCTGCATACAAATTTGAATGCAGTGCTAAAGCCAAATCCTCCCCTACCGCGCGATCATTTTTATGGTTCCCGCACGGAAACATTGGTAAAGGAGTATCAGAAGAAATATCAGTTGCAAGAAACTGGAATTGCTAATTTAGCACTCCGCCAAAAGCTGAATGAAGAAGCAAAGACAGTTGTGAGTCAGCCGACGGCTAAACCAACAGCTACACCAACAGCTAAACCGACAGCTAAACCAACAGCTAAACCAACAGCTAAACCAACAGCTAAACCGACAGCTAAACCGACAGCTACGCCAACAGCTACGCCAACAGCTACACCAACAGCTACACCGACAGCTACGCCAACAGCTACACCAACAGCTACACCAACAGCTACGCCAACAGCTACACCAACAGCTACACCCTAGTCGTTAGAAAAACTCCTACGCCAAAGCAAAGCCTCTCAAGCCGTTTGATTTGGTTCTTCTAAGGGTCTGCCCTTGGGTGTAGGTAGAATTGGACGGAGGTCATTGTAAGGCATAGGAATGTACTGTACGCTGGGTCGCCCTCCTTGGGACTGTGGGTACAGATCCATGAGATCATAAATAGAATGGGGCAGTCCGACGGTTACGGGCAGCCCCATTTCTGTAGCTTCTTCAATAGTGATAGGATAGTCATGGGTGACGCGCCCAGTTGTTAAGGCCTCGATAATCGATTCGATATTTTCTGGCATAACTTTTTGTTTGGGTATACTGTCTTTAAGCAGAGTTCGTACAAAACGCTGTACCTGCTGTATTGCTTTGCGTGAGAGGTCAGCCATAATTAGGGTTTGGTCATCAATCTCACCGATGGGTTTATCTTCAACTACTTTCAGGATACTTGCTGCTGGGTAATTACCCAATTGAGGATCAACTGGCCCTAAGACAGCGTTAGCATCCATAATAATTTCATCAGAGGCGAGAGCAAGCATGGTACCGCCACTCATGGCGTAGTGGGGTACAAAGACTGTGACTTTTGCTTGGTGGCGAATCAATGCTCTGGCAATT
This sequence comes from Nostoc sp. DedQUE02, assembly GCF_034531035.1. Classification (NCBI taxonomy): domain Bacteria; kingdom Bacillati; phylum Cyanobacteriota; class Cyanophyceae; order Nostocales; family Nostocaceae; genus Nostoc; species Nostoc sp. DedQUE02. Next base: position 215,529 of record NZ_JAVRBY020000005.1, on the reverse strand, counting down.
TGTTCTGTAGCCAAAACTAAACCACCAGGAGTGTGCAAAATTAAGTCAATGGGCACATCTGGAGGTGTGAGGCGAATTGCACGCAATATTTGTTCTGAGTCTTCAATAGTAATGTAGCGAGATATAGGAATTCCCAGAAAGCTAATGGACTCTTGGCGGTGAATCAGCAAAATTACTCGGCTTTTGCGTTCCTGCTGGAATTCTTGTAAAGCACGCAAACGCCGATATTCTATTTGACGTTTTTGCCAAAGGGGCTGCAAAGAAGTTAGAAGGAGAAAAATCCAGAATATATCACCAATACCAAAGCCCATATAATTATAATTTATTGTTCAAAAATCACGGTTGCCGTCATTATTGTCACAAATTTGAGGCGATCGCAGTTCTATCTGTAGGTTTAAAAGTTACTGATTACACTAACCACAAAGAGATGTCAATTCAAGGTTATGTTAACGAGTCCGCGTACCCCTGCGCGAACGTAGAGAACGCCATCACAAATTACAAATTATGAATTATAAATTACGAATTACGAACTTGTACTGAGTTTCGACACAACGACTACGCTCAGTGCATCGCTTGGCGGTAATCGAGCGACTTGTACTGAGTTTCGACTACGCGGTAATCGAGCGAAGTCGAGATTCAACTATCGCGCAGTCGTTGTGAGTCGAGATTCAACTACCGCGTAGCCGAAGTATTACGAATTACAAATTATGACCCCCTTCGCCAAATCTTGATAGTGTCGTCATCACTACCGCTAACTAAGGTTTGGCCATCGGGACTGAAGGCAACACATCTAACATAATTGGAATGCCCTGTAAGCGTACTAATTTCTCTGCCACTGTGTACGTGCCACAGTTTGATAGTGTTGTCCCAACTGCCACTAGCGAGAAATTGTCCATCCTGGCTAAAGGCGACTGACCAAACTGAATCAGAATGACCAATAAGTGTACGAATTTCTTTGCCTGTATTTACATACCAGAGTTTAATCGTGTTGTCACCACTGCCACTAGCGATAATTTCCCCATCCTTGCTGAAGGCAATGCAATTGACAAAGAAGGAATGACCTGTAAGTGTATAGATGTTTCTCGCGGTATATACCTGCCACAATTTAATTGTGTAATCATGACTACCACTAGCCACCAGATGTCTATCCAGACTATTGGTTGCAAGCATTCTCGGAGAGTAAGCAACTGAGGAAACTGGGTCGGAATGACCAATGAGAGTTTGGATTTCTATACCTGTGTGTACCTGCCACAGCTTGATTGTGCAGTCAGCACTGCCGCTAGCTAGAAACTTGCCATCTGGACTAAAGGCAACGGAATTCACCCAGTTGGTATGACCAGTGAGAGTGCGAATTTCTTTGCCTGTATTGACATCCCAAAATTTAATGGTGTTATCCCAACTACCGCTAGCTAAAATTCCTCGGTTCAGGTTTCCACCCCCCCCAGATTTGCCAGAATCCCCTTGATAAGGAAAGTTTAGAGACATTGGGCTAAAGGCGACGGCATCAACCATACTGGAATGACTAGAAAACCAACGACCCATTTGACGCACTAGCTTGCCAGTACCCACTTGCCAAAGCTTGATAGTCATGTCATTACTACCACTAGCAATAAATTGTCCATCTGGGCTAATGGCGATCGCATGAACCATACTAGAATGACCTTTAAGGGTATGTACGCATTGCCAGTTCTGTCGATCTAATACAACGGGTGGAGATGGTTGCCGTTTAGGCTTGATCGCTACAGTAGATGATACTTCTGTGACATTTTCTCCAGTATCAGTGCCCAATAAATCTAACCACTCCTGCACAGATTGCGGACGATAGGTTGACTCCAAATCCATGCCGCACATAATAGCCTGATTTACCCTGTTGCTGATATTGGGATTAAAATATTGTGGTGGTTCTAAATTAATATTGTGACGTCTATCATCTGCACTTGTTGGTACAACTGCGGTGAGTAAATTATACAAAGTAGCGGCTAGGGCGTAGATATCAATGTATTCTCCTCGTGGCGCTTCTGCTTCATACTGCTCAGGAGGGGCAAACCCAGGAGTGCGATATACAGTATGCCTTTGAATCACATTCGGAATAAATTCTCTGGCGATGCCAAAGTCTATTAGCACTGCTTCTGATTTCTCAATGCGGATCATGATGTTGCGTGGTTTGAGATCCCGATGCAGTAGTCCTTTAGAATGGATTAGGGTCAAAGCGCTACCAATTTGCCGGATGTACAGTAGTGCTTCTGCTTCTGATAGCACGCCTATCCGCCTCAAGCGCTGTCCTAAGTCTTCGCCTTCGATATAATCCATCACCATGCAGGGTAAATTTCCCTCATCAAAGATGGTTTCTATCTGTACTATATGAGGATGGTGGCACACAGCCAGCCGAACTGCTTCATCACGAAAGTCTTGCCGTAACTTGTTTCGGTGAAGTATCCAGGCGGGGTGATTCAGGATTTCTTCTTTGAGGGTTTTAATCACTCGCTGTTGATTCCGTTGATTTCTGGCAAGATAAGTAATGCCAATTCCGCCTTCACCTAGTTGGCTTTCGATAATGTAGCGTCCCCCGAATAAAGACTTTCCTGCATTCCACACCATTAGTAATATTTGACAATTGCTGGTATTTATTTTGGCACGGTATCAGAGCAGCCCACACGAATTTTTGGGAATTTCATTGGAATTGCTGTTGTAGCTTTTGGAATCTTAGTTACTTAGAGAACATTTCCATTAACCTCAATAATTACTAATAGTATAAAGTTGGATATACCTAAAGACAGCCTAGTTATCGCCAAAAACCTTTAACTATGTGGGTTGAGGAGCCACTGCGCCCTTGCAGTTTTCCGACTTCCCTTCCGGGATTTAGCTTGGCGCAGCGTCTCCTTCTGGGAGAAGTAAGTGGCTTTGAGGAACGAAACCCAACATTTCCAGGACTTTGTTGGGTTGCATTTTGCTTAACCCAACAAAGCAATTTTTCTGAACTCAAGCGTATTGAGATATACCCTAATAGTTTTAGCTAAACTATTATTTGACACCAAAATATGAAAAATATAAGAGTTGATTCCTCATGTTAGATTAAACGATAACTTTAGCTATATTTGCTCATAATAATTTGACTTGTAGGTAATCTAAAATTATGCTAAAGAATCTAAATCTGAAACAAAAGTTTACAATTCTGCTACTGGTAATTTTGACATTTGGTTTGAGCTTGAGTGGATTTGCTCTTTCTTCTTTACTCAGGGAGAATGCAAAACAAGATATTAGCTCAACTGGTCTCATGCTCATCCAAACAATGAGTTCTGTTCGTAAATACACCAGTACTCAAGTGAATCCACAGCTAGTTGATAAATTGGCGACGGAATTTTTGCCACAAACTGTGCCTGGATATTCAGCACGAGAGGTATTTGAAATTTTACGGAAAACAACAGACTACCGTGATTTCTTTTACAAAGAAGCAACACTCAATCCTACAAATCTTCGGGATAAGGCTGACGCTTTTGAGACGGAAATTGTAGAAAGGTTCAGAAATAAATCAGACCTTAAAGAAGTTAGTGGATTTCGCTCAATTCCTGGTGGGGATACCTTTTATATTGCCCGTCCCTTAGCAGTTTCTGAAGAAAGCTGTCTGAAGTGTCATAGTGTACCTGAAGCAGCACCTCAAAGTATGATTTCTCTTTATGGTGCAGCTAATGGATTTGGGTGGAAGCTTAATGAAATTGTTGGCGCTCAGATCGTATCAGTACCTGCAAGTAGTGTCATCAGCAAGGCTAATCACTCTTCCTTAATAATTATTTTGATCGTCTCAGCTATATTTATAGCGACTATCCTGTTAGTGAACTTGTTCTTGAATCGACAAGTTGTGAGACCTCTCAAACGTATGACTCGCATTGCTGAAGAAGTCAGCACAGGACATATGGAAGTTGAATTTGAGCAGATGTCTAACGATGAAATTGGTAATTTAGCTAAAGCCTTTAAACGGATGCAGTTAAGTTTAGAAATGGCAATGAAAAGAATCAAACGTACTCAGGGAGGTACAGGAGATTCAAATAATTTTTAATGACGTTCTCTAAGTTCGCGCAGCGTCTATCTGCGACACGCTGCGCGTAGCTTGCTTACCTGTAAGGGTACACGAACTCGCTAACGTAATAATGATACATCCAACAATATCTAGCAACTCCAATAATTTCTTGCGGCTATTTCATTCGATTTGGAATCAAATTTAAGTTGACCTAACACTAGTAGATGTTCGCTTGCGAAGCACTGATAACATGACAATTGATGTTGTTGAGTAGGAGCAATTCTGGGATTTTCTAGGTTAGAAAATTACTCTTAGATAGTATCAATTTGTCAATGTTGCGATCGCCTGAAATCCTGGCAAAATTATAATGCTTGATTATACCTCAATCTTTGTCGCCAATTTTGATGGGTTTGTTCTGGTTCTTCAATTAACTAAAACGGTAGAGTATCTAAGATACTCTACCGTTTTGTAATTTTATATTTGAGATTTAATCCCAAGTTATAAATTTTACTCAAACCCTTATGATTGAAATTATTTATGCTATTTTTGACATCGCTTTACCAAGCATCGCCAAAATTTGCAGTAGCTAATAGGATTTTCGCAGATAGTTTTTCAATTTCAACCGCATTAGGAAACGCCATAGCTCACCAATCCAAAGCACTGTAAATGTTGCAACAATCACACTTATCCAGTCCACCAAGGACAAAGGTACTGTTTTAAAAACGCTACCACCAAACTGAATAATTAATATCTGTCCTAAAAAAATGGTGATAGCGATTGCTACAAATCCTTTATTCTTAGACAAACCTTTGAAGGCAGACTACTTTAACCCCAAGCATTGAGCATTGAACAGATTCCATAACTGTAACATTACGAACACGCTGAAGAACACAGAAAGCTCATATTAGTAAGTCGATAACAAAGCCTGTAGAGTCCCTGAGTTTGTTCATTTGTGGGCTTCATATCCACTTAACTTGATTTACCTACTCATTATATAGGTGAATAATAGCTGAAATCACTGCGAAAGGCGATCGCTCAAAATGCCTGCGTCAATCATGCGGTGATATTCTCTCTAGTAACTTAAGCTAATTCCGTAGCGAAAAGCCTTCCTTCAATTGGTTCATACTCATCTTCTAGTAACCATAACTTGGCTGCATTATAGTCATTACTAGAAAATACAATTTTATAACCCTGCGCCGGATCATAAATTTGACAGTTATCTTCACTGTTGCAAAGCAATAAAAGAATATATGGAGGGGATAACATGGGATCTATCCATACTTCTGTAAATTCCCAGTTATTCTTCACTTGGTCTTGTGCGGGGGATGACGTGGTATTGGTCGTCTGCATTGATTTTTATCTCCCCATAGTAAAGTAGAATACGGCTACCATCTGGACTGATTCTATAACCTATAGGTTCATTAAAAAACATCCCATAACGGTCATATCCTCGAATCATTCTGGTGAACTGCCCATTTTCTATTATGGCTTGAGTAACTCTATTCATTGTAGGTTCATCGTTAAATACATGAGCCGCAAGTCCTCGTTTGAGAAGCCTTTGACTTTCAGGTGTACCTGCTATGTGCTTGGCAACTTGTCTAACGTCAAGGGTAATTTGACGATTAATTCCACTCATGATTAAGGGTTAAGTTTTTTGTATTTCCAGGATTTAGACTGAAAATAGTTAGATTCCATAATTATGATCAAAATATAACGATCACAAACTCAGATATTTTCACACAAAAAACGGTAGAGCAATAAATACTCTACCGTTGTTCGTTTGTAGGCTTCATATCCACTTTACTTGATTTACTTACTGATTATAGTGGTGAATACTACCTGAAATTACTTATAAAAGGCGATCGCTCAAAATGCCAGCCTCAATCATGCGGTGATATTCGTCAATCGTCCACTTAGCAACTATCACAGTCATGATGATTGATTCCTCCTAATAATTCTTTATATTATCCCATTTTAAAAGCACTTCAGATCTGATTCAGAATCGGTTGATTGATTGAAGATAAAGACATGCATAGGAGCATGTGATAAAACTGACATAAATATTGATTGTGGTATTAGACTAACACGACAGCTGAGTAACTACACTCATAGTCAAGTACTATAACTCTTGCTTAAGACTAAAGTCGTAACCGAAAAATTCTTATGTCAATTAAAGTTGAAAAGATTAATTATGAGCAGGTTAGTCAAATTCTTTCATCTGAGGAAAGCCACTTTTTAGACTTGAAATCAATAGACATAAAGCCAGCAAAACTAACTCGCTCTCTATCTGCATTTGCAAATGCTAGTGGTGGTGAAGTTTATATTGGAATTGATGAAACTGAAATTGATAAGAAAAATCAACGTACTTGGCGTGGCTTTGCTGATCAAGAAGATGCAAATGCTCATTTGCAGGTTTTTCAGGAACTATTCCCACTAGGTCAGTACTATAGCTATACCTTCTTGTCCTGTGATGGTTGTTTTGGGCTAGTTCTTCAAGTAGACATTAACAAAACCCGAGAAATCGTTAAAGCTTTAGACAAGCCTATTCCATATTTGCGACTTGGAGCACAAAATCTCCCACAGGATACAGAAGAAAAACTTGCACGCCTCAAGCTTGACAAGGGTATAGATTCTTTCGAGACATCTACAGTCAAGGCTGATATGGAAGTTATTACAAACTCTCTTCCTATTCTTGATTTTATGCTTCGTGTGATACCGTCAGCAGAGCCAGAACAGTGGTTAAAAAAACAACAATTGATTATTAATGGAAAGCCAACTGTTGCTGGTGTTCTTCTTTTCTCTGAGGAACCACAAGCTTTACTACCGAAAAGATGCGGAGTTAAAGTCTATAGATACAAGACTGCTGATGAAGAAGGTCGGAGGGAGAATTTGGCTTTTGATCCGATAACCATTGAAGGCTGCTTGTATGAGCAAATTATTGAGGCAGTAAAGAAGACAAAGAATATAGTTGAAGAAATCCCAAAATTGGAAGCAGGAAGGTTACAACATATTGAATATCCTGATGAGGTTTTACATGAAATTATTACTAATGCAGTGCTTCATAGGGACTATAGCATTTTAAAAGACGTGCAAATTCGCATCTTTGATAATCGTGTAGAAGTTGAAAGTCCCGGTAGATTACCCGGACATATCACAATAGATAACATTTTGAAAGAACAGTTTGCAAGGAATGGTGTAATAGTACGCCTTATTAACAGATTTCCTGAAGCACCCAATAAAGACGTGGGTGAGGGTTTAAACACAGCTTTTGATGCGATGACTCGTTTAAGACTTAAGGTTCCTGTTATTCTTGAACAAGAAAACTCAGTAATTGTCTACATTCGACATGAACCCCTTGCTTCCATTGAATCAACAATTATGGAATACTTAAATGATCATGAAAATGTAACTAACAAAATTGCACGACAAATCGCCAGTGTAGATTCTGAAAGTACTATCAAAGCGGCTTTTAATAGACTTAGAGAGCAGGGTCTGATTGAACTAGTACCAGGAACTAAAACTGTTACTTCGGCTTGGCGTAAAGTTCGATAAGCAAATTATCAAATAACACAAAAAACGGTAGAGCAATAAATACTCTACCGTTTTCTAATTTTCTATTTGAGATTTAAATCCCAAACTCTAAATCTTACTCAACACCTTGGGGTAACAATTCCCGGCGCTGTTGAGAACTAACTTGGACAACGCCATTTTCATCCACATCAACTAAAGCTGTATCGCCATCTTTAATGCGGCCAGACAGAATTTCTTCTGCTAGGCTATCTTCTAACAGGCGCATAATTGCGCGACGTAATGGCCTTGCGCCGTAGCTGGGACTGTAACCTTCTTGAATCAATCGATCCTTGAAGCGATCGCTGACTTCTAAGGTGATACCCTTTTCAGTTAGACGACCAAATACTTCCTTGAGCATAATTTCGGCGATTTGGGTCACTTCGGGCTTGCTCAACTGACGGAAGACGATAATTTCATCGAGTCGGTTGAGGAATTCTGGACGGAAGTATTGCTTCAATTCTTCGTTCACCAAGGAGCGAATCCGGTTATAAGTTGACTCGCTGGCATCTTCAGAGAATTCAAAGCCGATACCGCTACCGCCTTTTTCAATTACCTTAGAACCAATATTGGAAGTTAAAATCAGCAAGGTGTTCTTGAAGTCCACCGTGCGACCTTTGGCATCAGTTAACCGTCCGTCTTCCAAAATTTGCAACAGCATGTTGAATACATCGGGGTGTGCTTTTTCGATTTCGTCGAACAACACCACGGTGTAAGGTCGCCGCCGCACGGCTTCGGTTAGCTGACCACCTTCGTTATAACCAACATAACCTGGAGGCGAACCAATCAGCTTGCTGACGGTGTGACGCTCCATGTATTCGGACATATCTAAGCGGATCATCGCTTCTTCGGAACCGAAGAAGTAAGCTGCTAAGGATTTCGCCAACTCGGTTTTACCTACACCAGTAGGCCCAGAGAAGACAAAGCTAGCTATGGGTCGATTGGGATTCTTCAAACCGACACGAGCGCGACGAATTGCCCGTGAAACTGCTTTCACAGCTTCATCTTGACCGATTAAACGCTGATGCAAGGTATCTTCCATGTGCAACAGCTTTTCAGATTCAGATTCGGTGAGTTTGTTCACCGGTACACCTGTCCAAGAAGCGACAATGTGAGCAATGTCTTCTTCTGTAACTACAGGTTCTTCATGTTCTGTGCCAGTTGCATTGGTCTTGCTTTGAGCGATCGCCCGGATTTCGGCTTTGATTTCCATTTCGCGATCACGCAATTCTCCAGCTTTGTCAAAGTCTTGAGAGCGCACCGCGTCATCTTTTTCTTTTAATATCTGACGCAGTTCTTTGTCTAACTCTTTGGCTGCGGGTGGCAGTTGGGAGTTAATCAAGCGCACTCTAGAACCAGCTTCATCAACTAAGTCGATGGCTTTATCTGGGAGGTAGCGATCGCTAATGTAACGGTCTGATAATTTCGCCGCCGCTACTAATGCTTCGTCGGAGATTTTCAGTTTATGGTGTTGCTCGTAGCGCTCGCGCAGACCATATAAAATTTCAATTGTTTCATCAACTGTAGGTTCGCCAACCATTACTGGCTGGAAACGTCGCTCTAGCGCTGCATCTCGCTCGATGTGCTTCCGGTATTCATCCAAGGTGGTAGCACCGATGCACTGCAACTCACCTCTAGCCAAAGCTGGCTTGAGGATATTTGCTGCGTCAATCGCACCTTCTGCTGCACCCGCACCAATTAAGGTGTGTACCTCATCAATCACGAGAATGACATTACCCGCCGAGCGGATTTCATCCATGATTTTTTTCAAGCGTTCTTCAAATTCACCCCGGTATTTGGTTCCTGCTACGAGCAAACCAATATCCAAGGTGACGACGCGCTTATCTTCGAGGATGTCAGGGACATCTTTGGTGGCAATGCGTGAAGCTAAACCTTCAGCGATCGCAGTTTTACCAACCCCTGGTTCCCCAATCAGTACTGGGTTATTTTTTGTTCGGCGACCCAATATCTGGATCACCCGCTCAATTTCTTTAGCCCGTCCCACCACTGGATCGAGCTTATTATCTATTGCCATCTGAGTCAGGTTTGAGCCAAATTCATCCAGAGTCGGGGTTTTTGTGCGCCCGGATGAACCGCCTGGTGAAACTTCGGCAGTTTCTCCCAACATGCGGATGACTTGGGTTCTTACCTTAGATAGATCCACACCGAGGTTTTCTAGCACCCTGGCTGCGACGCCTTCCCCTTCGCGGATTAGGCCCAACAGCAGATGCTCGGTGCCAATGTAGTTATGCCCCAGTTGGCGTGCTTCTTCCAAGGAAAGTTCTAAAACTCGCTTCGCCCGTGGCGTAAACGGAATTTCCACGGCAACAAAGCCCGATCCCCGTCCTATAATTTTTTCAACTTCAATTCGGGCATCTTTGAGATTGACGCCCATTGATTTCAGCACCTTAGCAGCCACTCCAGTGCCTTCGCCAATCAGACCCAGGAGGATCTGCTCGGTTCCGACAAAGTTGTGACCTAAACGGCGGGCCTCTTCTTGGGCCAGCATGATTACCTTAATGGCTTTTTCTGTGAAGCGCTCAAACATGGCTTTATCCCATCATCTGCGGTCGTGCCGGTATGCTGATTTTAGCACAGGCAAAGCTTTTGGATGCCTGTATAACAGATTATAGACATCCTGAAGCTATGACTTGAGTTGATGGGCTAATTGTTAACTATTGACTACTCTTATCTGGCTAGTGTACTGAGGAGCTTTAGTTCACCAGCCTTTTTGGGATTTATTACAAACAGTTCACTTTACATTGAGAGTTTCTTCACTCAATCCCAAACATTTATATTTAACATATATATTTTTTAATATCAAGTAAAAATAATTAATATAAAATTTTGTTATATCTTTTATATTTTTTATAAAACATTTGAATACAAATAGGCGCGGCAAAGTTACATTTTTTTGCTGAAGCCGATCGCAAGCCCCAATAATTCAAAATTACTCATACCCAACTCAACCTAACTAAATAGATAGGCGCAAATAAACCTAACTATATAACAAAATGTAAAAATTTCAAAATTCGTGTGATTGCTTGACTTTGCTTTGCTGTTTTCGCAATAGACATCCAATACGATTCGGTTAAAGGGGAAAGGGAAAAGGGGAAAGGTTTTGAATACATCCTTTACCCTTTACCCCTTACCCTTTCCCCAGACCACAAGGAAAATGAAAAATGCTTATCCGAACCGGATTGAATAGACATCTCCAGAAATTAATTATGCGTTACCTTAAACCCTTGTAGAGACGTTGCATTGCAACGTCTCTAAATTCATTTTTAGACATAGTTATAAATTTTCTCGCCTATGTACTTACTTAAAAAGCAAGTGCCAAGAGGATTTTTCGAGGCGATCGCTGACAATGGAATACCATTGGTCTAAAGTTGCTTTAAATTTGCGGTGTTGTAAATCTGGAAGCCAAAGGATTAAAGCATCTTCATCGTTATCTTGGTAGTAACGCCGCCGCCGTCCAGCTGTTTTAAAGCCAAATTTTTGATATAAAGATATTGCCGCTAAGTTGGAAGCTCGGACTTCGAGGGTAGCTCGCTCCATTTTGCGATCGCAAGCTGTCTTAATGAGTGAATATAATAAAGCCGCACCCAAACCTTGACGGTGATATTGAGGATGAACCGCCAAAATTGTAATGTGGGCTTCATCTAAAATTGACCAAAAACAACCCATTCCTAGCAAACTTGTGCTGGAAGAGGGGGAAAATAAACCGAGTATATCGCTATTGGGACTATCCAATTCTCGCTTGTAGCCCTCCAGAGTCCAAAGTCCGCCAAAACAAGCTTGATCGAGTTCCAGAATAGCACTGAGATTTTCTAGTGTCAGTAATTTAATTTCTAAGTCTAATGCGATCACATTTATTGAATAACGTTACAAACCCTTTGTACACTGGGAATCGGGAGACAAACTCAAAGCCCGTAATTTGAACAAGGAAAACTTTTATAGTTATGGTATCGACTCACCCCACAGGGGTTCAACATTCTGGAAGTCAATATTTACCTCAAAGTTGGGACACCAACACAAATCCATCACCTAATCAAGAACTTTTACCCTTGACTGCCAGAGTTCATCATCATGACCTCTTGGAAATTGGTGGGTGTGATGTCACGACCCTAGTTGAGCACTTTGGTTCACCTTTATATATTTTAGATGAAGAAACCCTGCGTTCGGCTTGTCAGCAATATCGAGATGCTTTTAAGCAATACTACAAGGGTGAATCTCAAGTATTGTATGCCTCAAAAGCTTGGAATTGTTTAGCAGTTTGCGCGATCGCCGCCTCCGAAGGTTTAGGAATCGATGTCGTTTCTGGGGGCGAACTTTACACCGCCTTGCAAGCTGGTGTTAGTCCCGAAAAAATCTACCTTCACGGAAATAATAAATCTCGTGAAGAATTAATTTTAGCGATCGAGTCTGGTGTTACCGTTGTGGCGGATAACTGGTATGAGTTGCATACCCTTGTGGAAATTGCCCAACCTGGTCAATCAATCCGCATCATGCTACGGCTTACTCCCGGTATCGAGTGTCACACCCACGAATATATTCGCACGGGACACTTAGATAGTAAATTTGGCTTTGATCCCAATGATTTAGATGAAGTTTTTACCTTTGTCAGTCAACAACCTGCCCTTAATTGCGTAGGAGTACACGCTCATATTGGTTCCCAAATTTTTGAGCGCCAACCGCATCAAGATTTGGCGGCTGTTATGGTTCAGTGGCTCCGGGATGCCGGGAAGTATGGTTTAAATATTACAGAGTTAAATGTTGGTGGCGGTTTAGGGATTAAATATATAGAATCAGACGATCCCCCTAGTATTGAAGAGTGGGTGAAGGCGATTTGTGAAGTAATTCAAGCAGCTTGTGCAGCCGAAAATCTGCCTTTGCCGAAATTACTGAGTGAACCAGGGCGATCGCTAATTGCCACGGCTTGCGTCACTGCCTATACTATTGGTTCATCCAAAGTTATCCCAGAAATTCGTACCTATGTAGCGATCGATGGAGGAATGTCTGATAATCCCCGCCCGATTACTTACCAATCAGTTTATCGGGCAGTAGTTGCTAATAAAATGTCTTCACCTTTAACCCAAACAGTCACAATTGCTGGTAAACATTGTGAATCAGGAGATATTCTGATTAAAAATGCTCTCCTCCCAAAGACTGAACCAGGGGATATTCTCGTAGTTATGGGAACTGGTGCGTACAATTACAGTATGGCATCTAACTACAACCGCTTGCCCCGACCGGCAGCAGTCGTAGTCGCTAATGGCGAAGCAAATTTAATTTTGCAACGTGAAACTTATCAAGATTTAATTCGACAAGATCGCCTACCACAAAGACTAAAGAAATAGTCATTTGTCTTTGGTCATTAGCTAGTAACTAATGACTAATGACTAATGACTAACTGTAATTAGAGGCAAAAGTGTAATCCAGATGTCATGAGAGATTGGTGGAAGCAATGGCTGACAAACCTGGGATGGTCACAGTCCTTGCTGCTTGGGACTCTGGATATTGTGTTAGTGCTGGCGCTGACGTACATGATACTGGTTATTATTAGTGAGCGCCGGACACTGTGGATGGTGAGGGGATTCATTATCTTAATGCTAGCTTCAGCCCTAAGTGGCAGATTAGGACTACCTCTGCTCAGTTTTGTATTAGAAAAGTTAGTGATTGGTTGTGCTGTGGCGATGGCAGTTGCTCTACAGTCAGAGTTTCGACGGTTTTTAGAACAATTGGGACGTGGCGAATTCCGCCAGCTGTTTCAACCCGACCGTCTGGCAATCCCTAAATCTGATAGTGTAATTGATGAAATTGTTGAGGCTGTTAAAGAATTGTCAAAAAACCGCATTGGAGCTTTACTAATTGTGGAAACCACAGGGCCAATTGATGAGCGAGATTTTTCTGTGCCAGGAGTAAAGCTAAATGCGGAAGTTTCTAAAGAACTGATCCAGACAATTTTTCAGCCGAAAACTTTGTTACACGATGGGGCAACATTGATTCGTGGTTCACGGATCGTGTCATCGGGTATAATTTTACCACTTTCGGGACGCACAGCCTCGCGCCAGTTGGGAACACGCCACCGGGCAGCAATGGGAATTACTGAGCGGGTCGAAAATTGCATTTGTGTTGTTGTCTCTGAAGAAACGGGTTCTATTTCCTTAGCGGAACGGGGAACCCTAAATAGACCACTGACGATTCGGAAACTGAAAGAGTCATTAGAGGCTCTTTTGTCCCCAAACGTGGATAGGGAAGCTGTTGCTCCTGGTCTGTTGAGTTTTGTTCGTCGGATAGGTGGGAAGACACTAGCACTGGTTTCACGTTTACTCAGATTACCATCGACCGCTTCTCGAGATAAAAAATGACAGCACAACAAACTAAACTGCAAGATTTGCCTACTGACTTAAAACGAGAACTATTGCCGCAACACGTTGCGGTGATTATGGATGGCAATGGTCGATGGGCTAAACGTCAGGGTCTACCCCGAATTATGGGTCATAAGCGAGGAGTAGATGCGCTCAAGGATTTACTTCGCTGTTGTCAGGATTGGGGAATTCAGGCACTAACAGCTTATGCTTTTTCAACGGAGAACTGGAAAAGACCGCAGGAAGAAGTAGATTTTTTGATGACTCTGTTTCAAAGAGTTTTGCGCCAAGAACTGCGGGAAATGGTCGAAGAGAATGTTCAAATCAAGTTTGTGGGAAATTTGCAAGACCTGCCGCGATCGCTTCAACAAGAAATATCCCGTTCAATGGAAGCAACCAAGGATAATGGTGGTATCCGGTTTTCAGTAGCAACTAATTATGGCGGACGACAAGAGATATTACAAGCTTGTCAGGCGATCGCAAAACAAGTCCAGCAAGGTCTACTACAACCCAATGAAATTGATGAACAGGTATTTGAAAGCCACTTGTACACAGCCGGAATTACTGACCCAGATTTATTAATCCGCACCAGTGGAGAAATGCGCCTCTCAAATTTCCTGCTCTGGCAAATGGCTTATGGAGAAATTTACATTACCGATGCTCTCTGGCCCGATTTTGACCGGGCTGAGTTTCACCGCGCCTTATGTGCCTACCAACAACGCGAACGGCGATTTGGAAAAGTATAAAATAATACTTTACAAAGTATATAGGATACGTTAGCGAAGCTACAAGATTGGCGATCGCACTCAAACAATGAGCGATGCCTGCGGCGGTAAACTACACATTTTGGTATAATCAACCAGTTCAGTTCGACAACCTGCTTTTTTTTAGAACTTTAAAGTAGAGCTAGGGGGTTATGGGATTGTGTGGAATGAGGGGATTGATCTTAGCGAGTATGAGCTTTGGAAGAATGGTACGTCCTTGATGGGGAGTTAAGACAAGGCTAGCGATCGCATTCAGCAGTCATAGCGATCGCGGTAAACTTAGCAGGTATTAGGGCGGTTAACTGGGCTCAGCACTTCATTTATGGCCCAGAAAACACCGCTTGTTCTACATCATCTCGACTGAGAGAATACTTAAATGAACGTTGGATATCTTGCCCATTTTCCCCAGATTGAACATATCGCACTACGATTTGCTCAACATCGAGCCATAGTTCAGCTTTCCAACTAGGGCGCTGTATGTGCCAGCAATGCCTCTGTGTGTCGTCTTGTTGACAGCCTTGATCTTTTAACCACTGTTCAATTTGTGGCAGGGGATGATTATATAACGGGGTATCAGAGGGAAGAAGAGGCATAGGAATTTTGGATTTGAGATTTTGGATTAGGAAATTTTTTAGTTTTTAATTACTATAGGGGTAATTAGTTGCAATACATGCTTAATTTGCTGTTGTACAGATGGAGTTGGCTGTAGCAAAGGCGAATGGATCGCAGCCTCACCACGAGTTAAGCCAATGGCAATTGCTAGGATCAGACAACCTACAAATGTTAACACCAGCATAAATAAAGCAAAAATTTCGCCAGATGAGAGGGGGCGATCGCTAGGATCGAGGTAAGCTGATTTTGACCAGTCATGACGCGAGACGGGATGATTCAAATCAGGGGGTGGTTGAATCACTCCAAACCGGGAATAGCCAATTTTCAGATCGTAGCTTAATCGGCGTTCTGGATGGCTAAGGGTCGCGTAAGCTTCGTTGATTTGCTGAAATTTGGGAGTAGCGATCGCAGTCGGCAAGTCTGTAGTATCAGGATGATAAAGCTTGCTCAGTTGCCGATAAGCACGACGAATGTCAATTACCGATGCCCAGGGATGCAGTCCTAGCAGGGAGTAATAAGTTGGTTCGCTGCTTTGTGACATTGCGCCGTTTTGATTCACATCTGTTTGAGTCACTTTGCTCAAAGATATTTTTTATATTTTAAATCCTTTGTGAATTGGAATTTGGCTAACAGCGATTCTCTATGAGTCGATTTCGGATTTCTACTTAAGCAGCGCGAGATATTGAGGATACGTGGAAATATAGGACTAATATTTGATTTTTGAAATCCGCGCAACAAATCTGCCTGGTCGTGGTTTACCCAATTCCTTAACGTACAATTTTTCCGTTTCGGCACAGTGACCCCTTTCACGGTATTTTGTCTCCCCGCAAGGCATCTATTTTTTAAAAAAAATGTGAACCTGAATCTGGAACTTTACAAAGTTATTTTGTAGTTATTTACATTCCTCGATGAAAATCCACCTCAACCTGCCCTTATAGATAAGACATAACTCTTGTACTTTTATTTCCCCCTACTCTAGGAGTATGTTAAAAAACTTAAAATTGGGACAAAAATTTACAATTTTGCTACTTGTAATTCTTATAGTAGCTATGAGTTCAAGTGGGTTAGCTCTTTCTGCATTGCTGAGGCAGAATGCGACAAATGAAATAGCCTCAAGAGCTTTAACACTCATTGATACAATGACTTCTATACGTGAGTACACACTTATCCAAATCTATCCAGAACTCTCTTTGAAACTAGAAGAGAAGTTTCTGCCCCAAGTTGTATCCGCATACTCAGCACGAGAAGTTTTTGAAATTCTACGAAAAAAACCAGAATATCAGGACTTCTTCTATAAAGAAGCAGCAACAAATCCTACAAATCTTCGGGATAAAGCTGATAGTTTTGAAGCAAACATTTTAGAGCGTTTTAGAAAAGAAAAAGATTTAAAAGAGGTGAATGGATTTCGCTCACTTCCTAGTGGCGACATATTTTACATTTCCCGTCCGTTATCAATTAGACAACAAGCTTGTCTTCAGTGTCATAGTACTCCTGAGACTGCTCCAAAAACTATGATTAACCTTTTTGGAGCAGTCAATGGATTTGGTTGGCACTTAAATGAAATTGTAGCAGCTCAATTTGTGTCTCTACCAGCAAGTAAAATCATCGAAAAAGCTCATCAATCTTCTTTATTAATAGTAGGACTTGTCTCTGCTATTTTTATAGTGGTAATCCTTTTGGTCAATATCTTTTTGAATCGACAAGTTATTCTTCCTCTTAAGCGGATAACTCGTATTGCTGAAGAAGTGAGTACAGGACATTTAGAAATTGATTTTGAGCAGGTTTCTTCTAATGATGAAATTGGGAATCTTATCAAAGCTTTTAGACGAATGAAATTAAGTTTAGAAATGGCAATGAAAAGAATTAGGTCTCATCCCAATTCTTAATAAAGCTGCGCTAAATATTCTCATTTTTTTCCTTTAAAATACAATGCACTTGGGTTAAGGGCCACTGGCAAAATTTTGGGTTTTCGAGACGCGATAAATCGCCGTCTCTACAAGTGTTTTGGGCTTATCTGAACTGTATTACTCTAAAATATAGGATGTAAAAAATTCCAACTTTAGAGTAGTTATTGATACTTTTGGCGTTGTTTGTCAACTTCAATGTATCATTTGTATTAAGTATTTATACTCTGAAAAATCAGTAGATATTTCCAGATTTTCGTATCGATTTTTATAGTAAAAAATGAAGTATGAAATGTGGGCTATATCCTTAACGGATTAAATCAGCACGGGGTTTAAAGGTTTCAATTTGCCGCAATTTTTCGTACAGTTCCCGTTCTTCTTGAGTAATATTTTTCGGTGTAACTATTTGAATTTCTACTAATTGATCGCCACGTTTGCCGTCATCGCTGGGGTAGCCTTTATTACCTAATCGAAATTTTTGACCAGACCTAACTCCAGGAGGGGTGGTCATTTTCACAGGGCCATCAAGAGTAGGTGCTTCTACCTGTCCTCCTAAAACTGCCTCGCTGGGAGTAACTGGTACTTGGCAGACGATATTTAAACCTTCTAGCTTAAATAATGGATGAGGTTGAACGGTAATTTTTAAGTATAGATCGCCACCACCAACACCTTGGTTTCGCAAACGGATGGTTTGACCTGTTACCATACCTGGAGGCATATTAACTTCTAGCGATCGCCCATCTTCTAAACGAATGCGTTCATTACCACCTTGATAAGCTTTTTCTAGTGGTAGCGTTAGTCTGGCTTCTATATCTCGACGAGTAGCGCGAGGTGGGGGATTAACTGTGTAAGCAACTTTTGTTCTGGGGGAACGAAACGGATCGCTATTATTGCCATTACTAGGCTTACTTGCCCCACCCTTATTTTTGACACCGATAACTTGATTAATAAAGCTTTCAAAGTCGGAGAATTGGCTGGGATCTACGTCTTGATTGTCGTTGCGATCGCTAGCGCCACTCTGCCAAGTTTTAGCTTTGGGTGTTTGTTTGTTGCCTGCGAAGCCTTTTTGCTTCCAGTAGCGGCTAAACTGATCGTACTGCGATCGCTTGGCTGGATCGGAAAGAACTTCATAAGCCTCGCCAATATCTTTAAATTTTTCCTCAGATTCTTTGTTACCCGGATTGAGATCGGGGTGATATTGCCTTGCTAACCGCCGATAAACCTTTTTAATTTCCTCACCAGAGGCATCTTTAGATACTCCTAAAATCTCATAGTAATCGCGAAAGTTCGGCAAATTTTGCATAGTCAGTTGTTTAAATTTTAGATTTTAGATTTTGGATTAATTAGGAGTTAGGAGTTGAAAGATTTAATTTTTAACTTCTACTCTTAACTCTTATCAGAAATATTAATCAGGTAGACAGAATTAACATAAAATGCCAACCAGTGAAATCAGCTTTCTGAGCAGCTTTTACCTCCTGTCTCCTGCCTCCTACTTACAACCAATCATTATCTTCTTCATCATCCCAGTTATCTTGGTAGCTGGGACGTGATTTGCGTGGAGGACGGTTTTCATAAGAGGAACGACTATCCCGGTTATAGTCTCTGCCATAGTCTCTACCGTAATCTTTGCCATAATCTTTACCGTATGAGTCGCGTTCCCGATATGTATCTCTGGGAGATTCTCGTTCTTTCTCACCGCCAGTAAAGATGTCACGGATAGTACCAAATAAGTCGTCGTCTTCATCTTCAGCATAAGACTCGCGGACTTCCCGATTTAGCTCATAGAGAGCATCTTGCAAGTCGGCGTAGGCTTGATCGATCCCGCGATCGCTATTTTCCTTCAGACTCTCTTTTAGTTGTCGGCAAATATTATCAATTCTTTGGCGGCGGCTGCGGGCAAACTGCATACCAAATTCCAGTGCTACTTCTCTAAGTTGTCGTTCTGCTTGGAAAATCAACGCCTCAGAACGAGTCCGCTTTTCTACTCTCTCTTTACGTTCGCGATCGACATCGGCATATTTTTGAGCATCCTGAATCATCCGATTCACTTCCGACTCGTTCAAGGTGGAAGCGCCTTGAATGGTAATACTTTGTTCTCGCCCAGTGGTTCTATCTAAAGCTGTTACCTGTAAAATCCCATTAGCATCGATATCAAATGACACCTGAACTTGGGGAATTCCTCGTGGCGCTGGTGGGATACCATAGAGCTTGAAACGCCCTAAAGACTTGTTATTTGCTGCCATATCCCGTTCGCCCTGGACTACGTGAATTTCCACAGTATTTTGGTTATTTTCAGACGTGGAAAAAATGTCAGAACGACGGACTGGAATGGTGGTGTTGCGGGGAATAAGTTTTTTCATCACGCCGCCGATGGTTTCCAATCCCAGAGAAAGGGGCGTGACATCCAAAAGCAGCACATCTTTGAGTTCGCCAGCGAGAATACCTGCTTGAATTGCTGCACCTACTCCCACGACTTCATCGGGGTTGACATTTTCGTTGGGTTCTGTGCCAATCAAGTCCCGCACCAGCTGCTTCACCATTGGCATCCGTGTAGAACCGCCAACTAATACAACTTCTTCAATGTCTCTAGGTGAAAGTCCGGCATCTTTGAGCGCTCGTTTTACTGGTGTCCGCAATCGCCCCACCAAATCACCACACAAACCTTCAAACTCGGAACGAGTCAGACGAGTTTCTAGATGTTTGGGGCCATCTTCCGTGGCAGTGATGAAGGGTAAGTTAATATCGGTGACGCTGACAGCAGAAAGTTCAATTTTGGCTTTTTCCGCCGCTTCCATTAGACGTTGCAAAGCTTGGCGATCGCGTCTTAAGTCTACCTCTTCTGTTTCCAGAAATTGCTCTGCTAACCAATCTACGATTATTTTGTCAAAGTCATTCCCACCAAGTTGCGTATCTCCACTGGTAGCTTTGACTTCAAAAATCCCATCGCCTACTTCTAAAATCGACACGTCAAATGTGCCACCACCCAAGTCAAATACTAAGATAGTTTCCGTGTCACCTCGATCTAATCCATAAGCCAAAGATGCCGCAGTCGGTTCATTGAGAATCCGCAACACTTCTAAACCAGCAATTCTGCCAGCATCGCGGGTTGCCTGCCGTTGAGAATCATTAAAATAGGCGGGTACTGTAATCACTGCCCCTGTGACTGGTTCACCCAAATAGCGACTAGCATCGTCTGCCAATTTCTTTAGCACCATTGCCGAAATTTCTTCTGGGGCAAAATCTTTATTCAGACGAGGACAGGCAATTTTAATATTACCTACTTCGTCTTTGCGGATGGTATAAGGTACACGCTTGGAATCTGGATTAAGTTCGCCATACTTGCGCCCAATGAAGCGTTTAACTGCAAAAAAGGTATTTTGGGGATTGAGGACGGTTTGTCGCCGTGCCATTTGCCCAACCACCCTTTCACCTTCTTTGCTGAAGCCAACTACGGAGGGGGTTGTTCGCATTCCTTCTGCATTGGCAATCACCACCGGCTTGCCACCCTCCATAACGGCGACTACTGAGTTGGTTGTACCCAAGTCGATGCCGACTACCTTGCCCATGCGTTACTCTTCTCCTAAAGTGTCTTATATATTTATTATGATTGGGCGGAACTACTTCTAGCTTTGTGCTACAAGATAAAAACACCTCAATGGTATAATACTCATCATTAAGGCAGTAAGCTAAGAAGTGCAGCTAGAGGAGATAGTTGCAAGACTAGGATAGCATTGAGATGGTTGCTATGCCCAAGCAGCCTCAATTCTAGTTATCCGCCTACTTCTGTTTACGGTATCTGCAAGTTAGTCAATGCACCTTAATAATACTTGCTCTGCTTTTTTAAGTATCGGAAAACTCTAAATATTGCCACTATTTTAAAGATTTGAATTTAACAGAGCGATTACAAACTTCCCTAAGTGAGATAGCGCGAGAACGCGATCCTTACATCGCAAGCGCTGGACATTTTTTTGTCCAAGAACACATCCGCCAGCAATTTTCTCAATGGGGGAGTGTGGAAATCCACACCTTTGAAGTTAGAGGTAAAGCTTGTAATAACTTGATATTAAATTTACCTTCCCGAACTAGAGGGCAAAAAAAGGATTTGCCACCGATTTTAATTGGTGCTCATTATGATGGCGTTCCGGGAACACCTGCGGCTGATGATAATGCTACAGGTGTAGCGGTGTTGCTGGAATTGGCAAGAAAGTTTGCTGCCGAAGCTGTCAGATATCCTTTAAGACTGGTTGCTTTCGATATGGAAGAATACGGCTTATTGGGTAGTGCTGACTATGCAGCCCTGTTGCATCAAGAAAAGCAACAGCTACGCTTAATGATCTCCTTAGAAATGCTGGGCTACAAGGATTCTACACCTGGTTCCCAGAGTTATCCCCCTCCTCTGGAACGCTTCTACCCAGATACGGGTGATTTTATTGCTTTAATTGGTAATTTGCGGACATTACCTGACTTAATTGGGATGAGCCGTAATATTCGCAAAGCTGGCGTATCTAGTCAATGGCTACCCGTGCCGAATCGAGGTTTAATAGTTCCCCAAACCAGACTTAGCGATCATGCTCCATTTTGGGATTTGGGTTATCCGGCAATGATGGTGACAGATACGGCATTCTTGCGAAATCCACATTATCACAAAGTTAGTGATGCGATCGCTACTTTGGATTTAGATTTTCTTACTCGTGTATGTGAAGGGTTAGAGATGGCGATTCGGAGTCTATAGCAATCCGATTTGATTTCTGTTAGCGCAGGGTAGCGTAGCCTATTTACGTAGGAGGCAAGAGGCAAGAGGCAACAGTCAAGAAGCCTCTTTGAGTTGTACTGAATTTTTTCATAAATCAAATATGAGTTCTATATAAAAAGTTAGTAGTTAAAAATGATTAATGAAAATTTGTTTACTTTAATCATATACTTTCTCTGTGCGATCGCGCATTAGGAGTCAAAGTAATTAAATCGTCAATATTGCGTTTCATTGTCTCGCAAATTGTATCTAATGGTAAATCATTAGCGTCATAACCAAAAGGATTTTCTATCTCTAAGCCGATGGCTTCAATACCAAACACTGTAAAACCAACCAAAGCAGAAATTAAACCTGTCCACCAACCAAGACTTTGTACTATCTGAAATGGTAGCAAAAAGCAATATAAAACCAGCAATTGCTTCAAATGAATCGCATAAGCAAATGGCATAGGCGTTTTTAAAATCCGTTCGCAAGCACCTAAATTATCCACAAGATTATTCAATAATTCTTGCATAGATGTTAGCTGGTAGCTATTAAGGCAATTACGATGATACTGTTCCTGTAAATAATCTCCTATCCAAAAAGCAACCTCTATAGGCGGATTATTCATAATTTTCAGTTTTATATACTTAGTAGATGGCATTAAATCTTCTAATTCGCTATTGACAGCCTCTCCTCGTAAATGTAATTTAGTTGTTACAGCAAAAGCTGCCAATAAGTTTAATGCCGTGATTTTATTGGCTTTATCTTCTGGTGAAATTTCATCAACTGATACCCAAATTTGCCGCGCTAGATTTCGGACGTTATTTACTATAGATCCCCAGCATTTTCTTCCTTCCCAAAATCTCTCATAAGCAGTATTTGTCCGAAATACAAGTAACAAACCTAAAACAATACTAGGAATAACACTTCCTAAAATAGGTTGGGATACAGGTTTGTCAAAATGGTAAAGCAGAGAAATTAAAAATCCGAAAGCTCCACTCCATAAAATATGTTTGAAAGTTGATTTCATTACTGAACCTTTAGGTTGTAATGCTGTGTGTATCCATTTTATTTTTTCGATTATCATGTAGTCACCCTAATAAAATATTTCGTGAACCGATATTTTAAGCATTTTTTAGCTTAAAAATAATCGCTATCAAAGTAGCACAATTAGTAACTAATAGTAAAGAAGATACTTTAAAAGTAATTTTGCTAAAGAACATGATATGCTCACGGCAGTGATTGTATTCTAGCTTCTGTTATCCAATATCAAGTCCGGTTAAATACTTATTATTAGGACTTATCCAAAAAGTTTTTGTGAGCAATAATTAGGTGGAAATTATATAAAAATCAAGAGCGATGCTTACAACTGGCTAGACATACACAGCAATTATAAATAAATGTAACGATTTTTTAGTGGCTGCATAAACTCCACATTTCATCCCGATAAATATATAGAAGAAAAGGTACATTCCTATCGATAATGTCCATACAGCATTAGTTGATATCGTGTACCCCAGTAAATCTAAAAGTTCTAACCTGTAACAATCCTGCCCTGTAAATTAAACATTTAGACATAACTTATTTGGTTATGTCTTTTTTCTTATCGTTAGTCTCGAAACGTTGAATTTCAATCAAATAACCATCAGGATCGCGGAAAAAGCAATGGTAAATGTTGTACTTTTCATTTAGTGTGGGTGGCTTTTCAAATTCGATGCCACGTTCTTTGAGATATTCAAACCATTCATCTACCTGCTGTGTTACCAGAGTAAAAATGACACTTGATTGCTTGTTGGTTGGGGGAGTTGATTTTTCGTTTGCTTGACACAATCCTAAGTATCCAGAACCAATAATAGTATAAATTCGACAGCTTCCTTGGTCAAGCCATAACTCTAATCCGAGTTTTTGCTCGTAGAATTCTGTAGATGTCTTGAGGTTATGGGTATAAAAGAAGGTAATTTGTTGGTTGATTTCCGGATAAATAGGCATAAAATATATTTAAGTATATACCCTAACGACATTGGGCGATCGCATAAGTAAAAATTGATTCATGTTAGAAACCTGTTACTGCTCCAGATGCACTTAAGCATTCTGGAGTTTCTTTTTAAAAAAAGCAATCAGAATTTTCTAAATTATCCTGATATGCCAAAACATGGCTGAATAAGGATACATACTGAATTATCTATATTTAACACAGACATCATTTATTGATGTAACCCTCCTCCCTGCTGCCAATCAACTCTCGCAAAACAGCCTCAGTTTATCTGGGGCTGTTTTGCGTTACTTCCAACAGAGAAGGTGTAGTAAACAAGAAGCACAGTGGTTTGCCACTAGACATTTTAATCCACATTTGAGTGTATACCCTGATGACGTAGGATTCTCTCACGGTGAAAATTTGGTATAGGTAAATGCGTATCTTTCCTGACTCCAGATTTGTCACAAACATTTCTGGAGTTTTTTCATGATTGGAGTTTTAAATCTGCAATCTAGTCTAGACTCTAGTGAATAGCGTAAGTCCTGATATACTAGAACTTCAAATGAGTAACCTCAATTTCTATTTTTTCAGTTAGTTGGTGGAGAAAGTACAACCAATCTTTCAGATTTGAGCAATCGTCGCTGTTCGTTGGTTAGAAAAATGTACCCAGTGATATAATTATTTCCATTATCAAGTGGGTAAAATATGCCGCCATTAGGCACAGTTTTATCAACTACTTGTAGAATTAAACTAAATAGTCGACAATCATCGACAAAATCATCTTTAAACTCAAGCTTTGTACTATATATTTTCCCTTAAACTTTAAAAGAAACTTCAGCAGTTTGGTTATTTTTCCATTCAAACAAAATATCATTTGGAGCAAAATTCCCTATTTGTAGAATTAGCATTATGAGATTAGGCAATTAGCTGATTAAGTGGGAATGCCGTAAAAATAATTAAGCGATCGCACTTCCAATTTTGACTATATCAAAGTGTGATCGCACTACATATAAATGTTTATTTCGTTGTATATGTCACAAAAATATCCTTTTTCATTTCAACTTCTGCCGGAGCATCTGGATTATAAGCTGGTGATAATAAAACACTAGCAAATGAAGGTAAAGGAACTCCAGTTTTAGAATTACATGAGGGATAAAATAATGTGTAAAATGGCTCGGCTACAGAAGGAGTACTAAGTTTAACTTCCATCGCAGTTGCTAAAGCTTGAGCGCGGCTTTGAGCATCTTTCATCGCTGATTGATAAACTGAACTCTGCAAAGCTTGGCAGTCATTAACTGAGTATTCAACACCGACGCTCTTAACAGAAAGGTTTTCAATTTGGCTCGTAGACTTGTTCGCTGTAGCAACAATTTCCTGGACGCGATCGCGTGTTGGTTTTTCCAGTTTCACCAATATCCTGGCGTTATTTTCACTAGAATTAGGGTTAATTTGCACTTGAATTTTATCAGCACTAATCCCTTTAGCAACTAGGCTATCCACTACAGGCTGAAGAGTTGCTTTAGTTAGGGATTTTTTGTTTGGTAAAGGTTCTGCTGCTGTTTTGTAATTTAAAAGTAGAGTCGGTGAGGCAGCCCGGTCTTGTTCCAACAAAGAGGGACTGCCGTTCGCCCTTGGCGTGCCGGAGGCATACCTGGAGGGTGAGGATAGGCGGCGGGTTTCTGGGAAGGCTGATGGTTGCGTTTGTAACTCATCATTGCTCTCTCCGCTACTGAATACCAATTCAATATCTGCTGTATCTGCTGGCACTCTCACCACTCCTTGACCCATTACCATTAATGAATGGCGATCGCTTGCTGGTGGGTAAAATAATTGGGCATTAGTGACTTTGGATGTTAATGCTACCACCCCGATAGTCACAGTAATATTTACCAGCATTAAAGCATTTATTTTTCTCATATCCTGGGATGTCCTTTGAACTTAGTCATTGTCAAAGTTTACACCTCAAGAGTAATATACTGAATGCTTTATCTAAATAATTCACTAAAAGTTGGGGAAGAATTATTTTAATCCTCGTCCCTAATCTTACGTATAGTGTCAACCATAGGAGAAGGGTGTGCTTTGAAAAAAATATTGAGCTAATCCCACGTCTTTTATACTGACTTTAGTCGTGGGATTGGCCCAATATTCAAAAATTAACTGCGGACATGATTATATTTCAGCAGAAAGCCAAATCTTGTTATAGTTATTAACCAAACCAATGGGAAGGTTCACAAGCTGATTCAACTGTTTCACAAACATGATCGCTAATCCAATCTGACTTTTCTTGAACGATTAAACAAATGCCTTGGTGAATCAAATTTTGTAAATGTAGTTGCTGTTCTAAAGGTTTACGAGGCAATTTGTAATAAGCCAAGCTTCCTTGTTCAGCCTCTGCTAGCGGCATCTGTTCATCAGACATGACACTGTAAAAGGAGGGAATGCGGTTGAGGACGAAAGTAATTAGCTCTTGGCGTAAATCAGGAATTGCAAAGGCTTGTTGATATGGATGGGATGGATATGTATCCAAAACGCTTTCAATCTCTCCTACTATTGATTGCTGTGTGAAATTGACTACCGTTTTCATGGTTTTTAAATTCCTTTTTTAATCAAGTCAATGCTTGGTGAATAAAATAACTTTTTTAGATGGCAATGTCGTCATTAAAAGTCAGTTAAACTACTTTTAACTGATAGATGCAATAGACCCTGAAACTAGCCTTGATTATTGGTACAATGCCAGACATTTGGCTTGGCTTATTTTAATTAAAGTTTATACTGTCTCCTAGCATGACTTATTAAAATAGCATCCAATAACCTGGTATACCGACATTTTATATTTATAATCCTAATTATTTTAAACTTCTGCTTTTGTAGCAGAAATCTACATAAAATGCAGCATTAAGGCTAGGGGATCAAGATTAACGGCAATAAAAAACTTGAATTAGGAACAAGTTTTTCATTAATTTAAGCTTTTTGGGTAATTTACATCAATTTTGAGGTTTGCGACAAAATTTGCTATTTCATCTAAGAAACTTATTGGTTGCACTTTGATTTAGTCAGTCAGAAAAATAGCGACTCACCTATAGTGCAAAATCAGTCTAGCGACAGATTAAATGATCGGGCAAAAACGTTTAAAAAGTTCACATTATCGAAAGATAGATGATGCAACTGGTTATTAATTTCCTCAGCAGCAGCTAATCCAGAAAGCATCGCACCTTCGACAAGATTGCCGCCACACCAATCACCACAGCAAACTAAAGGTGAGGAAGTTCCGGCAGATAAAAAAGCTTCGTGCCAAGGATGGCTAGGAAAGGCATAACGCCAACGATGTACTTGCATCCATTCAGGAGCATTCAGCCAAGGAAGGGAGAGAGATTCAGCTGCTCGTTGCAACATATACTCTCCAGCAGATTGTAAATCCTGTGATTCTAGATGACGTTGAGCAAAATCAGCGCTACTTTGCACTACAAAATGTGGTTGTTGAGGGTTAGGACGCTTGCTACTGTCCAAACCAATCCATGCTAAATCAGCATCATCCACAAAAGTTAGAGCTTTCCATTGAGGGAGGGGTTGCAATGTAGAAGGATATCCAGCGATCGCACTAATCGAAAGATAAAATTCTACAGAACGCAAATTATCCAAAAAGACTGCATCCAATACACTTTCACCCAAAGGTGACAACAGCATTACAGCTTGGGGTGCGGGAATAGCGAGGACTATAGCTTTTGCAGTTAATTCTTCATTACTAGATTCCAGAGTCAAACACCAACTATTTTCAGCAGTTGGAGTAATAGCGATGACACGCTGATTCAGTAATATTTCTAAACCTGGGGCGAGGGATTTAGCGATCGCACTCATTCCCTCAGGTGCAACATAACGCGGACTGCGGTTTTTGGGTTCAGATAAAGGAACATCTGCTGTGAGTTCGTAAACCCCATCTGTCCAAACTTCAAGGATATGGCGCTCACGCAATATTTCCACAAAACGTCCCAACAATTCACCCTTTGGTTTCAGATAACAAGCCCCATGATCCGCCCAAGTTCCATGCAAGCGGCGTGTAGCTAGTCTTCCTCCCAAACCACGCGACTTTTCCACCACTACTACCGAATATCCAGCTTGAGTTAACTGCTGGGCGCAGACTAAACCGGCAATTCCGGCACCAATCACTGCAATATCTGTCATAAGTCAAAAGTCCCTAATTATTGGTCATTAGTTATAAGAGAAGGCAGGAGGAAAGAAGTATGAATAAAAACTTTAGTTCTGGGTCAAAAACCTAGTTTAAAAAGAAAGAAGAATTGTATCGAGCAGAAAGTACAGCGAGATACAAAGCTTTCACAGCCAAAGTTCCACGCTTTTAAACATAGGTTAGTTCTGCCTCCTGCCTCTTGAATAGTCATTAGTTATCATCAAAGGACAAAATTACTACTAATGACTGCTGAAAGCTAATAGTAGAATAAGGTACACGAAGCTGCATGGAAGGGAGGAAGGGAAATTGGATGAAATGAGGGCGGCGCTAGAGTTAGCGACCGAAGAAGAATTGCAAGACTTAACGGCAATTCTATTTAGTCGTAAGTTCAATCCCCTAGACTATGTACACACACCCGAACCCATCGAAGTGCAAAGCCAAGACCGCAAAGCTTGGTTAGATTCACTAGAGGGTCGCTTTCGTTTTTTGGCGGCAGATGGGATAACGGTATTACGGGGACGCACAGGCCAGGTAACTTACCGACAAGCCTTAGTTCAAGTATGTAAGTATCTAAAAATTTCCTATTCTAATCAGCTGGCAACTATTGATTTAGAAGCAGAAGTATTTTTGCATCTGCTAGGACAGGTGTGGAAAAAATTACCTGAACAGGAAAAACAAAAATTGACTCTGCGAGTGCAGCGTCACCTGATCAAATCAGAGCTAAAAGAACCGCTACCACTTTTATTGCAGCCTGACCCCTTGGGGTTACTTTTCAAAGGCGGTAGTGCGATCGCGGTTACTTCTCTTCTCCAGCCACTTGTGCTTAAGCAAATTGCCCGTCAATTTGCCATCCACTTTGCTACTTATGAAGTAGCCAAACAAGCGGCAATTACAGGCTCAGAAGCAGCTGCAACGCAATTCCAAAGCTATGTGGCGATGCAAATGGCGCAACGGGGTATGACAGTGAGTGCAGCTCGTTATGGGGCAGCCCGCACCATGTTTGCTGTGATTGGGCCAATGATGTGGACTTGGTTTTTTGCGGATTTAGGGTGGAGAGCGATCGCTACTAACTATGGTCGAATCATTCCTACCATCTTTGCCTTAGCTCAAATTCGCCTCACCCGTGAGGAATGTTGGGAGCCAGCTTGAACAAGGTTTTTGACTATTTCAAGTTTCGTTGGCAATCTTCTTGGAACTACTCTCTATGGGCACTGTTAATCTTCCCATTGAGTCCTTTAGTGGGGGCTGTGACTGTAGGTTTTGTCTCATTAATAACTTGGCTGAAACAATCCCGCAAAATTAATCGCCGCCCCCTCAACTGGGGATTTGCCCTTTTGAGTCTATTGCTGATCGTGAGTGCTGGGTTTGCTCAAGACAAAACAGCAGCTTTCCTCGGCTTATTTAATTTCTTACCATTTTTTTTGCTTTTCGCCGCTCATAGCGCTCTGATTCAAACATTTGCCCAATTGCGGCAAATGGCTTGGGCTTTGGTGATCGGTTCCATGCCAGTGATAATTATGGGGTTGGGACAATTATTTTTAGGCTGGAGTTTTAAGTTCCAGTTTGTCTGGGTTGTATTCAGTTGGACAATCAGACCAGGCGGAAATCCCCCAGGTCGTATCGCTTCACTTTTCTTGCACGCTAACACCTTCGCAGCTTATCTAGTAATAGTTTTCATTCTTGCTCTAGGGTTGTGGCTGGAACAATGGGCACAGGGGCACAGGGGCACAGGGAAAAGACTTACTGCAACTTTTCCTCTGCTAGCTCAGTCTCCAGTTCCCTTTCTCTTTCTAACCGTGACAGTGATTGCAAATTTTATGACCTTGATTTTTACCAACTCGCGTAATGGCTGGGCGATCGCGATTTTTGCCTGTTTAGCTTATGCACTCTACCAAGGTTGGCGCATTCTTGTAGGTGCTGTTGCTGCGATCGTCTCTAGTGTGCTTTTGGCAGCTTTTGCTCCCTCAGCAGTCGCTCAAATTTTTCGCTGGGTAGTGCCTACATTCTTTTGGGCAAGGTTAAATGACGATATGTATCCAGATAGACCAGTCGCTTTAATGCGAAAAACTCAGTGGGAGTTTGCCTGGTCTTTAGCTCAACAACATCCTTGGACTGGCTGGGGGTTACGCAGTTTTAGTACACTTTACAAAACCCAGATGCACATTCCTTTGGGTCATCCCCATAACTTGTTTTTGATGTTATCTGCTGAAACTGGTTTTCCCAGTGCTTTTTTATTTTGTGGCTTACTCGCTTGGATTTTAATTACAGCTGTTCAATTACTGCAAAAGTCAAAACATATAAATACAGGAGACAGATTGATATTTTTCAGTTATCTTCTGGCTTTTGTTGGATGGATTTTATTGAATACAGTAGATGTAACCCTCTTCGATTTTCGTTTGAATGCGCTTTCATGGTTAATTTTGGCTGCCATTTGTGGAGTAATAGATCGTTATAACCAACAAGGTAGGCTTGCATCTCATCAAAATTAGCTATTAGTTTTTTCAGTGTATGCACTGGGGACATCTAGAGTTTTCAGTTAATAATATTGCTATATTCACGTCTGTGACTGTGAGTGTGACTAATACCTAATTAGTCACTGTTGCTGATTGTTGGGAAGGTGTAGGGACATCCCTTTGGGGTTTTCCTGCATGACGGGCATCTCTTGTAGATGCCCTTTTGTATATTTATTATTTTTCTTCAGTTAAGCACAATTTAAAAAATATTGAATTTAACGGAATATCTAAAAAGTTTTATCTTTTATCAAGGAACATAAAACATGATTAATAAAATTCAGCTAGGTCTTTGTAATCCGCCAGAACCTATCTATTTATATGTGAAAAAAGGAGAATTAAGTGGAGAATCCTACTTATGGTATAACTATGATATAAATAATAAAATGACTATTCCTGTGCAGCAGAAAGGGCTGACTGGTTATATATCAGAACTTAAATTAACGACGAAAGAATTTAAAGATAAGGACAACATTAAATTAGACATCGTTGTTAGAGCGGATGAAATTTATGTTGTTAGGACTGGAATAGAAACGAACTTTGCTAAAAGTTTCCTTTTAGCTGTATCGCTAGTCCAAGACTTTTCCAGACCTCTGATTCTTGCCGCAACTGCTGGAGAAGAGAATGTAGTTTTTTGTAATCTCTACGACGCGGCGACTAAAACCAAAATTTACTCTGAATGGAACAAAGATGCTGATTGGCTAGCAATAATTGATAGTGTTCAAACTAGGTTGCAGACATCTAAAAATCCCCATATCGTCTCTAGTGAGCCAATACTGTTCTGAATAACTGAGGAATTTGGAAAAGTAATAGCAGGTGGGGTGAGCTTGAGATGTGTAAGCTCTCGGTAAAATGGGTGTGTCGGTAACGAAAAAAAGACGCCTCCATAACCAAGCTTATGCTCACAACAGCTAACTTTCTTCAGTACACCCAATGGTCAGGTATAGCAACCTTGGCATTTGCTGCCTTAACAGTTTTGGCTTTTATTCTCAAATGGGGCATCCGCTTTCGGCTAGTGGGTACGACTGGCTTTATGCTGGTGCTGACTGCTGGTTTATTTGGACTCTCAATAGTTCCCTTAAGTCGGACTGTGATTCCAGGAGCAGCGCGGTACACTCTAGTTTATGACAATGGCTCAACACAAGCAGTAATTGCCACATCACCGCAAATTACACCCACACAATTAGAAGCAACTTTACGTCAAGCAGCTAGTAATCTGTTTTCTTATGGTCGCTCTGGTACACGGGAAGATGACAATTTGACAGTTCGCGCCCGCACTATTATTCACCCGGAAGCAGGGATTTCTGTACCAGTTTACTTGGGTGAGGTCAAGCGATCGCTAGTTTCTCATCAAAATTCCCCCGTAACAGTCAAAATTTACACAGAGAATTTTGCCCAATTGCCAAAACCTACTGCTTAAGAGGCAAGGGGGTAGGGGAGTAGAGGAGCAGGGGAGCAGGGGAGCAGGGGAGCAGGGGAGCAGAGGAGAAAGTCTTTTCCCTCTGCCCCTTTGCACCTCTGCCCCTTGTGCCCAATGCCCAAAGAACAAAAATAATTTACCTGTTATCAGGATGACAACATTTATTTTGTATTTACTGATACATTAATGGTTATTTTTAGATTAAGATATTCACACTTTAGTGGTTATACTGTGGGAAAAAGTTAATTAGCACGCGGGTAATGGGTACTGACATCTGTGATTTGTCAGTTTTTGTCTTAATTGCCACTGTTACCATTTTCAAAATTCTTTGCAGCAAATAAAGCGGTTGTAGGAGCGTATATTTGCATACCTTTACATATATATCTGGAGCTAAGGATGGCATGAAATAGCACGATCGCCTACACATTATCAATTCTCGATTGCTTTTCTTGAGAATCTGACAATGTTAATGTTAACTAATTATACGGTTATTCAAAATTTTGATAGTTCGGAATTTCAGGTCAATGGGCATTTATAGATTCAAGCAATGTCGTCAAAGTACTCAATCACTCGGCAGCAGAACTTGTTTGTTTAATTGCTTGGCTCAAATCTAGATGAGCCGGGTGCAGGGTTACAGCCATCCAAAAACCAGCTTGGCAACAAGTATCCCCGATTACCAGTCTATATTGATTAAGAAATGTCAAGGTTTTGGCAAACTAGATATATGCCCAATAATTTTTCTACCCAACCTTCTTTGTCTACTCAAACCTCTAGTTCATTATTTACGCTTACAGTTTCCCCCGCAAAAGTAATCCGTGGTTCTGGGGTGTTGCAAACAGCCGCAGCAGAGATCGCCTGTTTGGGAAGTCGTCCCTTGATTGTGGCAGGTAAGTCTACTCTCGCCATCAGCCAACAAAATTTGCAACCAGTTTTAGAAGCGCAACAATTACATACTGTCCTAGCTTCTTATGGTGCAGATTGCTGTGAAGCTAGCCTGAAATCTTTACAGAATAAGGCAAAAGAACATAAAGCTGATGTAATTATCGGTGTTGGTGGCGGCAAAGCCCTAGATACTGCGAAATTAGTCGCGCAGCAGTTACAGTTGCCAGTGGTGACAATTCCGACATCAGGGGCTACCTGTGCAGCTTGGAGTGCCTTATCAAATGTTTATTCGGAAGATGGGGCATTCCTCTATGACGTGGGGCTATCTCGTTGTCCCGATTTACTGATACTCGATTATGACTTGATTAAAACTGCACCACAACACACTTTAATAGCTGGAATTGGTGATGCGATCGCTAAGTGGTACGAAGCCTCAGTTAGCAGTGGACATTTGCAAGACACTTTAATTATTGCCGCAGTGCAACAAGCACGAGTTTTGCGAGATATCTTGTTACAAAAATCAGCCGCAGCCTTGAAAGAACCAGGTAGTGAGGTTTGGCGAGAAGTTGTAGACGCGACTGTTTTACTTGCCGGGGTAGTTGGGGGACTTGGAGGGGCGCAGTGTCGCACAGTTGCCGCCCATGCCGTGCATAATGGTTTAACTCATATTTCAGGACATGGCAGTATTCATGGCGAAAAAGTTGCTTTTGGGATTTTAGTGCAACTGCGTTTAGAAGAAATGCTACAAGGCAATCAACTGGCTGCATCCGCACGACAACAGTTATTAAAGTTTTATGCAGAAATTGGACTACCCCAAAGATTAAGCGATTTGGGATTGGGCAATATTACATTAGGCGAGTTGCAAACAGCCGCCGAAATGGCTTTAGTTCCTAATTCTGACATCCATCGACTACCGTTTAAAGTCGCTTTGGAACAATTGATGGCGGCAATGGTTTCTACCACTGCACCTATAGATAGTAAAGACACTACAAATCGAGTTTCGCCTAAGGGAATCAGTGACGAGGTTTTATGAGTTTAAATTGGATTGTCCCAGCAGAACGCATACAAAAACTACCACCTTATGTATTTGCCCGTTTAGATGAACTGAAAGCTAAAGCACGGGAACAAGGGTTAGATTTAATTGACTTGGGTATGGGAAACCCCGATGGTGCAACACCAGCACCAGTAGTCGAAGCGGCGATCGCTGCTTTAAAAGATTCTAGCAATCACGGTTATCCACCTTTTGAGGGCACAGCTAGTTTCCGCCGTGCTATCACTAACTGGTATCGTCGCCGTTATGATGTGGTTCTCGATCCTGATAGCGAAGCCTTGCCATTGCTGGGTTCTAAAGAAGGATTAACTCATTTAGCGATCGCCTATATTAACCCTGGTGATTTAGTTCTGGTTCCTTCCCCAGCTTATCCGGCACATTTCCGCGGCCCGGCGATCGCTGGTGGTAAAATCCACAGTTTAATTCTCAAACCCGAAAATGACTGGTTAATTGATTTAGCTGCCATTCCTGACGAAGTTGCAAGACAGGCGAAAATTCTCTATTTTAACTATCCCAGTAATCCCACTGCCGCCACCGCCCCCCGCGAATTTTTTGAAGAAATCGTCGCCTTTGCCCGCAAATATGAAATCTTGCTGGTGCATGATTTGTGTTACGCCGAGTTAGCTTTTGATGGTTATCAACCCACTAGCTTACTAGAAATTCCCGGTGCAAAAGATATTGGTGTGGAATTTCACACCTTATCTAAAACCTACAATATGGCTGGTTGGCGTGTTGGGTTTGTCGTAGGTAATCGCCATGTAATTCAAGGTTTGCGGACACTAAAAACTAACTTGGATTACGGTATTTTTGCCGCATTACAAACAGCAGCCGAAACCGCTTTACAACTGCCAGATGTATATTTGCATGAGGTACAACAACGTTACCGTACCCGCCGCGATTTCCTCATTCACGGGTTAGGAGAGTTGGGTTGGGATATTCCCAGAACCAAAGCGACAATGTATCTTTGGGTGAAGTGTCCGGTGGGTATGGGTTCCACGGATTTTGCCTTGAATGTATTGCAGCAAACTGGCGTAGTTGTTACCCCAGGTAATGCCTTTGGGGTTGCGGGTGAAGGTTATGTAAGGATCAGTTTGATTGCCGACTGCGATCGCTTGGGTGAAGTTTTACATCGCTTTAAGCAAGCTGGCATCCGCTATCAGTCTGAAGCCATAGTCTCTGCTTCACAATAGAGATAGAATCTCTTATCGAAATTTAATTCATGCAAACCCCCGCTGCCACTATTTCTCATTTAATTCCTGCTGGCTTTCATGCCCTTTCTGATCCACTCAGGATTAGTGTATTGCAATTGCTACGAAAGCGAGAATTATGTGTGTGTGATTTGTGCGAGGTCTTGGGGGTAAGTCAGTCAAAACTATCTTTTCACCTGAAAACCCTCAAGGAAGCTGCCTTAGTTAACTCCCGTCAGGAAGGACGTTGGATTTATTACAGTTTGAATTTGCCCCAATTTAACGTTTTAGAGTCATATCTGGCAGATTTTAGCCGCAATAGTGTAATTTCGTCTGCACGTCCCTGCTGCGATTAGGAAAGAGTTCAGATAAGTTAATTCATTGAAACCAGAATCTCACAGCTTCAAACCCTAGAAGTGTCAACTAGGATTGATTTTGTTTGCGCTGAATTAATTTATTTAGTTATCAACGATGGTAATACGTTCAAACCCTAGAAGTGTCAACTAGGACTGATTCCGTTTGCGTTGAATTTATTTAGCTACTAACGATGTGATGGCTAATATCACCGTCTAAAAAAAATTGCTTACTGTCTAATAGGAACCCTTGTGATGCTGAACAGATTGTTTGCTCAAGTGATCGTTTCTGGAATTCTAGTAGTTGGTCTTGGTCTAGCAATAAAGGATAGCGATTTCAGACATGACTACGCCCGAATGGCTCCGGTTGGCTTTAAGGCTCTAGTTGATATTTCCAAGAAAGATTAAGCAAATTGGATTCTACCGCTCTTGACTTAAAACATCAACTTTTTTTGATGGAATTTTCTATATGGTGCTATGCTTGTTATTGACACATCAAGTTTTGTTGAAATGACATAAATATACTTTCAAAATTACCCATAACGGTGAAGTCAATGAACGCAATAGCAAAGAAATTGCCTCTCTTTTTTGGAGTGTTAGCTTTTGCGAGCAGTTGGACAGCTACAACCAATTCATCAATTGAAACTCAGCGATCGTCAAAGGTTACACAGGTCACTGATTCGACAAAGGTGACGACGATTAAGATTGATGGTTCTAGCACAGTGTATCTGAATAACGTAGGCGATCGCTAAAGAGATTTTGAATAATGTCAGCTACATGAACTTTGTAATGAACAAAAAGACTTCAAAACGTCTCTCTTTTATTGATCGCTTCTTGACTTTGTGGATTTTTTTAGCAATGGCTATTGGTATAAGCCTGGGCTATTTCTTTCCGGGAGTAGAAGCTTTTATCAAC
Organism: Nostoc sp. DedQUE02; assembly: GCF_034531035.1. Lineage (NCBI taxonomy): Bacteria > Bacillati > Cyanobacteriota > Cyanophyceae > Nostocales > Nostocaceae > Nostoc > Nostoc sp. DedQUE02. Next base: position 179,088 of record NZ_JAVRBY020000005.1, on the reverse strand, counting down.
CAGTTTCAAGTAGGAACAACCAATATACCAATTGCCATCGGCTTAATTCTGATGATGTACCCACCCCTAGCCAAGGTGCGATACGAAGAGTTAGGAGATGTATTTCGCAACGGAAAAGTTCTTGGTGTGTCATTACTTCAGAATTGGATCATTGGGCCAATTTTGATGTTTGCTCTGGGAACTATTTTCTTACATGATTATCCAGAATACATGACGGGATTGATTCTGATTGGATTAGCCCGTTGTATTGCAATGGTAGTTGTGTGGAGTGATTTGGCAGGAGGCAATACAGAGTATACGGCTGGATTGGTTGCCTTTAATAGTATATTTCAAGTCATCTTTTATAGTCCTTATGCGTGGTTTTTTATCACTGTACTGCCGCCACTATTTGGGTTAAAAGGCAGCATTGTAAATGTCAGCATTGCCGAGATTGCCAAAAGTGTGTTTATCTATCTTGGTATTCCCTTTTTGGCTGGATTTTTCACTCGTTTCTTTTTAGTGAAAGCGAAGAGTAAGCAGTGGTATCACGAGAAATTTATAACTAAAATCAACCACATAACTCTGATTGCTTTATTATTTACAATCATGGTTATGTTTAGCTTGAAAGGCAATTTGATTGTTCACATACCCTTGGATGTGGTGAAGATTGCCATTCCGATGATCGTCTACTTCGTCATCATGTTTCTGGTCAGCTTTTACATGGCTTGGCGAATTAAGACAGACTATTCTAGAGCCGCAAGTGTAGCTTTTACAGCAGCCGGAAATAATTTTGAACTGGCGATCGCAGTTGCTATTGCGGTGTTTGGAATTAATTCAGGTGTTGCTTTTGCTGCTGTTGTCGGGCCTCTAGTGGAAGTGCCTGTGTTGATTGGTCTGGTGAATGTTGCTTTCTGGTTTGAAAAACGTTATTTTACAACATCTAAATCGAGAAGCTTATAAATCAATATGCTTGGATTACTGAACTGTATTAGCTGATAAATCTTTCAAAAATCCTACAAGGAGCAAAGGTAAGAAGTGATGAAAAAAGTGATGTTTGTTTGCAAGCATAATTCGCGCCGATCGCAAATGGCAGAGGGATTTACACGAATATTAGGAGAAAGTAAAGTTGCTGTTGCTAGTTCAGGTTTAGCAGCAAGTCAAGTAGATCCCGTTACTGTTGAGGTTATGGCGGAAATTGGTATTGATATTAGCAATCAAACTTCTAAGCCTTTAAGTGATTTCAATGTTAATGATTATAATGCTGTGATTTCATTATGTGGTTGTGGTGTTAATTTACCCCAGGAGTGGGTGTTGAGAGAGGTGTTTGAAGATTGGCAACTTGACGATCCAGCAGGAGAATCAATTGAAACTTTTCGCCGCGTTCGAGATGAAGTTAAGGAACGAGTTGTAAAGTTAATTGAAAAACTCAATTAACTTTTAATATCAAAATTTGCCGAAAAGTCGGGAATCTAACGCAGGTTACTACAACTATAAATTAGGTTAGCGATCGCTCGAAGTAATTTAGCTGGCTCTACTGGCTTGGTAATATGCTGCCCAAATCCGGCGGCAATTGCTTGTTGATAATCAACCTCACCAGCATAAGCGGTGATTGCGATCGCAGGAATTCTCCCTCCTTGTTCTGGTGACATAGCTCTAATTTGACGAATCAGCATATAGCCGTCTACTTCCGGCATTCCAATGTCGCTTAACAGCAGATTTGGCTGGAATTGAGGCATAATTCGTAGTGCTTCGATCGCCGATGCAGCCTGGATTACTACCGCGCCAGATTGCTCTAAAATGAAAGTAATTAACTCTCGCGTATCACGCTCATCATCTACAAGCAGAACTTTCAAGCCATTTAAGGCGGGCAAATCATCAGGTTGAGAGATAATCTGGTGGCTATTTAGATGAATTTTAATTAGCGGTAGCATGACTGTAAAGGTTGCTCCCTGTTCTTCACCCAAACTTTCTGCCTTAACTGTGCCGCCATGTAACTCGACAATGTGACGAACAATCGCTAACCCTAATCCTAGTCCCCCGAATTTTCTCGTAGTTGCGCCATCAGCTTGGCGGAAGTAGTCAAAGACGAATGGTAAAAAGTCAGGGCTTATTCCCTTACCTGTATCACTGACTCGAAGTTGAGCCTGAGAACCAACAGACTCTAAACTGATTTCTACCTCTCCATTTTGGGGTGTAAACTTAATGGCATTAGAAAGTAAATTCCAAATAACTTGCTGCAAGCGACCAGAATCACCTGTGACGAGAAATTTGGAGTTGCGACTTTGATGTGCTTCTAGCGCAACTTGTATTTGGGATTTGAGATTATCTGGTTGCTTGTTAAAATCGATAGATTCTAAATTTCTCTGAGGATTTTCTAATTCCAAATCGTTCGCGTAGGATTCCGCAGGAAAGTCTAAGATCGTAAATCGTAAATTGATAGATTTGGCTTCAGCAGCTAGACGTACAGTTTCTATAGCTGCGGCGATCGCAGTTTCCAGATTTACAGGAGCAATATTCAGAATAAGTTTACCTTGCAGAATGCGAGAGACATCCAGTAAATCTTCAATTAGTTGAGTTTGAAGCTTGGCATTACGCTCAATAGTTTCGAGAGCGCGAGTAGTGGTTGCTTCATCATACTTTTTCATTTGCAGTAACTTCGACCATCCCAGAATCGGGTTTAGCGGCGTGCGAAGTTCGTGGGAAAGAACTGCCAAAAATTCATCTTTGATCCGATTAGCTTTGATCAATTCTTCTTTGCGTCGCTGTAACGAAGCCATTAACTGAGCGCGTTCCAGAGCAACCGCTACCTGATCGGAGGTTGCTTGTAATAGAGCAATTTCCTCAGAAGTGAAACAGGTACGGGTGCGACTTGCAAAAGAAAGGACACCAAGCAGTTTGCCCTGAGCAATTAATGGTTGACCTGCGTAGGCTGTGATTTGCAAAGCACGGAAAATGTGGGCTTTGGAATAGCTAGAGTACGGCACATTATTGACGACGATTTGACGGCGTTCTTGTACTACTAGTCCGCACATTTCTTCATTAAATTCCAGATATTCAATTGCTTGAAAGACTTCATCAGTAATCCCATTCCAACCGACTAATCGAAGTTTCTGTTTATTTTCGTGCGTATCGATTAAATAGTGGAAATAAAAATGCAAATCCATCTGCGCCGATAGTTTGCTAAACAAGCTGTTCATTAGATCCAAGGGGCGCTCGGTTGAAAGCAAATCACTGGTTGTTTCCGATAGTAGTTTAAGTCTTTCACTGCGCTCTTGTAAGGCTTGTTCTGCAAGCTGACGTTCACGAAGGATGCGTTCGCGTTCGGTGATGTCAATTGCAACTCCTCCTACCAGGCGTTGGCCAGATGCATCGGCAATGGGAAACTTATAGATCAAAAATTCGCCAAGGGTACGATCTGTGCGTGGGATAGACTCAATCGTTTGCACAACCTGATTCGTCTCGGCAACCATTCTAATGTTATCGAGGAGGGGTTGAGCGATTTGGGCTGGGTATAGCTCAAAAATATTTTTATTAATCGCCTTATTTGTTGCTAAATCAAATGTGTTCAAATAAGTTGGACTGAGGTAAACTACACGTCCGTCTGCATTGGTAATCCATGCGGCGGCGGGAATATTATCCATAAAAGCTTGAAATTGCTCTTGACTCTGACTCAGCGCTTTTTTAGCTTGTTTGAGATCGCTAATATCCAAAACGAATGCGACTGATTTCTCGCGAGATTCTCCTAAAAGGGTGTAGCCAACTACAACGGGGACAATGGAACCATCCTTGCGAATACATTCTTTCTCATAAGGGGTACAGGTTCCCTTGGCTCTGGCCTCGGCGATAGCTAGTTCATCTAAATAAAGATACTCAGAGGGTGTGATATCATTCCACCGTAATCTACCTGTCTGGATATCCTCTTGGGTATAGCCGACGATTCGCAAAAACTCGTCATTAGCTTCAGTGATGCAACCATTCACATCACCAAACAAGATGCCAACTACATTCGCTTTCACAAAACTTCTGAGCCGTTCTTCGCTTGCTTGGACTGCCTTTTCTGCCTGCTTGCGTAAGCGAAGCTCGTCGTAGACATCGCTGATATCTGTAGTGCTACCAACTAAGCGTACCGGGTTTTTGTCAGCATCCCGTTGCACTACTATCACCTGATCCAATACATGGATGTACTGATTATTTTTGTTGCGAATTCGATACTCGGCAGTATAGCGATCGCTATTTGCCAAAGCAATTTTCGCCTCCTCTTGTACACGTTGCAAATCTTCGGGATGGACAAGCTCACACCACCACGTACCCGTTGGTTCAGCTTCTGCGAGGGAATAGCCCAAAATTCGGGTTAACCCCTCAGTTCTTTCAACGGTATTCTGCTTTAGATTCCAGTCATAAATGAGACAATTGACCGCAGAGGCGGCTAACTCAAATCGCTCGTTAGCTTGCTGTAATGCCACTTCTACTTGTTTGCGTTTACTCAAATCGACAACAAAACCAATGACTGTTTCTTGAGTCTCTCCTAACATCACAGAACCGAGCAGAACGGAAATGCGATCGCCATCTTTACGAATATATTCTTTCTCAAAAGGCTTACATACTCCGATAGTTTTCAGCTCTTCCACTGAACGCTCACTCAAAAGAAGATACTCAGGTGGAGTAATGTCGCGCCAGTTTATTTGTTTAGCTAACAAATCTTCTTGTGTATAGCCAACCATCTTCAGAAAAGCATCATTGGCCTCCAAAATCGAGCCATTGTTTATATCAGTTACGATGACTCCAATGATGTTGGATTCTGCTAGTCGGCTAAACCGCATTTCGCTATTTTGCAACAATTTAAGGCTTGTCTCTGCCTTGCGTCTTGCAGTTCGTAACTCTGAAGAGAGTGCAGTAATTAAGAAGGATACTAATGAGAATGTGGTTAATCGTACCAAAACGTTTTGACTGAGTAAATTGAAGGAGTAGATTGGCTCGATTAAAAAATAGAGCGCAATTGTTACAGATAAGGCGATCGCTAATACTCCAAGCCCCATGCCGCCATACCAAGCGCTGATTGCCACAGCAGCATAAAATAATGTAAATACGCTCGGATCAAAGACTGGCAGTAACAGTTTTGTCAACAGCAGTGCTGCTATGACTGCTAAAATCATCACACCATAAGCGACGAACCGAGAACGCATCATCAAAATTTTTTCGGGTACTTTCACCATTTCAAGAGTCCTTCCGTTGCTCCGATTTTGGGAGATACTCGTTCACTAGTCTTTTGGGTTCGCCCATCTTCTCTAACATTTCTTCAATTAGCTTTAGTGCCATCTGTGAAGGCACTGTAGATCCGTTTTCCCAGCGATTGATTGTTCGTAAGGAAACTCCCAACTTAGCTGCAAACTTTTCTTGAGAGAGATCGAGTTGCTGCCGAAGTTCACGGATTAAATTTGAAATTTTTAGTGACTTTCCTAGTTCCATAGTAGGAAGAGTAAGACAGGTGTCTCGCCATTTGTCTCCAGCTTTCGGAAGAATTTGAATAATCATTAGTTGTTATCAATTTTATCTTTTGGCGAAACATCAATATTTACTGATCAGTGTTCGCTGATTCTCGTTCGTTGGATCAGACATCTATAAAATAAATATTAAATTTGTCTGATATGTGATGCTGCAATAGTATTATCTAAGGCGATTTGATAATTTTCAGCCATCACGTAACGCCAAAAATGAGTGGCGCGTTATCTTCTCACGCTTCATACCCAATTGAATTTTTTATGTTATGTATAAATACTTTCTATATATAAGTTTTGTTTAAGATTTTGTATTGATAAATTTTCTAAGATAATTGCTAATTTTGGCAACTCAATTTAAAACAGGTTTCAAAATCTGTAGTTAATTTTACTTCTACGGTAAGATATCAATGGTAAAACTATAAAGTTAAAATCAAAATTTATTTAATAATATTTTTGCCTAATACTCAACATTTTGATAAATCAACGCTCCGAAAACCTCCTAAACACCCAACTGGAAAATTTACCAGTTAAAGGTTATATATTTAGCTGGTTTGATTGGTTTTGTCTTTGGTATCCTCCAGGGTGGCTAATTTTATTCAATCGCCATTGGCAGCACTATCACACAGATCCAGATGGTTGGAATTGGTTAGAATATGGATTATTTTTAATTCCTGGCGGATTTTATCTAGCGATGCTGAGTCGCTGGTTGCGTCTGGGTTTTCGTTCACCCCGAAAAGAAGTTGGTGAATTTGATCCCAAATATCAACAAGCTTTTGGCTCGGAAATTATTGGCCCCATCGTTAAATATTATTTTCGGGGAGAATTGCAACAAGTCGAAAACTTGCCATCAACAGGGCCATTGATTGTAGCAATGAATCATGCCGGTATGTGTTTTCCTTGGGATTTTTTGACCTTGGGATATTTATTAACTGAAGCAAAAGGATGGGTGGTACAACCGATAGCAAGTCCAGCATTATTTGAGCATCCTTGGATGATTTGGTGGCTACCGTCTAAATGGTCGCAGGTTTTAGGCGGTGTGCGAGCCGAATTAGATGATTTTGAGACAGCGATGGCTCAAGGTAAAATTCTCTTATATGCACCCGAAGGTATCCGTGGGCTTAGGAAAGGATGGAGAAGACGCTATCAACTACAAAAGTTTGATGTGAGTTTTATTCAGTTGAGCGATCGCTATCATATTCCGATTCTTCCAGTAGTTTGCATCGGTAGTGAATTTCTGCATCCTTGGACTATTAATCTCAAAAAATTACAACGACTAGTTAAATTACCATTCTTGCCTTTATCGCCTTTGATGCTGGTCTTACTCCTGTTTCCCTCAATGGGAATTTGGGCGATGAGAACTCGTTTGCGTTGCGTTATTCAGCCTTTAGAATTAGCAGGATTAGACACCCACTCAAAGAAAGACCGTACAGCAGCTTATCAACAGGCACAACAATTACGAGAAAAACTGCAACTTCAAATTAATCAGTTTTTGGGTAAATCTAAAGAGGCTGTTTGAAAAGTCCTCTTCTGGGTAACAAAAAGTTTTAGATCCCTCTAAATCCCCCGATAAATTGGGTATACAGTGACAAATTAAATGGCGTTGAGACAAATTTACGTCATCAATGCAAGCCTTACCCACTTTAAACTTGCAATTATTGCTGTTGATATAGCTTGTAACTTTCACTGTTACTTTTAAGCTTAACGCTCTTTGAGTACAAGCTTCACAGCCCTGATGACAGTAATTTGGTATCACGACAAATAAAAAGTCACTGTACAAAAACTCACATCAGAAAATTAGGCTGATTTGGCGTTGTCACCTATATGTCATTATGCGCTTTGTTCATGTTCCAATGGAGTCAAATGAATCACTACCCGTTGATTAAGAGCCTGAGCGATTTTTTGGAGTATTGACAGAGAGTGTCCCTCGTAATCAGCATCTTCCAGCCGTGCAATCACAGGCTGTTTTGTGCCAACAAGTTCAGCCAGTTGTTTCTGTGTTAACCCTGCTTTTGTTCTAGCTTCATAAATCAACTGTGCCACTTCTGCATTGATTGAAGCTTCTGCCACCATTGCCTCAAGCTCAGGGTCGCTGCTAGTCATTTTGTCAATGATTTTTATAGCATCGCTAGTCTTAACCATCCTCTTGCTCCTCTACGTGGGTGTGAACTTCTGGGTTTTCTTCAAATAAAAGCTTTCGAGCGATCGCCCGTTCAATATCAATTGGTGGTACAGATGCTTCTTCTTTTGTGATAGCGTGAGCGAGAATTGCCACATTTTGACCATGAAAGAAGTACAGAATGCGATATTGCACACGGATATGCTTTGCCCGAAGCTCATATATGCCATCGCGCAAGTAATCAGCAGCCGGGCGACGGAGTTCGTAGCCTGAAGCCGCAAGTTGTTTGATTCGAGCAACACAGTTTGCATAACCTTTGCGGTCTTCTTTCAAAAGTCGTGTCAGCCATTCAAGGACAGGAACTTCCCCTTCCTCTTCCTCTTCTTGGTAGAAAACAATACGGGTTTCAGGCACAGCATCCCCTTTTACTATAACAATATTGTTATAGTAGGCAATAAACGAAACGAAACCTGTTTCGTTACCAATGCTTATCCGTTAGTAACTGACTCCACAGATGAAGCACCAAAACGATAGCCTTTACCATAAACTGTGTGAATCAGCGTAGTTTCCTTACCTACCTCAATCTTACGCCGCAGTAAACGAATTAATGCCGCAATCACATTGCTACTGGGTTCTTCCTCTTGCCACAAATTTTGCATAATCTGGGCATGAGTTAATAGCTGTCCAGTGTGTTCCATAAAGTATTGCAACAACTGGCTTTCTTTCTGCGATAGCTCAATTATTCTTCCTTGGCGATAAGCTACTTGATTGTCACAATCGAGTTCTAAATCAGCGACAGTCAGTCGTCCGGTGGTAGTTTCATAGATTTGAGAACCGGAACGACGCAATAAAGCGCGGACTCTGGCTAGTAACTCTCGCAGTTCAAAAGGTTTAACCAAGTAGTCATCCGCACCAGCATCTAAACCTTCTACGCGGTCATCAAGAGTATCTTTAGCTGTGAGAAACAGCACGGGAGTGGTTTTGCTTTGGCGTCGCAATTCCTGACAAATCTCTAACCCCGTTTTTCCTGGCAGCATCCAATCTAAAATAAGTAGGTCATAACTACCTGCTTGTGCAAGTTCGCTGCCAGATGTCCCATCATAAGCGGCATCTACAGCGTAACCCTCACGAGTTAACAAGCGACTCAAGGGTTGAGTTAGTTCGATTTCATCATCAACTAATAAAATTCTCATACTGCTTGTGGTAAGCATAGAGAGATATTCTCAATATTATTCAACTGTCGGAACGCCAAGGATACTAAGAAAAAGAATGCTGACTGTTGCATTGCCAAAAGGGGAACTACTTAAAAATAGCATCCGCTTGCTACAAGCTGTGGGATTAGATTTTAGTGCTTTTTTAGATTCAGGAACTCGCCAACTTCAAATTCCTGATACCAAGGGAATTGCGAAAGCTTTACTAGTGCGCGCGCAGGATGTACCTGTTTATGTGGAATATGGTCAGGCACAACTGGGGATTGTCGGTTACGATGTGCTGCGAGAGAAGCAGCCGCAAGTTGCCCACTTGGTAGATTTACAGTTCGGTGATTGTCGGATGTCTGTGGCGGTAAAAGCATCTAGTTCTTATGCATCGCCTTTAGATTTACCACCGCATGGTAGAGTTGCTTCAAAATATGTCAATTGCGCTCGTGAATATTTCCACAGTCTCGATTTGCCTGTGGAAATAGTGCCATTGTATGGTTCAGTAGAACTAGGCCCAATTACTGGAATGTCAGAAGCGATCGTGGATTTGGTTTCTACAGGGCGGACTTTGCGCGAAAATGGTTTGATTGAAATCGCTACCTTGTATGAAAGCACAGCGCGGTTGATTGCCCATCCTTTGAGTTACCGCCTGAACACAGGTAATTTGAATGATGTGATTGCCAAGCTTCGGGAGACGGTGTTGGTAAAGGTTTAATACAATTTGTAATTCATACTCATGCGATCGCTAACATTACGAAAACAGTAAGTACAGCGTAAATAATTGAAGATTTATAGTCTACCGTTTTGGGTAGACAAACTACGCATAACCTACTTTGATTTATGCTCACCTACTTACTTAACTCGTTATTTAAGGAAATCAGATTAAATCTGAGTTTCCTTTTCTTTTATCTTTAGCCTTATTTTGAAGAATTGCCGACGTTGTAGAGAAAGCAAGATGATTTGGCAACTTCAAAAATTCCGCCCGACTTCCCCCGCTCACCTCAATTCATACCACTGCCGAATTGCCTCTATCTTGTGTTCTACACGAAACGTAGCAGCTTCCCCTATATAGGACTCATATTTGATTGCGTGAAAAAAACTCAGTACAACTCACAATACTTTTCGGTTAAGGGGGAAAGGGGAAAGGGGAAAGGGAAAGGTTTTAATTCACCTTTACCCTTTAACCTTTTCCCAGACCAAAAGAGAAATTGTTAGGCTTATCCGAAAAGTATTGGTACAACTCAAAGAGGCTTCTTGACTGTTGCCTATTGCCTATTGCCTGTTGCCTGTTGCCTGTTGCCTATTGCCTATTGCCTATTGCCTATTGCCTATTGCCTATTGCCTATTGCCTCCTACGCAAATAAGTATGGCTACGCCACGCTACGCGAACAAGAATCAAATCAGATTACTATACAAAGATTAAATTTTATTCTTTAACCCCTCAGCAAATGCAATCAAAGCGTTGGTAAATTGCCATTCGGCTCCTCATCATCTCTTTACATAGCTTTAGTGATATCAATATAAACACTGAAACACCGACAGAAAAATGGCTAGAGCGTTTGCGTAACAATACGAACCCTAAAAATGTTCATTTTTAACAAAATGCTCATAGCAAGAGTTATATATTTTTATTTGTATAAAGAAATAAAAAAATTACGCCTTTACGTTTCCTGGTCGAGGTTAAGTCTGCATCCCTAAGCAACATCTGGGAACGAGTCTAAGGCGAAAAAGTATAAGGAGTTAATAAAATTATGAATACTTTATCTAAGAAATTATCTACAATTCTTCGAGGAAGTATTTGTTTATTCAGTTTAGTGAGTGTAGGAAATTTTTTAGCCGCGCCAGCAAATGCACAACAAGCTACTGCTCGTGGTGCTGTTAGTTTGATTAGACCTTCTGGGGCTTTTCTCAGTGTCAGTGGTGAGGTGATTTTACCTTCTGGCTCATACTTTGACGGTGGCTTAACAATTACACCTAAATACGGGGGGGTAATAGGCGGAAATGACGAAACTATAACTAGTCTGACTATAACTCCTGGAGTAGTTAAAACTACTACAGTATCTAACCCAAATTCATTTATTGATACAACAGCGAATTTCTTAAATAATGGTGCATCAATTGAAGATATGACAACTATAATCCGAGCAGGCACTGCTAATAATGGCTTGGGTGCTTTAGATTAGATAGTGACTTACCAATTGAAAGACTTAGACTTCCAACTTTTCAGATTGGCAATCTTGATATTCAATGAAATAGAGATGTTGCAATGCAACATCTCTATTTTGGTGCGTTACATTAATACCATCAAAATCGATAACCACCTTGAACCTTAAGGTCAAATCCATTTTCACCTGTACCAATTTGAGTTTCGATAAACACACCATTATCTGGAAAATTGTGCCTCACAATGATTCCATAGTTGAAACCAGAAACTCGGCTGCCTAAACCCACATTATTAACACTATAATTTTTTAGATAAACACCGCCAGAAATATTTTTGCTGACTCTGTGTAATCCTTGAAATTCAAAGAAAAATTCTTTGCCTATTTCCAGGTTTGCCTTCAAATTTAAACCATGACTAGTACTAAATTCACCATTGAAAAGACCTAAAAATTCACCATTGCCATTATCCTGAATAAAAGCGATCGCAGGAGCTAAGGAAAAACCAAAATTTCTTTCTTGATGCTGAAAGTAATAACTTAAATAAGTAGAAAAAGGATTATTTTTATTAGAGGCACTATTCCAACTCAGTCTAAAATAGGGTACATGAGTATTAATAGCTACGGGCTTTTTAGCTGAATTGAACCGTACATCAGTTTTAATATAGTTGAGGAGTATATTAGTATAAATACCTAAAGTTGGTTCTTCTATTCCTAAATTATTATTGGAAACGCCTGGTGCTGAGTTTGCATCTACATTAAACCACGTTCCTAAATTGGCACTATAGTTAAAATTTCCAGAAGTACCTGCTGCTAATAACTCAACTGTAGGTAAAGATAGATAACCGTTAAAATTATTAAAATTAACACCTATTTTATCAACTCTAGTGAGTTCCATATAATCGAATGCTAAATCAGCTGCTCGTACCTGGAGCGGTACTATCGTAGTATCTGCTGAATTATATTTTTGTACAAATTGTTGCCCTTGGGGGTTTGTTAAAATTACTTCTACAGCAGAGGATTCGTTAACAGGAATAATGGAAGTATCATTTAAAGGAATTGGGACACCAATGTAAGTTAAAGGGCCAAATTTTTTATTAGAGAGCCTAAGATCGGAAAAGAAAGTATCACCTTCATCTAAAATAGAAATATTTCTTTCAAGAAACTGAACTGCTCGTTTGTGGTTTCCCGTTCTTACTTGCAAAATACTAGATTTCTTAGGAGTAACTTGACTAGGAAGTGTATAAGTTCCAGATACCTGCTCTAGTCCACTGGATGAATTAGCATAGGATAAAGTACGATTCAGTCTGTTATTTATTTGTCTTCTTTGGTCAGCAGTAGCAGGTGTATTTAAAGGAGTAAAACCTTCTCCATTTTTTAACTTTTGTCTAGCTTCTTCTAAACCTTGTTGAATATTATCAATTTTAATAGCTTCAAAAACTTCACCTAATAGCAAACCTAATGTAGAGTTAACTGATTGTATAGCATCAATGCTAATATCGCTGAATTTAGCTGTTAGAGATAATCCGGGAGCAGAAAAAATATTCGTGTAAGTAGCTTTAGCAACAACTGGGTCATATTGAATTAAGGTGCGATTATGAGGATGGCTAACATAAACTCTGTGCCAATCAGAAGTTTCTTCAGTTTCAGATAGTGTCTTAAATACAGGTTGTCTTCTTCCTAAAGATAGCCATTGTAAAGAGTTAAGATAATGAAAGTCTTTCTCCGGTTGAGAAAGAAAAGGATTTACTGCTACGTTTAACAAATCAAAGTTATCAAATTTTCCCAGTTGAGCAACCTTAATACCTGGAAATGAAGAGATAGGAGCATTAAAACCAAAACCTTCTCCTGTCAAAATATCTCCCCAGAAGATGCCAGAAGCTTCTAAAGCGCTTTTAGGAATAATTGCACCTTCCTGGAGTTGGACATTTCCACCATCTAGTAAAGGTTGTAAATTCGTAGTTGGAAAGCCTTGCAGAATCTTGGGAGCATTAATAGCATCTAAAGCTTGAAATAAAGCTTGTCCACCATCAACACTCAAGGTAGAGCCACTACCAATAAGTGCAGCAGGATTTTTGAGAACTGTTACATTACGATTGTTTAAGTCAATTCCACTATTAATAACAACTCTGCCAGCAGGTACACCTTCAGGATTTACTACTTGTCCTGCTATTGAAGTTACAGAAAAATTTTCAGTACCAACTTCTCCAGCTAAACTCTGAAAATCTGTAGGTATGGCAAACAGGGTTTGCAATCCCCAAAATGCCTGTTGAGAGGTAACATTTTGGGTAATATAAGTATTAGTGTGTCTTCCTTGATAGATGATACCGGCTTGGGAGCCTTTAGTTTCAACTACTACTCTATTGTTGTCGAGAACCCAGTAAAACTGATCGTCCTTAGGAAATTTAGCATAAGTAAATTTATCAATAATCTGATTTTCTCCAGAAAATTTTATACTTATGTCCGTATCTATATAATTTTCATCTTCATTTGGCTTAAATAATTCCGTGGAAAAAGTAAGATTATCTGTTGGGTTAACAATCCAAGGATATTTATTGGCACTAAGCGTAAGAGCATCAATAATTATTTGTTTTTGTTTTTGCTGTTGTTCTTTTTTTGAACGACGTAGTTTTTCTATTAGTATCTGTTGTGTTGTTGTATGTGGTTTAGTTATATTTGGTTTAGTTATAGTTGGTTTAGTCTCTTCTTCGCCTTGATCGGGTGGTTTAGGAGGTTCTACTTTATATTGTTCAATTGGAATAATATCAGCTATGGTGAATTCAGATAACTGTTTACTTTTATGCAAGTTATATCTAGCATTTTTTAAAGTTTTTTTTAACAAAACTTGACTTAGTGAGTTATTTACTTTATCCAAATTATACGAATTATTAGTATTTATCTTGTCTTTTACATCTAAAAATATATTATTTTGTCTGTCAATTTGTAAAGCGATCGCAGGAAAATGAATTAGGATTATTTTGAAAAAAATTGTTGAGTATAAAAACCAAAATGAAATTATTTTTATATTTTTTTTGAATCTTATTGGTGAGATTCTTACAATTTTTGGAGTTGAAATTTTACAGGTTTTCACCATATAAATATGCTAATTGTTTAAGCAATAATAGAAATAAAAACTTGATTATTGAAAATTGAATATTACGTTATTGAACTCCAAAAATAAATTTTTAATTATCAAAAACTTTTAATCTTTTCTTGATTTATTAAAATATATTCAAAAATGGTTTTGGTTAATTTAATGTAGGTAGCCAAAGAAAATTGATTTTCTTCTTTTGTTTATAAAAAATAAAAGAGTATTAAGCAGATTTACTGCAACAAGAGTCTAATTCTTCAGAACGAATTAGACCTCAGCAAAATCACCAGAGCAATAAAAATGATTTACTTTTTAGCCGTATAAACACGTAATGTGAAGATATTCAATCAAAAAATTAGGTGAAAAAATATGTTTCAGGCTACTCGCCGCCGTCTTGCAATTTGGTATACTGCCGTCACTGCTGTATTACTACTACTGTTTGCCAGTGGCGTTTATTTATACGTCCGTAGTACACTGATAGAGCGGATTGACGATACCCTTAACCATGTAGTGGAAATAGTGGAGCGTTGTCTCACAACCAGCCGTTGTGCATCTACGTTAATATTTGAGCCAATTAATCTTGATGCAGATAAATTTCGTATTAATGTAGAAGCTAGTTTTCGTGATAATACTGACTCTGTAGAAGATGACCACATCGACCTAGAATGGTTTAGCCCGACTGGTGAATTACTTTGGTCAACGTTATCTGAACCCCTAAATATTCCCATTCGTGCTAACCGCACTGGTGAAACTGTGCGCGTAGTCAAGGGAAAAAGTGAAAATTCAAAATTCCTAACTTCCCGTTCCTCCTTATCCCCAGAGGCGACCCCACGTTCCCCACTCTTATTGCGACAAGTCACCCAACGGGTGGAAGTGGGACGGCAAGTATTAGGATATCTGCGCGTTAGTCATCCCTGGTTTGAAGTCACTAAACCCAGTCGTCAGTTAATTTTTGATTTAGCGCTAGGTATTGGGTTAATGGTGCTTTCGGTAGGCGCAAGTGGCTGGTTTCTTTCGGGTAAAGCGATGGAACCTGTAGGTGAGTCTTATCAACGCCTCAAACAATTTACTGCTGATGCTTCCCACGAACTTAGAAGTCCCATTACTTTGATTCAAACTAATGTGCAAGTTGCTCTTGCTGACTTGGATTTAGCAGAGACAGAAACGACTACTTCTATGCAGTATCGGCAACAATTAAAGGTGGTGGAACGGTTAACGCAGCGTTTGGGTAAGTTAGTCAATGACTTACTCTTCTTAGCACGCCAGGATAGTGGTATTAACAAAGATACGTTTTCACCTTGTCCACTGGATGCTTTGCTGATGGAGGTTGTTGAAGAACAACAATTGTTAGTTCCTGAAAAAGAAATCGCTCTTTCTCTGGACTTAGTTGATCCTCCTGCCTTTGAAACTAGCCCCGAATTACTGGAAAATTGGTTTACCCTTGTGGGCAATTGGGATCAACTGGTGCGGCTGTTCACAAATTTAATTGCTAACGCCTTGCATTACACTCCAGCAGGTGGACGGGTGAAAGTGGAATTGGCGCGGATAGAGGGAATAAATCGCGTTTCTGGGCTACGTAACACCAATGCTCATCTGCAAGTTAAGGTAAGTGATACCGGAATTGGAATTCCAGCGTCAGCGCTACCACGCTTGTTTGACCGTTTTTATCGGGTAGATCCGGCACGTACTCATCGGACTGGGAATACAGCTACAGCCAGCGCGACTGGTTCAGGGTTAGGATTAGCGATCGCTCAAGCTATTGTCGAACATCACCAGGGTCATATTCAAGTTGAAAGTACCCAAGGCTTTGGCACGACATTTACTGTGACTCTACCGATAACTCTTGAGTCTTAATTCGACAAGAAATTTTTGCTTCTTGTGATAGAGGTAGAAAGATAAACAAATTTACTACTTTCTATAATACATAGTTGCAATATTTAGCTATTAATTTAATTGCTACAGTTTGATATTTCTACTCTTATTTCTTTACTTGAGTAGTTATCATAGCTCATTATTAGACCTCTTGGCATTTGTGCTTTTTGCAAGAGGGGGAAAAGGGGTTCATGTTAAAGGGGAAGGGGACAATACAGAACCTTTTCACCTTCCCCCTTACCCTTTTCCCGACAAATGCCAAGAAGTCTATTATTTTGTTAATGTTGGGATTATTCACTAATAATTTCAATATTCATCCTTAAGAATGAATATTGAAATTATTTACTAGTCTCTGGTTAGATGCAAAAAATAGACCGAATTAATAAAATAATAGTCGTAATCTATTGAGAGATTGAAGCATAACTTTTTATCAAAATATGCTGTTTATAAATTATTGAAAAAAATAATTCTGATGTTTTTCTTCTAGGAGTCAATCATGAATATGAAATCTCAAAAATTTCGCAAATCTGCTGAGTTATTTGGCGCACTTTGCGGAGGATTGCTGATTAGCCTGCCAGCAATTCCTCAAGTAGTCGCACAAGAATCTACTCCCAAAATTAATCCTTGTCCTCGTATTTTCTACGAAGAACCACATAACAGTCAGGTTGTAGTTCCACAAGGATGTCCTCCCAACGCGCTAACACAAAGGCTAGCTGCTCAAGGGCTTCTTCCAGTACCAGCTACCCCATCACAAGAGCAAATAAGATTGGGTGTCGGCGGTGAAAGTCCAGAACCAGGTGTCACACAACCACGCCCAGCCCCTGTAGCTCAAACTCAACAGCCCTCATCAAGCGCGGTTTCCACTGACCAAGAACAACTCCTGCAACCACGGCAAACCCCAAATGCGACGATCGCACTTGCTAATGGTACAGTTAATGTCACATTGACGAATAATACTGCGGCTAATGTAACTTTCCAAGTAATTGGCGATACAGCACCGCGATCGCTAGCAGGTAAGTCAAGTGTCACACTGCAAGGTCTAAAAGCACCAGTAACAGTGACATTTGAACGAGAAGATGGCGGACAATTGATAGTAACTCCACAAGCTTCTTCAGAGGCAGGAAATTTAGAAGTTACATTTAAGGAAGCCACGAATGCAGCACAAGGTAGAAGTGCTATGAGAATTGAACGAAACGGTTCAGTGTTCCTAAATTAGTAGGGACAAAACGTGGGTTAAATTTTATCAGACTTACGCAAAACAGTAGGGGCAATTCATGAATTACCCCTACTTTTAACGATGCAAAAGATTTCCGGTATCTTTGTGCTACTTCCTCTGAAGCATTTTAGTTAGCTGATCTAGCAATTGCACTTCTTGTTTGCTGTCTTGCAATGTCCGCGCCAATATAATCGCCCTTTCGTAAAAATTCCGGGCAGTTAAGTAATTACCTTGTTGCTTATATAACTGAGCGTAAGATTCAAAAGATTTTAATTCTTCTCGCAAATTTTGCAATTCCTTAGCGAGTGCTAAACGTTGCTCTAGTAAATCAAAAGCCCGTTCGTAACGTCCTACAGCAGTGTGAGCTGTAACTAAACCGTCAATTGCGCGTAATTCATTAGTGCGATCGCGATTAGTTTTAGCTGTTTGCATTGCTTCACCATAAGTAGCAATGGTATCTTGATAATTTCCAGATGCTAAATAAGCATCACCTAAATTATTCAGGGTATTTGCTTCACCGATGGCATCGCCAGTCTGACGGCGGAAAGTTAAAGCATTTTCGTACAGTTTAATCGCCTTGTTGTAATCTCCCAATCTGGCTGCGACTAGTCCCAAATTACTCAAAGATAATCCTTCACCTTCAATATTTTTGACACCATCAGCAATCGCGAGTGCATCTTCAACTATTTTACCAGCAGCAGCAAATTCGCCTTGTTGCAGCATAAATGTACCGATATTATTCAGCACAAAAATCTGAGCTTGGAAGTCTTTAGTATCACGAGCGATCGCTAATCCTCGTCTTAAAGCATCTTCCGCCTCTTTTGAACTACCAAGCTGAACGTAAGCTTTCGCAAGCAAATTGTACGTCATACCTTGTGCTTTCAAGTCGCCAATGGAATGATATAGTTCTAATGCCCGTAAGCAAGACGCAATTGTTTTGTCGGCATGTCCTGAAGTGTATTGTTGTTCAGCAATACGCAACAAACCGTCTGCTTCATCTCTTGATTGTCGCCCAACGGAACTATTTAAAGGGCGGTGGAGTTGTTGCGTAATATCAACTGCACCCGCAGCTAGAGGACTAAATAAAAAAGTAAACAGTAAAAAGCTCTGTAAAAGTATCTGGGGACGAGAAATTGGAGCTACACAAATTAAGCCTACCTTTTGCCAGGGAAATACAAGCCGTTGTTTCATAAAAATTACCCGTATTGCGGGTTTAAGTAGAAGGTCTAAGAAGAAGTTTTAAGTTTTTAAATTGAAGACATTTATTATACGCGTTTATACTTAAGCTATGATTGAGCAGAATCTTCCCCAAAGTATATAGCGCGGATATCTGTGGGCAATTTGTCCTCTAGCATACGATAGCCTTCTTGGAGAAAATTGGCTACTTCAGTAGGGGCGATCGCTTCTCCTTCAGCTTGGAGGTAGGCAGCGATTCTAGTTTCGCTCCAGTGGAAAGTTTGAGCCATTAGCACGATTAATCGCAAAACTGGTGGTAGTTGGTCTAACGCCTGTTCTACATAGCACCATAGCGGCGGCGAAGTCGCTTGCAGAGAATAATGAATTGCTTCTGTGGGTGGTAGCTTAATCTCATTAATACAGAAGGCTGTCATATTAATTAACCAATTTTGCATGGTTAAGGCTTCCTCGCCTGATTCAGAGCCGATTAAATTTAGTCCACCGAGTTCATAGTAGATATGCCGCCAGGTGAGGGCAAACAGATAATCTGCTTGCACAGGCGATCGCGCCGAATGCCGAATTAAGGTATAGACTATGGGACTATAGCGGCAAAAAATCACTGTAAAGTACTTTCCAGCGTCTGGATAGCGCTGAAACAGAGTCAGTAGTTCATGGTCACTGTGATGGAATAGTGACTTCACTAGCGGGTGATTAGCTTCGGGAAAATGAGGAATTTGCACAAGTCTTTGAGTTGATAGTTGTTAAAATAGTTTTGGGAATTGCACTCCCCTAGTAGTCTGCCAACCCAAAATTGTTAAGTGAAGGCTGGGAAAAGGGGAAAGGTTAAAGGTTAAAGGTTAAAGGAGTAAACATCTTTTCCCTTTCCCCCTTGCCCTTTACCCCGCCAAGGAAACTTGGCGAACTACTAGTTAATCGCATAATATCTTGGTGTTGCTCAGTTTGTAGATGAGACTAAGACTACTTGAGTATTGATAAACTAGAAACAAGGACTTAATTTTAGTCTTAATCGACAGTCATAAAATCAACTCCCTTATAGAATCCTTATTTGTTCATGGTTATAGCAGTTAGTGTCATATCGTTCCTGCTCAGTCCCCTTACTTTAGGCTCCTTTCTGCCTTCCCTGCCCTTAGATAGCCTCTTCTCCACCCAAGGCATTATGGTAATGCTGCTAGCAGCTTATGCTGGTGCTATGTGGATGTTTCTCACCAGTGCCCCAAAAGTACACACTGTAATGGTGTCAGATTTGGAGATTGCCCGACAGTTGTATGAAGGACTGCTAGATTTGCCAGCAGCTGAGGTGCCATTGCACTACTACTACAATTACGAACAAACTATAGGCGCAACTGGCGTTGATCCACTATATATGTCTACTGGGCCAAGCTTGTCTAGTAAAATGATGAATAATGCCAGCGAAGGGCTGTGGTATCAATTGAAGAAAAACACCCAGCTACACGTCATTACTGGCGCGAGTTTAGGTAGCAAAAATCAGCAACGCCACGTTTGTTTTGACCACGACTGCCTGGAAATGATTTTAATGCGAGTCGAAACGCGCGGTTTGAAATTCAAGATTCGTAACCACAAACCCCTGAATTTTTTGGTCAAGGACTATGAAGGACGGGTTATCGAAGTGGCTGAGGTAGCGAATTAGTCATTAGATTTTAGATGATTTTATATTGTGTGGTGCGTAGCTTGCCGTCGTAGGCATCGCGCCACACAATATTTTTTTAGTAATTAGGCGTAAATAAATTAAAGTTTATAGTAAGAATTTTAGTCGTAACAAATCTTGCTATGAGCGATTCATCGCTCACTACGAACAGTAGACCTCTTGCAAAAGTGCTTTTTGCAAGAGGTGGGAAAAGGTTAAAGGGGAAAGGGAAAATACCAAACCTTTCCCCCAAAAGGGCGAGTAATTACCTTAATATTATTTTCTCACCGTAAACCGTGGCAAATAAAAGCAGCCCAGTAATGAGGAGCGGAAAAGGGAAATTGTTGAGTAGAGTTTTCGATTTCTTTAATTCGTCTGTTCAATTTGGCATACATATTATATTCGCCCTTCCATTGTTGGTATTCGATAGAATCTAAAGAATATTTTTTTCTATTTACTATCAGTTCTTTTTCCCTTGCTTCTACTTCATGGAATATTTTATTAAGGTCTACTTTTTTAAATTCCTTTAGCTTAATTTGGGCTTGGTGTAAAGCTTCAGGACGGTTTCTACCTTCTTGTCGCTGCTGGTAGTAAAAAATGGAAAATAGTGCTGTAGCTAAATCATTGACTGACCATAGAGTACTAACTATACTTCTAGCACCAGCACACAAAAAACCTGTAGAGAGAGTAAGAATATCATCAGTTAGAGAAGGAGTACCTAAATTAGTTTCGCAGCAAGACAGAAATACTTCTACAAGTTGAGGTAAACGCCAGCTTGGTGTCATCAACTGCCCCAAGGTGATGCTACCATCAGCTAATTTTAACTGTGATTCTAAGGGATTATCGAGGCGAGATTGGGCATGGTGACAGGAATGAAATACTTGAACTTGTTGTGCTAATTGTCGATAGTTCTTGGAAGTGGCTTGACTGCTACCAATTAATCTATTTTCTGGTGGAATGTTATACATTTGGGCGAGTTGTTCGCCTTCAAATCTGGCACAGGGAAGGTTATCTTCGGCATCTTCCACAGTTCCATATTGTAAAGATGTTCCATTAAATGTTTCTACATTGTTGCGTTGTTGACAAAATTCTAAAATTTGGCAGCTTGGGGTATAACGAATCAGAAATTTATCTCCTAAATATTCCTGATATTCTCCTGTGGGCAAAGCAGCAAAGGGAATCTGATGTAGTAATAAATGAGGAACTAAAATTAATTCTTCTATTCCTTGAAGATGTTGAAAAATGAGTTCAGGTATTTGCAGCCGTTCAGCTAGTTCGCACAGAATACTGTTAATTTGAGTTTCCCATTTTTTGGAATCATTTATATAAGGCAATAACCAATTCTGCATAATCCAACCTTGCAACGTATCTAATCCTTGTCCTGTGCAGGTGTGGAGAGTAATTTGGTTTTGTTGCACGGCAAAAATATGAGTGTCGCTGTTGGTGGTATAGAAGCTGACAATAGCTGTATTTGATTGGTCAATTAGTTTTTGAATTTCTGATAACTTGAGGGGGTTAACTTGAATTTCTCCAGCTAACACCCGATCTTCGCGTCTGATATTTTCCCAAACTTGTTGTTTTTGTCTTTCTAAAGTGGCGATCGCTTCATTATAAGCTTCCCATACAGCGCGTGTTTCACCGCGATTATTTTGCGATTTATGCCGTTGGCGTTCTTGCTCAATTTGCTGTTGCAGTTGTTCGTATTGCTGCAATAATTCTTGAACTTTTGGGGGGATTTCTTCGCCTTGAGAGAGGTTGTAGCTTGCCATTAAGTCTAAAAGAAGTTTGGAGCGCGATCGTTCTGAATATTCAAAAGCTTTTTCTATTTGTCCAGCATTGATGCAAGCTTGCACCATGTTGTGATAAACATCAATAGCTTCCTCTAAAATTTCCTGACGGCGTGATTCGGATTTTGCCCAAGTACGGATTTGTTCAACAGAATCAATAGCTTTAGTGTAGCCTTTTATAGCTTCATTCCATAATTTAATAGCAAAGGCTATGTTTGCTAATTTTCTTGAACCTTTCAAACATTCTTGAGGAAGAGAAATAGGGGTATAAATTTCTAAACCTAATCGGAAACACTCGATAGCTTCATCTATTTTTCCTTGTAGTAGATAAGTGTTACCCAAACTAAATTGAGTCATTGCCCAATCCGCTGGAAATTCTTTCCTTATAAATATTTGTAAAGCTAAATGATAAGCCTGAATAGCTGCTTTCAAATCTTGTGTATGTTTCTCTTGATTTGAATCACTGTAGAGATTACCCAAGTTATATTGGAGTGAAGCCCAATCGGCTGGAAACGCTTCTCTTGTAAAGACTTGCAAAGCTGATTTGTAACTCTTCATAGCAGCTTGCAAATTATGTATCCGGTTTCCATGCAATCGTTGACGATATGCAATAGCGAGACTTATTTGAGTTTTAGCCCATAATTCTGGGAAATCTTGCTGTGTGTATACTTGTAAAGCTGCTTCGCAAGCCTTAATAGCTGCTTCTAAATTTTGTTTGCCATCTCCTTTAATACGACGAACGTATGTACTACTTAAATTAAACTTAGTTTTAGCCCATTCTTGGGGTAATTCTTCCAAGGTACGAAATTGTAAAGCCAATTCATAAGCTTCGATAGCTGCTTCTATATTATCCGCTTGGTCTCCCTTAATGCGTTGCTCGTAGGCACTACCCAAATTATCTTGAGTACTAGCCCATTTTTCAGGAAATCTCTCTCTAGTGCGGACTTTTAATGCTAATTTGTAGGCATTGATTGCTAATTCCAGATTTTCTGCTCTATTACCCAGTATCCGCTCATTGTAAGCAGTACCAAGATTATTTATTATTGTTGCCCACTCTTCTGGAAATGATTCCTGTGTAAAGACTTTTAAGGCTAATTGGTAAGCCTCGATAGCAGCCTCTAAATTTTCTGATCGGTTTCCTTTAATCCTATCGCAGTAAACATTAGCAAGGTTAGTTTGCAACACAGCCCAATGTTCTATATGCCACTGCTGTGAGGAAGCTTCTCTTGTGAAAACAGTTAGTGCCATCTTGTTCCCTGTGAGGGCAATCTCTAAATTGGTTGCTCTGCTGCCAAATGGAAAAGACTGGATTAGTATGCTGAACTCAGAGATCACCAATGCAATCTCTTTTGCCCTTGATGGTTCGACTTTAAACAGTTCATCTGTTGCCCAAATTTGCAGTACTTGAGCAAAATTGTCATCTAGTTTTTCTAAGTTATTTAGGAGCAGGGAGTATAATGCTTGTGAGTTGCCCCAATTTACCGAGATTGTATTCAATATTTTAAATAAAAAATTGAAATAGGATTTTATTCGTTGTTTGTCCATTCCTGAATTACTCACTCTAAATTTTGGCACAGCAAGCCAGTAGCACTATGCTGTAGATCAAGCAAGCTAGTTAGTTGTAGTGAGAACTGGACTTATAGCACCTTTTTAGAGATTTTTCACAGCTTGAAGTACATTACCTACCACTAACACACATTGCTTGAGAGCAATTTGCTCAATATCAAATTAATCGACTTAACTTTTATTGTCATCCTAAATATCTGCCAATTTTTCTAGCAATTCTTCAGCTAAATCCAACAACTCAATTTCATCAACTTCATCACTACTTCCACGATTACTTTCTCCACACGCCACATTAGCAGCCAAAACATTTTTCACAGCAAAAATTCTATCTTCTTCAGATAGACTCAAACATTTTTCCAACTCAGCCGCAACCTCTTGGATTGTCCTTGAACCTAAACGCGCTCTTACTTTCACCGCTACCGAATCGTCACTTTCGAGCAGTTTTACTAAAGCTGTTCTCAGTTCATTATCCTCGTCAGAAAACTTCTCAACGGCGACACGCACATATTCCCGTACACTCATGTTTGCCGCCAATGCTTTTTGGAAAACTACATCTGGTACATCTACCAGCAACACACCTTCGTTATCACTAGCTTGATATAAGTCATCCCCTTGTTTGACAGCTACCAGCAAATCTGCACCCAAGGTATGTAAATAGTGCAACACCGATTCCAATTCATGTTCCTTTAAGGGCGACTCCAACTTGGACACAGCCGCTTGCTTGACTCCCAGTTTTTGCGCTAGCTGTGCCTGAGTCAATCCTGCTTTATTACGTATTTCCCGCATAGCATCGGTAAGATATAGGCGCAGATACTCTAACTTTCCCGCCAAAATCACCTCTGGTTCGTCGCTTACCTTCTGCTGCAACCAAGCTTGAAAATTAGGCTTTTTCATGACTTTTCCCTCTGCTGCAATTCACGCAATCTCACTCTTGCAGCCTCTTTGTCTCTATCTTTAATAGCGTTGTCGTATTTCTTCATAAAGGCGTGCAGCACAACAAATCGCTGAGGAGTTGCAGCCGTTAAAATAAACCTTGGATTATGTTCGCTCTTGGTCATACGTAATTCATACAGATCATCTTCGAGTTTCTCAAAGATGGCACTGCTGAGTGATGCGAGTCCTTTATTACACAGGTAGCCAAGGTTAACTTGCAAACGCCTGGTTTCGGAAGGACTCAGTAATGGCTTTGGTGGATTTTCTGGTTGTTCCTCTTCAGGAATCATCCTAATGAAAAAAGCAAGCAAATCTTTGGGGATTTCCCCATTGATATCTTGATAAAGTTCCCAAGTCCAATTCACTTGCTACCTCAAAGTATAATATTCCTTACAACGAATGTCAATTGCATTATTCTCTTAAAGGAATATTGTATAGATTACGGGAGTGCAACTAAGATAATAAAACATTGAGTCATAAAAATGGTGCGTTAGACAAAGCCTATATAGCGCTTCTGAGTTGAGTTCACCCCCAACTCTTCCCTACTAGCGTTGGAGAGTAAGATTCAAAGCCTAAAAGGAGAGAGGTTAAACTGTATTGCATACAAACAAAAAACGCTATAACGTTCAATTTCCACCCAGGCTAAAATAGGTAAATCCCCTAACAGAGATGATTTATGAACCAGCCGATATCTGAGAGAGTGCGCTGGACTACTGCCGATTTAGAGTTGTTTCCAGATAACGGGAATCGCTATGAAATTATCGACGGAGAATTGTTTGTGACTAAAGCGCCCCACTGGAAGCATCAAAAAACTTGTGTCAGAATTAGCACTTCTTTGGATAACTGGTCACAAACTACTGGTCTGGGAGAAGTTGTGGCTGCTCCAGGAATAATTTTTGGCGATAATGATAATGTTATTCCCGATGTTGTCTGGGCTAGTAACGAGAGATTGCCTTTACTTTTAGACGAGGCGGGGCATTTGACTGGTGCGCCAGAACTGGTTGTAGAGGTGTTATCTGCTGGTAGTGAAAATGAAAAGCGGGATAGAGAACTAAAACTTAAGCTCTACTCATCACGAGGTGTCAGAGAATATTGGATTGTAGATTGGCGTAAGCAAGAGGTGGAAGTATATAGACGCGAACAAGCGAGTTTAAAGTTAGTTGCTACGTTATTCAATGGTGATGAATTAAGTTCATCTATATTGCCTGATTTTAGTTGTGCGATCGCACAACTATTTAATTAATAAAATTACGAATTACGAATTACGAATTACGAATTAGTTAATTGTGTTGTAAAAACTCAACTTTTGGCAATAACGGGTCACTTACAATACCCACACCGCTAAAACCCCAACGCTTGAGCAAGTTTCCCAACTGTGTACGCGCAATAGATTCCACAGCAAAGCGATTTGCCACTTCTGCTGCGTGGGTGTTGAGATAGCTAAGGGCGTCAAAGTTTTCTTGAAACAGCAATAAATAGCCCGATGTTTCAGCATCAGGACGAGCGATGAGGTAATTACCGTCAGTTTTTGAACGCACTAAGTAATAGACTTCAGACAGCATGGAGATGACGTTTGTTTGAGAGGAAAAAAGTCCTTCAAATAAAAAAAACATAGAGGAATATCGTACAACTTTAATTTCCGAGTATCCCTCATTGCTTTAATATCAACAATGTAAAATAAATATTTATCCAAATTTGCCACTGACGTAATCTCTGGTATCTTCCTGCTGAGGATTGTTGAAAATTACTTCTGTTGCATCATACTCTACCATGTAGCCGCTACGAGTTCCTGTTTCTGAAGTCCGAACATTAAAAAAGGCTGTCTTATCAGAAACACGCGCTGCTTGCTGCATGTTATGAGTGACGATGACAATAGTATATTGCTCTTTAAGGTCGTGAATCAGTTCTTCAACACGCAAGGTGGAAATAGGGTCAAGAGCGGAGCAAGGTTCATCCATCAGTATAATTTCAGGTTGTACTGCGATCGCCCGCGCAATACATAACCGTTGTTGTTGTCCACCAGATAAAGACGAGCCACTTTGCTGTAGTTTATCTTTGACTTCATCCCACAAAGCTGCTTTTCTGAGACTGCTTTCTACCAATTCATCAAAATTACCTTTATAGCCGTTGATTTTGGCTCCAAAAGTAATATTGTCATAAATTGACTTGGGAAATGGGTTTGGTCTTTGAAATACCATCCCAATTCTCCGACGCACTTCTACAGGATCGATGTCGGATGCATACAAATTTTTATCATAAAAAAGTATTTTACCTTCTGCCCGAAATGACTCAATCAGGTCATTGAGACGGTTATAGCAGCGCAACAACGTACTTTTACCACAACCAGAAGGGCCGATAAAAGCAGTCACCTGATTTTTCGGTATATCTAGCCAAATATTCTGTAAAGCTAAAAACTTGCCGTAGTAAACGTTGAGATTTTCAGTGCGTAAAACGGTATCAGTGTCATTCACTGTCCTAGTATTGGTAGCCATAAATTAAATCTAGTGTTTGTTTAAGCGATGGGATTTGCACTGTGATTGGTTGTTTACTAAACTTTTTTGCGAGTTGCCCAGCGAGCAATGATACTTGTGATTAGAACCATCAATACCAAAATCAAAGATGCTGCCCAAGCTAGAGATTGCCAATTTTTAAACGGAGAAATGGCATATTTATAAACCAAGACAGCCAGAGAAGCTGTCGGTTGAAATAAGCTATCTGGCCAAAAGTTAGAAAATAAAGCAGTAAATAGCAAAGGTGCGGTTTCTCCAGATGCTCTGGCGATCGCTAGCGTTGCCCCAGTTACAATAGCTGGTAAAGCTGCTGGTAAGACTACTTGACTCACCGTTTGAAAGTTAGTTGCTCCCAATCCTACAGATGCTTGTCGCAAATCTTGCGATACTAACTGCAACGCTTCATCAGTGGTTCGCAGAATAATGGGCAACATCAAGATTGCCAGTGCAAACCCTCCACCCAGAGCTGAATATGATCCTAAGTTCAATTTTACCAGTGTTAAAACTACAATTCCATAGGCAAATACCCCAGCAATAATTGAGGGGACTCCACTCAGGACGTTAGCCGCAAAACGTACCCATCTAGCTACTTTCGCCGAACTAAATTCTGTGATGTAAATTGCCCCCAAAACTCCAAAGGGGATACTAATCAAGGCGGCAATTCCTACCATCAGCAGCGTGCCTAAGATTGCATTCCCAAAGCCTCCTCCCTTTTGGAGAGCTTTGGGTGGCAGTTCCACAAACACGCCCAGATTCAGACTGCTAAAGCCTTTAATAATCACATAAGAGAGTACTGCTAGCAAAGGTAAAAGTGCCAATACTCCGCAAATAAAAGCGACTACGGTCATCACTGTATTAAACAGTGTCCTCTGAGACATGGGGGAGCGAGTTAAACTGCGCTCTGGAAAATTAGAAGTCATAATTTAACCAAAAACTAAGCTATATTCGCTTGACTCTCAGAACGATCAACTCTGCCAGAATATTGACTACCAGTGTCAAGAAAAATAGAACTAAAGCCGCATACATTAAAGCGGCAACTTGCAAACCACTAGCTTCTGAGAATTGATTTGCCAGTAAAGAAGAAATCGTATTAGCTGGTGCTAAAAGAGAAAGACTGATGTTGTTGGAGTTGCCAATTAACATCGTTACAGCCATTGTTTCTCCCATTGCCCGGCCCAGTCCCAGCATCACAGCACTAACTATGCCTGAAAAAGCTGCTGGGATGAGAACTTGCAAAATTGTTTCCCAGCGCGTTGCTCCTAGCCCTATAGAGGCTTGACGTAAACTGGGGGGTACAGAAATCAAGGCATCGCGGGATAAGGCTGTGATGATGGGCAAAGTCATAATCGCTAATATGACTCCCGCCGGTAACATTCCTGGCCCTGTAGGAGAAGTGCTAAAAAATGGCAGCCAGCCAAAGTAACCATTGAGCCATTTTCCCAAGTTGGTTAAGATTGGCACCAAAACGAAAATACCCCACACGCCGTAGACAACGCTGGGAATAGCTGCGAGCAGTTCTACTGCAAAAACCAGTACCAGTCTTACTTTAGCGGGCAAAAAATCCTCGCTTAATACAACAGCAGTCCCAACTCCAATTGGTACTGCAATCAGCAGACCAATAAAAGAACTTAAGAGAGTTCCATAGATTTGAGGTAGCACCCCATAGCTATCATTAACCGGGTTCCAAGTGGTGTTGGCTAAAAAGCTAGCACCAAATTTTTGGATGGCAGGCCAAGCACCAATTGCAACTTGCCACCCGATCCATAATAAAGTACCAGCAACCCCAAAGGCGAAAATTTTAGTCAGCCAAATAAAACCCCGATCTAGGGATTTTTCTGCGCCAGAGCGATTTTTCATCGCCGATGACAGATTTTGAGAATTTGTAGTCATGAATACCGACTTTCACAATAAAATCAGAGAAAAATATGGGAGGCAACCAGATTAATAAAATTGTCGCCTCATCATCTATTTAAACTGACACAACAGTAGCTTTGTGTTCAAAATTACTATTGAATAGACCTGTTTGATTGCTTACTTGCTAGCGCTATTACCACTGGCAACAGAGATTTTGTACTCTGGACTGATTTGGTCAGCCGCCGCAGCTACCTTGGTGATGACGTTTTCGGGCAGGGGAACATACCCTAGCGCACTAGCCTGCTTCTGACCATCAGTTAAAGCGTATTCGATCGCAGCTTCAATTGCTTTAGCTTTTGCCGCATTGGGATATTTCTTGTAAGCCAAAATCCAGGTATAAGTGACGATGGGATAGGAATCAGCCCCTTCGGGATCGGAAATGAAGGAGCGGAGATTTGCAGGTAGAGGTACTGATGCGAGAGTTTTAGAGGCTGATTCCTCACTAGCTACAACAAACTTACCACCTTTGTTTTCCAAGGCAGCAAACTTGAGACTATTTTGTTTGGCATAGCCGTACTCTACATAACCAATGGAACCTGGAGTTTGTTGGATTTGGGCGGTAACACCCTCATTACCCTTAGCACCTACTCCCTTAGGCCAGTTGACAGTTTTGCCCTCACCAACTTTAGTCTTCCACTCTGGGCTAATAGCACTGAGGTGTTTTGTAAAAACACCCGTAGTTCCGCTACCATCGGAACGATAAACAACCGTGATTGGCTCTTTCGGAAGCTTTGCACCTGGGTTAGCCTTAGTAATTTGGGCATCATCCCAAGATGTGATTTTGCCTAGTAGAATATCAGCGTAAACGGCTCGTGGGAGCTTGAGTTCTGGAACATCAGGCAAGTTGTAAGCCAGCACGATACTACCAGCAGTCACAGGCAGTAAGAGAACACCCTTATCAGCTGGTACTTTCTGGATTTCTTCATCCTTCATTGCCACATCGCTAGCACCAAAGTCTACGGTGCCTTTGATAAATTGCTCAACTCCAGAACCGCTACCAACTGATGCATAGTCAACTTGCAGATTGGGATATTTTTTGTTTAAATCTGTGAACCAG
This sequence comes from Nostoc sp. DedQUE02, assembly GCF_034531035.1. Classification (NCBI taxonomy): domain Bacteria; kingdom Bacillati; phylum Cyanobacteriota; class Cyanophyceae; order Nostocales; family Nostocaceae; genus Nostoc; species Nostoc sp. DedQUE02. Next base: position 149,349 of record NZ_JAVRBY020000005.1, on the reverse strand, counting down.
GTATCGTACAGTGGTGCTGGAAAAGACGCACCAGCTCCACTTAACTTTATGGTTCCACCAAGGTCTAATTTAGCTGTGCTAGAGGCAGTAGTATCTGTAGCAGTGCCAGAAGACGTATCCTTACTGGCTGTACTATCTGGAGTTTGCTGTCCGCCACAACCTACTAGGCTGATTGTCAGTGCTAACACTGAAATTGAACCTGTGAGGCGATGAGTTTTTGTTGCACTAAGACGTGAGAGCATCGCTATCAATTTTTTAGTAACTTTTCAGGTGAGCGTTTCTAACATACTCCTAAAGGACAGCAATAAAGATTAATAATAGGTTAATAGAACAAAAAATGCTTGTTTTTTTTTGATGAAGAACAAACCCTTATTTTTAGTTCTGTTTGATAAATTTTATACTCTTAATTGATTTTAAAGTTACATATAGCACTAGGTTAAGCGGATTACACGTATTTACAAAACTTTATTATTAAAGTAAATTCATTGGCTCAGTTGTGAAAAAATTTTAATATAGAATAGTGCTTTTGCTTTGCATACAATACATTCATACCTCTCTCCTAAAAGGATAAAGGCTGTGAATCTTATTTCACTTCTTAGGGAAGTGGCTGTTCTTGTTAAGTCTGTATTAGACTCAACTGAGAAACACTATAAATATTAAGCACTTTGTAGCTCAATTTAGGCAATTATCTGAAAAAATAGTATAAATACCAAGCTAAATAATATAGATTTTACTATATTTTAGGTCAAATACCAGAATTCAGAACACGCCTCAGTCAATAAAATTAGACAATAGACACCTAAGCTGCAATTCGTAAAACTGAAAAATTACATACCAAAAAGGCAAAAGAAAATATGCTAGTTCTTAAGATGTCAGCACAAATTTCATTTCTATATTAATGAATATACTAGTTGCTGTTGGATTTCCCTTTTGCTTTTCCTTGGTTGCCTGATAAATGTTTGCTGCTTCCAATCAATTACTATGGTCTATGATTGGCTTACTCCTGACAATGGGTGGCACCTTCCTAGAAGTTTATGGCATCACCTTACCTTGGACTTGGAGTCAGCACGGAATTCAGACTTTTTCTTTAGGTGTCACTTTTCAAATTGGCGCAGTATTGTTGGTGGGTTGTTTAGGGGGCAAAAATGCAGGTGCGCTCTCGCAAATTGCCTATTTAGTCATGGGGTTAACCTTACTACCAGTATTTGCTGATGGCGGCGGTATTGGTTATGTCAAGCTATCTCAGTTTGGCTATCTACTAGGCTTTATTCCTGGAGCTTGGATTTGTGGCTTGTTCGCCTTTAAAGCTAGACCTCGACTAGAAACTCTTGCCTTTAGTTGCATCTGTGGCTTGTTAACTCTCCACATCTGCGGTATTACTTATTTGATTATTAGCTATCTTTTTCAGTGGAAAGGTACAGAAAATCTACCCTTGATGCAAGCAATCCTTAAATACTCGTGGTTTGCACTACCAGGTCAGCTAACTGTGGTCTGTGCAGTTACTGTAATAGCATATATATTGCGTCACTTAATGTTTTATTAGTTCATTGCCTTTCGTCCTTTGTCATTTGTCAAAAGCTCATGACCAATGACCAATGACTAATGACCAACGACCAACGACCAATGACTAATTCGCCATGCATTTAAAAAATCGTCTTTTCTGGATCGCTGCCTTCATCGCTTTTTTCTTAGACCAAATAACAAAGTACTGGATAGTGCAAACCTTTAGCTTGGGACAGACACTACCACTTTTACCTGGGATATTTCACTTTACCTATGTGACTAACACTGGTGCCGCTTTCAGTCTGTTAAGTGGGAAAGTAGAGTGGTTGCGCTGGCTATCTTTAGGAGTGAGTTTGGTATTGATAGCCTTGGCCTTGTTTGGTCCAACGTTAAATTTGTGGGATCAGTTAGGCTATGGCTTAATTTTAGGTGGAGCTATGGGTAACGGTATTGATCGTTTTGTTTTAGGCTATGTCGTTGATTTTCTTGATTTTCGTTTGATTAACTTTGCTGTATTTAATGTGGCAGATTCATTTATTAGTATCGGTATTGTTTGCTTGTTAATTGCTTCGTTGCAAAAAACACCGACTTCAACTGGGAGATCGCATTAAACTATTAAGCCTGGGATGATTAGTCCCAGGCTATTGATTTAGTCAAACCCTTGCTTAGTCTTATATGCGAAGACTTTATCTATAAGGTTTCAGTGATTTTTATTTGTTACCTGACACCAGTTTGTATAACTGGTGCAAGAGTTCAAGAAAGATGCACCGACGATCGCTGAAGGCAAACTAATATTCAGATTATGCCCCAGCTTTTAATTTAATTACCTGTGGTAGGAGTTTTTGGCGAACTCGAGCCTGGAGTACTAGGAGAGCTACCTGGGTCGATACTGCTGCCAGGAGTGCCAGGAGTGCCAGGTTGTTCAGGTGTGGTTGAGCTACCTGGTTCGGTAGTGCTGCCAGGAGTGCCAGGTTGTTCAGGTGTAGTTGACCTACCTGGTCCTGGAGTTAAGTTGCTAGGAGCGCCTTCAGGTGTAGTTGAGCTACCTGGTGCTGGAGCTGAGTCGCTAGGAGCGCCTTCAGGTGTAGTTGGACTACCTGGTGCTGGAGTTAAGTTGCTAGGACCGCCAGGTTGTTCAGGTGTGGTTGGGCTACCTGGTGCTGGAGTTAAGTTGCTAGGACCGCCAGGTGCTGGAGTGCTTTCGGGAGTGCCAGATCCAGATCCAGGTTGGGTGCTGCTTCCTGGTGCAGTTGTGCTATCAGGAGTGGTTGTGCCAGGCGTTGTGGTTTCTGCTGGTGTTGTAGTCCTACTAGGAGCGCTAGGGGTGAGTGCTGTGCCGCCAGGACAGCGTGAATTTAGCGGAAAATTCTCGCACAGAATTTTCATCCCTTCTGGCGACATCTTAATTTCCGCTGGTGCACTAGTGGAGTCGCTACTAGATTGGGCTATGGGGGATTTACTGGATTCAGCTACAGCAATATTAGTGGTAAATGCCAAAGATAAAGCTGTACCAATCAGGGTCAGAGATTTTCCCATCATTCTTGAAATTAACCTCAACAGAACACTCGCCTCATTAAAGCAGATAACTAAGATTTAGAAAATCTTCCTAAATGAAGATATTTAGGTTTGTTTCAGAATGTGTGGATATGTAAAATTGGTAAAAATTAAATCAGTTGTTTATTAGTAATTAGTATTTAAAAAGACAAAATAAAAAATTATGGTTGTAGTTATAAAACTAGTAATACTAGATTATATAAGTCTTTGAGAATGAAAACAAATTTGCTATTCTATAAACTAAGTGACTAAAATTACAAATTATTGTTCATCGTAATATAAATTTAAGTATAAATTAGCTCAAAAAAGTTACGTATAGCTAATTTATGCTTTGGCTTATGAGTAAAATGATGAAAGACTAACATCTAAAATTGATTGTAATTCGCCCGATTTTTCACTAAAAACTGTGATGTGAATAGCCGATGAGTTCTCCCCAACCGCCTCACAAGCCACAAACGTTACTAGGTCAACTGACTCAAGCAGTACACACGATTCAAGCTAGGGTCGATTTTTCTAAATTGGCGCTCAAGCCTAATGCCAAAGTACCGGAACTTTGGGTGCAGGATGCGGGGGCGGATAAAGCAGAGGTATATCCACTGTTGGGCGATCGCTATATTCTCGGTCGTAGCTCCAAATCCAGCGATATCGTCATCCGTAACCCTGTTGTCAGCCAAATTCACCTATCACTATCGCGAAATTCTACTCAGCGCACACCAGTTTTCACGATCAAAGACGAAAACTCTACCAATGGGATTTATCGTGGCAAGCGTCGTGTTACTTCTCTAGAACTGCGTCACGGCGATATTCTGACTCTAGGACCCCCAGAACTCGCCGCTTCTGTACGCTTGCAATATGTCGATCCACCAGCATGGTATGTCAAAGCTGCAACTTGGACAGCTTATGGTGTCGGTGGCGTCACTGCCCTGTTAACATTAGTCATTGGCGTTGAATGGCTGAAATTTAAAGTTAAACCTCTACCAACAGCGACACGCGCTCCAGTAGTTGTTTACGCCCGTGATGGAGCCACTCCCCTGAGAGAACCTCGGACTACCTCTCATGTAGACATGAAACGATTAGAGGAATTTGGTCCTTATTTGCCTGCGGCAGTAGTGGCTTCAGAAGATAGTCGTTATTACTGGCACTTTGGGGTTGATCCTCTGGGGATTTTACGAGCCGTGTTGATTAATAGCCGCACCGGAGATGTGCAACAAGGAGCTAGTACAGTAACCCAGCAAGTTGCCCGCAGTTTGTTCCGCGAGTACGTAGGCAGACAGGATACCCTTGGACGCAAATTACGCGAGGCAGTTGTCGCCCTAAAACTGGAAACCTTTTACAGCAAAGATGATATTTTGCTGATGTACTTAAATCGGGTTTTTTTGGGAGGAGATACCTCTGGCTTTGAGGATGCAGCCCGATATTACTTTGAGAAGCCAGCTAAAGAATTAACTTTGGCAGAAGCAGCCACATTAGTCGGAATTTTACCTGCTCCCAACGCCTTCGATTTTTGTGGCGATGGGCCAAATAAGCTAGAAGCGGCTGAATACCGGAATCGCGTGATTAAGCGATTGCTGGAGATGGGCAAAATTAAACCAGAGGATGCCAACCGAGCTAGACGTTCCACTGTTCAAATTAGTCCTAAAGTCTGCGAACAGCAAGCTAAAACGATCGCACCTTATTTTTACAGTTACGTCTTCTCTGAACTAGAATCAATTTTGGGGGAGGGAGCTGCAAAAGAGGGAAACTATATCATTGAAACCAAGCTCGATCCAGCCATACAAAGACAAGCAGAAGCAGCATTGAGCAATTCGGTTAACAACTCTGGTAGAAATTTTAATTTTTCTCAAGGGGCACTAGTCACTCTTGATTCTAGTACAGGCAGTATCCTGGCAATGGTGGGCGGGACTGATTACAAAAAAAGTCAGTTCAATCGTGCTGTTCAAGCCAAAAGACAGCCAGGTTCCACCTTCAAAATCTTTGCTTACACTGCCGCTATTCAACAGGGAATTTCACCATCCAACAGTTATTCTTGCGCCCCTTTAACTTGGCAAGGCTTTACTTATAAACCCTGTCGTGCGGGTGCTGACACTAGTTTAGATATTGCCACCGGGCTAGCGCTTTCAGAAAATCCCATCGCCTTGCGAGTTGCCAGACAAGTCGGGCTGGATAAAGTTGTGGCAATGGCGCGACGTTTGGGGATAAAATCAAACCTCGATCCGGTTCCCGGTTTGGTACTGGGTCAAAGCGTTGTCAATGTTTTGGAAATGACTGGTGCTTTTGGCGCTATTGGTAATCGCGGTGTGTCAAATCCTCCCCATGCCATTAACCGAATTTTGGATAGTGGTGATTGCAGCGATCGCAATGATATCAAAACCTGTCGTGTAATCTACTCCTTCGACCAAGATCCAGCTGCTAACAAACGAGTGCTGACAAATGGTGTCGCCGATGAGATGACTAGTTTGATGCGCGGTGTAATCGCAAGAGGTACTGGTCGTAGTGCTGCTATTGGACTAGGGGAAGCTGGTAAAACTGGCACCACTGATAAAAACGTTGACTTATGGTTTATTGGTTTTATCCCCAGTCAGCGACTTGTAACTGGTGTCTGGCTGGGAAACGACAATAATTCCCCGACATCTGGCAGCAGCGCTCAAGCAGCTCAGTTGTGGGGAAATTATATGCGGAGAATTACAAGGTAAAGGGGCATTGGGCATTTGTACTGAGTTTCGACACAACGACTCCCTTCGACTCCGTTCAGGGCAAGCCGCTCAGTGCATCGCTACGCGGTAATCGAGCGACTTGCACTGAGTTTCGACTACGCTCAACTACCGCGCAGTTGTTGTGAGTCGAGATTCAATTACCGCGAAGCCGTTGGCGTGGTCACTGAATCTCGACTTCGCTCGATTTCCGCGAAGTCGTTCGCGGAGCGTCTCGTAGAGAAGTGCAGCCTCTCTAAGAGTTGTATTGGGCATTGAGAATTGGGAACTACTGATCATTTATTGATCAATGGGCTTTTGTGAGAAGACTTGATTTTGAGGACTTAGAAGTTTATCAACATTCTGAAAAGCTTGCTAATGAAATTTGGCATATTGTTCAAGGATGGGACAATTTCACTAAAGATACACTGGGTAAGCAAATTGCTCGATCTGCTGATAGTATTTGTGCGAATATTGCAGAAGGTAGAGGTAGGTACAACGACCAAGACAATCGACGTTTTGTCAAGATTGCCAGAGGGTCTTTGTATGAAACTATCAGTCGGTTGAGGTTAGCCTACGCCAGACAATTATTGGTAAATGAACAGGTAAACAAATTCAAACCAATTCTTGATGAACTATTACCCAAGTTCAATCCTTATCTAAAATCCATAGGGAATAGGGAATAGGGAACTTGTACTGAGCACAGTCGAAGTATAGGGCATGGGGAATAGGAAATTCAAACTTGATTCTTTCCAATCCCCAATCCCCACTTGCCTTGAGAGAAGCCTTACCCCTCCGGGGAAGCAAGCTACGCGTAGCATCTCGCAGAGAAGGGATACCCAATCCCCAATTATTGTTGATATCCCTGCCAAGGAATGACTTCCAACGTGCCACTAGGCTTAAATATTACTTGGAAGTGAGCCAGAGGTTCTTTAGCATTGGGAGCAGCTACATTAGAACCATAGATAGCGTTAAACATCTTGGGAAGAGGTGTTTCCCGGAAATAGTCAAAGGCTACTTGATTAAGTGGTTCATAGTCAGCAATTACACCATCTTTGTTGACCGCTACCCGATATTTCAAATCTCGCGTAAAGGTGGGAGTACCACTCCAGTTTTGGCGAACTGTATTATAAAGCTTTTGATTTAAACCTTTAGTTATATTAGAGTCAGTAATTTTTGCACCGACTACTTCTGGTGTCCTAGCATATCCGCGCCAAGGGCTAACTTGCAGCACACCATTTGTAGTAAACACTATTCGGAATTGGGCGATTGGTTCATTGGAAATGGGAGGGCGGTTAGCAGGATTATAAAGTAGGTTGGGCAGAGGAGTTTGCCCGACTTGTTGATTTGCCTCTTTATTCACTGCTTTATAACCAACGATCGCTCCATCGGCAGCTACACCTAAACGATAGATCAAATCCTGTTGCAATCCTGAACGCTTAGTCCAAGCTGGATGAACTTGGTTATACACTTGACGATTCAATGCACGCAACTGAGATGGATCGGTAATTTCTGGAACTGTATTTAAAAGTGCTTCTAAATCTTTAACTGCTGGCTTTGTAGTAGCTGCGGGTGTTGGTGTGGGTGTTGCAGCAGCAATGGGTGTTGCTGCTGCTGATGCTGGAGATGTGAGGGCCTTTGTTGTAGAGCTAGTTTGCTCATCCGTCTTAGGCTGCGGTGGACGAATTTGGGGAGGTGGAATCAGGTTAAATGCGATCGCTGCTACTGCTAAACTTGATACTCCCACAGCAGCAGGAACAGCCTGCTTGATCAAAGCCTGACTAGCGCCGCCATAGCGTCTAGTAACTGGTTGTAGTTCTAAGGATAATTCTGGTAAAGTCTGGCTATCAGCAAAAAACTGATCTACTGCTTCTACTAAATCAAACAACTGCACCGTATTCAAATCTATTTCAATCGGTGGGCGTTTGGAATTGTGAGAATGAGACTCGAATCCTTCTGGAGCACCTTCTGAATGTATGATTAACCTGTGTCGGTTGCTGTCAATTTTCTGAAACTCTACTAGCTCCGATTCCTGATTGTGTGCTTGCGGATTGGGTACATTACTCAAAAATTCTTGGGCATAGCCACTAACAGCCCTTACCAAACTTTCAAAAAATTCTCGTCCTCCTGTTAGAGGTTGATTATAACCAGATAAATAGCATTCTGCATTTACCAATATTGACAATTCCGGGCGCATTTCTTGGAACTGTGCAGCCCTAGTAACATCACTTAACCCTTCTAAAAGAAGTGTACAATTAGGTAGACTGTACTTACGTTGAATATTCATTCCACTTCACCGTCAAAAAGACTAATCCAGAACCTCTGCATTCCAGCAGTACCAGTACAAAATAGTAATTGTCCTAACAAATTTATCGCTAACGCATCTAATTTTTCATCAGAAGTTAATGCTAGTACACCTGAACGCCGAGCATTCATCCGGCTTTTAAAATGCGCTCTAAATCGCTCTAGGTAATTAGATAGCCGCAAATTCTGTTCTAATGGAATCTGCTTCTCTTCCATTTGTTGACATATCATTAATAACTGGCGGATAACAACAGTTAAACGCCGTGCTATATAGCAAGCAATGACCACCAAAGCTTTGGCTTCCATAATAGTTAAGGGACGGCGCATATGCGCTCTTCGTAGCGGGTTAGAGCTACGCATCCGCCATAGATTCACCCTGTCTTTAACAATTCCTTTGAGATCCAACTCTTGAGCAAAAGCCAAGATTGCTTCTGAACCACCAAGCTCTAAAGCTTCAATTGCCAATAAAATCAGGTCAATTTGCAGCCTGGTTCTTCGAGGACACGTTTTGGAAGCGATCGCAGGATCTGGTAAAGTGTCCAGAATCATCGGCAGTGAGTCTTGGGTTGGACTGTTGAACGGCGTTAAACTTGCTGAAACATTCATTCTATAAATACCTTATGCGGTTCCAACAGACTAGATAAAACAAATTTAAGATCGGTAGTCAAGACTTGAGCGTTAGACTTCTAGCAGTAGCATGACTACCTGATATATACATTACTTAACTCTTTCTACTCAAAGTTTTCCCTATATTTAAATCAAAATTTTAAAACATAACTAAATTCACCTCATTTATTTAGTGCGATACCTTTTCTAGCTTGGTTTAGATTCTAATTATCGTCAATGAAGGGTGAAGCTTCAGCCTCGACTTCCACTTGACCCCCAGCGTATGACATTATAGTGTACGATTTTTCAGGTATCTGAAATTGGTCATGGGGCAGTTGTACTGAGTTTCGACTACGCGGTAATCGAGCGACTTGCACTGAGTTTCGACTACGCGGTAATCGAGCGAAGTCGAGATTCAACTATCGCGCAGTCGAAGTGAGTCGAGATTCAACTACCGCATAGTCGTTGGCGCAGCCTCTCGTAGAGAAGTATTAGGCATTGCTTATTAATTTATCTCCTTCATTCCCCATACCCTATTCCCCATTCCCTACTCCCCATTTCCCCTTTTATGGATTTAAAGTCTCTCGTTCGTGACATCCCAGATTTCCCGAAACCCGGAATTTTATTTCGGGATATTACTACGTTGCTGCGCGATCCAGAGGGACTGCGCTACACTATTGACTTTTTAACACAAAAATGCAATGAAGCTGAAATAACTGTGGATTATGTCATAGGTATAGAGTCAAGGGGATTTATTTTTGGCTCACCTCTGGCTTATAAATTAGGAGCTGGTTTTATTCCCGTCCGCAAAAGAGGGAAGTTACCAGCAGCCATTCACTCAATTGAATATGAACTAGAGTATGGTACAGACTGCTTAGAAGTACATCAAGACGCTTTACACCAAGGTAGCCGAGTTTTAATTGTGGACGATTTAATTGCCACAGGTGGAACTGCCAGTGCCACAGCAAAGTTGGTGCAGAAAATTGGCTGCGAACTAGTAGGGTTTGGGTTTATTATCGAACTACGGGATTTACAAGGGCGTACATATTTGCCGGACGTGCCGATTATTTCTTTAATTGAATATTAGTCATTAGTCATTAGTTATTAGTCGTTAGTTATTGGTCAGTAGAAAAACAACTGACAAATAACAAATGATGAAAGACAAAGGACAAAGGACAAATGACAAAAGACAAAGGACAAAAGATAAATGACATCTACGAAAATTTCCTTGGAGACAGGTCGGGATTGGCTAATCAGGCTAGTCACGAGCGAAACTTTTGTTTATGTGGGAAAGCGGCTATTGCAAGCACTGCTGACTTTATTGTTGGCGTCAGCGCTGTCGTTTTTTATCATTCAACTCGCTCCCGGTGATTATGTAGACACGCTACGACAAAATCCGAAGATATCTCCAGAAAGAATAGAGGAAATCAAACGGCAGTTTGGTCTGGATAAGTCTTGGCCAGAGCAATTTTGGCTGTGGCTATGGCGAATCTTGACCAAAGGGGATTTTGGCACGAGTTTTATTTATCAACGTTCAGTGGCATCACTGTTGTGGGAACGTGTACCGGCAACTTTGTTATTAGCGATCGCATCTTTAATTGTCACATGGGCGATCGCTATCCCTCTAGGGATCTTTGCCGCCGTTAAACAAAATAAGCCAGCAGACCGCATTCTACAGGTGATTAGTTACGCCGGACAAGGCTTTCCCAGTTTCATCACCGCCTTAGCCCTGCTGGTTCTAGCCCAAATCACCTCGCCACTATTCCCAGTGGGTAGTATGACTAGCATCAATCACTCGGAACTGTCGTGGTTTGGCAGAATCTTAGATATAGGCTGGCACATGATCTTACCCACGATCGCACTCTCAATTACTAGTTTTGCTGGTTTGCAACGCATCACTCGTGGCGAATTATTGGATGTGCTGCGTCAAGATTACATCCAAACGGCTCGTGCCAAAGGTCTACCAGAAAACCGCGTCATCTACGTTCATGCACTCCGCAACGCCATAAATCCCTTAATTACCTTATTGGGTTTTGAATTAGCCGGTTTATTAAATGGTGCCTTCATCGCCGAATTTTTCTTCAACTGGCCCGGTTTAGGGAGATTGGCTTTACAGGCTTTACAAGCTCAAGATTTATACTTATTAATGGCAAGCTTGTTAATGGGCGCAGTACTGCTGATTGTTGGCAATTTAATCGCCGACTTAATGCTCAAAGCAGCCGATCCACGCATTCGCCTAGAAAATCTTAATTAGCAAGCAATTCTAAATTCAAAAATCGAGACGCATTGGCTAATTTTTATGGTACTGACTTGTGATAGATGGGAATTTATACCTTACCCATAACGCAACAATTTCTAGATGTGGAAGACTCTGGCCCGATGCTAAAAATACTCGCTAACACTACACTATAGGTTTAATTAGGGAGTTCCAAAAAATAAATTATCCCAAACTGCTTGTACATTAGTAGCGTCTATCTGTGCGCCACTAATGTACACTTTCAAACTGCTGTTTAACTAGTTATTTTACCAAGGTTTAGACTTGCTTATTACACTAGTGTATTTGAGAGTTTTTCTAAGCGGGCGGCGGGAATCGAACCCGCATTAATAGCTTGGAAGGCTATAGTTTTACCACTAAACTACGCCCGCAAATTTCCAACCCTATAAACCTAACACAGTTTCTGCAAAAATTCAAGTATTTAGTTTGAATTGGCAAGTTGGATTTTTATCTTGACATACAGATTGCTCAATTCTGGTTTTGTACCATCGTTATTGTGGGCAGCAAGAAAGTTTTCTGTTTTAAAAACTTCATTGAGGACTTTCTCGTATGTGCTTTTTTCACTTCCCAGTGTTGCTGGTTCTATTTCTAGAACTACAGCCTGTTTAAAATTACCATTGTTATCAATTATTAAGCTAGCTAAGAGCTGCGCTGGTTCAAGCCCAGAATTCTGGACAAGAAAACTTGAGTCTAACTGTTTTGTATTGCTTCCTTTATATAAAGCGATAACGTCGGGTAAAGCATCTTGTCGAAATCCTCTTGATTGTATCAAGCTAATCACTTCATCTCTAGATAAAGGAGCTACTACTGCTACCGATGCTCCTCCAGTAGGAGCTGGTGTAGTCTCTCTACTCGGAGTTGGCGGAGTTTCTCTGTTTTCAGGTTCCGAAACTGGTGGATTTGATGGAAAACTCGTTGGTAGTGGCGTTCCCTCTCCCAAGTTGAGGGGTGGACGGGGGCTCCAAGGTAGATTACCGACAGGAACTGTAGATGTTGGTGTTGGTGTTGGTCTGGTTGTAGATGTTGATGTTGGTCTGGTTGTAGATGTGGGTGTTGGTCTGGTTGTAGATGTGGGTGTCGGTCTGGTTGTCGGTCTGGTTGTAGATGTGGGTGTCGGTCTGGGTGTAGATGTGGGTGTTGGTCTGGGTGTAGGAACTCTCTGTTGTTTAAAGGGTTGGCTATTAGATTTAGAGACATAAATTCGCCTTTTCTGTTGGGGATAATCCGCAGAATTTATTGCATCAAAATCCTGATTTCTGGGCGTAGTTCGTTCTGTTTGTAGTGAACGTGTTGCTACAGACTTTTGAGTTGAAGATAGTGGCTTTGACGAAACTGTTTTGGCTGTTGAATTTGATTTGATTATTGATTTTGTAGGAGCAATGTTTATCAATTCAATGGGAACAGCAGATTGATTTTGCTGGGGAAACCACAGGCTAAATGCATTAGTTGAGCGCATTAGCCAGAACACCAGCAAGTGCAGAGAGACTGAACCTACAACGACAGAAATCCACAAACCTGGTGGATCAGTGTGTCGTCTCCAGACCTTAGCTGGAATTGGAGTTTTGTCTGCAACCGATGGTGTCATATTATATAAACTGGATATGATTAGGCACTGTTACTCATTGGTAATGCTTGAAAATACCAGTCTAAATTTTAGCGATTAACCATTACCTCTGGTGTAACAGCAAAAGTCAAAACTGTTTCGTCTACTCCTTTGAGTTCTAGTGGACTACCTTTAGTAATTTCTTCTTCTTGCAAATAATCTGCCACGGCAGCAGAAACCAGGATTGTACCGGGAACGGCAGCAGCTTGCAACCTTGCAGCAATATTCACACTTGGGCCAATGGCAGTATAATCGGCACGTTCAGCGCTACCAAACATCCCTACAACAGCAGTACCTTGGTGAATACCACATCGAAACTGGACGTTAGTAAGTCTGTCACCATCGAATACACCTTGGTTTCGCCAGCGCTGATTCAAGTCCGCCAATGAGCGGTGCATTGCTCTGGCTGTATTGATGGCACGACGCACTTGTTCATTGGGGGTTAGCTCTTCCGGCGCTCCGTATAAAGCTAAGATAGCATCTCCCATAAATTTATCTACAGTGCCGCCATTGCCAAATACAACCTTGGTCATAGCTTCTAAATATTCATTTAGCAATTCTGCGACTCGTCGGGATCTGAGAGTATTTGATAGCTGTGTAAAACCCACGATGTCACTAAACAAAACTGTAATTAAGCGTGGTTCTGGGCGCAAATCTAACGTTAAATTTCCGGTTGCAGCTTTTTGCACCAATCCAGCAGGCAAAAAGCGCTTTAGCACCGATTCTGTTAGATAAGTATTTAACTCCACAATTCGCCGTTCATTTTCTTTCAATGCCAAAAGATTCCGAACTTCCGCCAAAAGTTCCCGATCATTAAATGGTTTTGCTAAATAAGCATCAGCGCCATGTTCTGTACCTTCGATGCGGGTTTCCTCGTCAACTTTTGCTGTCAGCAGAATGATTGGTATTCCTTTCAACTTCTCCTCATTGCGGATCAGCTGAATCATTTCAAGTCCGCTTACCAAGGGCATCATTAAGTCAGTCACAATCAAGCTGGGTATAATTTCCTTAGCTCTACTGTGCCCTTCAGAACCGTTGCGAGCTGTTTGCACATGATAGCCGTTGCGGCGGAAAATCTCAGATACATAGGTTCGCAAATCTGGATTGTCATCTACAACTAAAATTGAGTGCTGAGTTTTAAGTGCTGAGTCTTGATTATCAATACTGGGGGAGGAGTTTATTGTAATATCTTCAATATTGTCTGTTGTTGACTCTATCAGTTCTAAATCAGCCAATTCTACGCTAGCACGGCTCGTATTAAGTTCGGTGGGCGTTTCTAGTACTTGTTGTGCGGGTAAATGAGCATTTCCAGTCACAAGCCATAAACTAAAAGTAGTGCCTTGACCGTAAACTGATTCTACAGTGACTTGACCACCATGTAATTCGACCAATTCTTTAACTAAAGCTAAACCCAAACCACTGCCTTCATAGGAGCGGTTTGCTGAACCTTCAGCTTGGCGGAAGCGCTCAAATAGGTGAGGAATTTGTTCTTTAACAATGCCAATTCCAGTATCTTGTACTTGTAATATGCAGCGATCGCGCTCAGATTTTAGTCTGACACTGATCGTCCCACCTTCGGAAGTAAATTTCATGGCATTTGACAGGAGGTTATAAACCACCTTGTCAAATTTTTCCATGTCCAAGTACACGGTAGAACATTCATCTAACTGGGTAATGAGATGGAGTCTCTTTTTCTCACAGTAGGGACGAAAAGATTCCACTATTTGGCTGACAAATTCCACTAAATCGCAGGGATGGAAGCTAGGCTGCATTCTCCCCGCATTCAGGCGTTGTAAATCCAAGAGTTGATTTACCAGTCGCAGCAGGCGGCGGGAGTTACGCAGGGCGATCGCACTTTGAGAGTAAGATAATCCTTCGCCAGCCGCTACCGCCGACTCTAAAGGCCCTTGAATCAAGGTAATCGGTGTGCGAAACTCATGGGAAATATTTTGAAAAAATTCGGTTTTTTGTTTGTCTAATTCCAGTAAGCGTTCAGCTTGTTGGCGAGTTTTTTGATATAAGTGTGACTGCTGCACAGCGATCGCGGCTTGAGCTGCTACTGCTTTCGCCAAATCGATATCAGATGGCAGCCATTGGCGTACTTTTTTACCTTCATGTAACGTAATACTACCGATGCATTTACCATCAGCTAATAATGGTACAAACATTAGCGATCGCGCTGGCATTTTTAAAGGCAAATCAAAACCCCGCACATCTGAGGGAGAATGGCTCACATTACCAATTACCACAGGTTCATGTGTCTGTAGCATTTGTTGGAGGATGGGATTCTCCTGGATAGATGCTTGAGAATAGGGTAATCTCTGAGTTGATAGGTGATTATTGTCTGGGGCTAGCGATGCCTGGATTGGGCTGTGCCTACGTAGATTTTCTGAATGTTGAAAACTGTCATACAAGGCTACACACTCGACAAACTCATCTTCCTCTGTCCACAAAGACAGGACACAGCCATCGACTTGTAAAGCTTGTCCCAATTGCTGGGTGATCGCCGCAAAGATATCTTGGGGATCTAAGCTAGAGCGAATCGCGCTAGTAATCGTATTAATTAGGGCTTCTCGCTTGGCAAGGGCACGTACTTGTTCGTAAGCATAAGCTTGAGACAAAGCTAAGGCTGCCTGATCCGCTACCATCAACACTAACTGCACCTCATCCTCGCCCCAAAAGCGAGGCAGAGAACACTGGTGTAGTGCTAGCACTGCCATCAGTTCTTGTTGGCAGATCAAGGGCACAACTAAACTAGAACAAATGTTAGCAGCAGCAAAAGCTGCCTCACGTTCGCGCAGTTCAGGAGTATTACCGTGAATGCGCTCATCATCGATCGCATCGTGAATCACCTGGACTTCGCGAGTTTCCCATACCGTCTGAGCCAAAAGAGACAGAGAAGGAGAGGAGATGGGGAGTAGAGGAGAAAGACTTACTCCAACTTCCCCTGTAGTGCTATGCTCAAGGGCTTCTTCAGAAAGAGGCTTTTGATAAATAAATCCTTTATCCGCTAACTGCTCGTCTTGGAAGGGACGCAACAGACAGACATCCACCTCCAACATGTGACCGACTGTATCTACAATCGCTTGCAAAATTTGTCTGTAGTCTAAAGCACTGCGAATCGTATTTGTAACGGTATTCAGCAGCGATTCTTGACGGAGTGTGCGGGTAAGTTCGCGGGTTCTGGCTTTGAGAACATTGTGGGTATCCAAAGCTTGGCGTACCACTGCTTTGAGTTCCTCCGCTTCCCACGGTTTGGTTACATATTTAAATACCTTGCCAGCATTGATTGCTTCCACCAGGTCTTCGACATCGGTGTAGCCAGTTAAAATAATCCGGATAATATCTGGATATTGAGTTGCTGTCAGGCTCAAAAATTCTGTACCGCTCATCATCGGCATCCGCTGATCGGAGATGATCACCGCGACCTCTCCCTCTTGAGCCAGCAGATCGAGTGCCGCAGGGCCAGAGTTTGCCCTTAGCACCTTATAGTCGCGATAAAAAGTGCGGTAAAGCAAGTCAAGGTTGTCTGGTTCATCATCGACAACCAAAATTTTAGGCTTACTGTTTGCTTGGGATTTCATGCACCGCTTTCCTGCTGCAACGGCAGTCGGATAAAGAATAATCTGATCAGGTAAGGATTTTTCTGAGTCAGGTAAGAGCAGAGCATTTCGACCAATAAGGCTGTTTGGCTACATGACTGCTGAGTGTAGGAGCGTTTGCTCAGAGTAATTCGTCTCAATGGTTTGTGCCGATTACCGTTTGCTTTGGTGCAGTGTAATTGCTTTCATAGTCTGATTTAGTGTTACAGAGTCGATGCTTGCTTGCCAAATCTTCTTTCACCTCCTGTGAGCACTGTCTGATAGCACATACAGCGCTCATAGCTAGCTGAAATATCCAGATGAAGCTGCATATTAAGTTTTCCCTTTGCAGCAGTTGTACTAACACTTGCAGGTAAATTTTATTTATGGTAGTCATGGTAGAGTCAGCAAATTAAAACAATAATATTTAAAGCCAAAGTATACTATTAGACAAATACCTCTTTCTAATTTAGCAATCAGAACTATGATTAAAGCAAGTGGTATTTGAAGAGAGTCAGAGATTAGGCATTAGGGAACTGTATAGATTCTTGTCCCAGTATATGTACAGCCTATTCATATAACTTAGTAGCAAAGTAGTGCCAGTGTAGCGGCAAATGCAAAAACAAGTTCAGTACTGCAACCAAGGGTGTTTTTAAACCAAAGTTTGTCAATGGTGTACTTACTTAACGATTTTGTAAATGCGATATAAGGACAAGTTATGCTATTTCTCTGCCCAATCACCCAAAGCTGTATAACTTTACAGATGTTTTTGTGTTAATCAGTCTGATATTCTGTCCACCGAAAACAAGGGATGCACCTGAACCTACTAAATTTAAGGTTATAGATTTATGAAGCTGTAACTCCTAAGACTTTTTCAAAAATGCAGGTTATAAAACCCCAAGCTAAAGTGTAAAACTTTGTTTGATCCACAAGCAAAAGCAAATTACCTATATGGGTCAGTTTAATCCCTTGGGCAGCAATTAAGTTTTCATTTAGTTAAAATGGTTTTTAGGATATTTAAGAAAATTTTCGTAGCATAAAATCAATACTAAACTAGCCTTGAAATATCGGTTTTTTTACCCATACCACCAACAGCCAATCGATCCAGCTTCCTACCAATTCCAAATTCGTGCGGCGACACCTGCTGATTTGATTGGTGTCGCCCAAATTATTACTGAAAGCTTTCACTCCCACAAAGGTATATGGGGATGGGCTTTTCCATTGCTACGTCTAGGTATTTACGAAGATTTAAGGCATCGAATGGCATCACCGACGCCTCGTCATGTTTGTTTAGTCGCCTTTGAAGCTACTACTGGTGAGACTAATAACCTATTAGGAAGTGTAGAACTGGGTGTACGTTATAGTGATTCCTGGAGTCAGGCTGGTGTAGGTTCTCCTTACTTATCTAATTTAGCGGTTCACCCAAAATACCGTAGACATGGTGTAGCTTCAGGATTACTTACTAGCTGTGAAAGAGTCTCTCGCGAGTGGGGATTTCAAGACTTATATCTCCATGTTTTAGAAAATAACCATCAAGCAAGACAGCTTTATTTCAAGCTAGGATATCGGGTGCATAAAGTCGAATCCAATTGGAATACATTTTTCCTAAGACGCTCAAGCCAGATGTTATTGCACAAGCACCTGAGTGCTGACTCTATTATCTGAACTTTTTTTAGGCAATTGTCAAGTAGATAAAATTTGTCATTCATAGCGGTAATGAAACTGAAATTAACCTAATTAAAAATTTAGTAGCTAATATTCGCTAAATATCTAGTACAGAAGGGCAGAGATTAAGGCACTATCTCAATTAAAACAAGGGGCTTAACTCTTGTAAAAGGTAGGCAAACTTTTGCTACAGTGTACTTATAACTCCTATTTAATTGTGTGAAAAAACTTAGGACAACTCTAAAAAGCTGATTCCTTACTTCCTGCCTATCGCGCTTGCGCTGCGCTTCACGCACCAAGCAAAGTAGTTCCAAAATCAAATCGGATTGCTATAGATAAAAAGTAAAACACATAAATTGACAAAGCGAGTAAATAGCTTCTGGTAATTCTTTTTAAAAAGAATATTTTATTTAGACTTCTTACGAAAATCTTGATTGATTATTGTAGAAAAATCGCTTTTTGGTAAAAACTTTTAATATTATAAAATGTTAAATTTTGCATTTTGGGATTTATCGTTAACAAATATCTTAAAGTATTAGATATAGATAAATAAATAGATTATAATGGCAACATACGCGAAAATACGCTTAACCAATCATTGATTCATCATAATAACTTTGTAATTAAGATATTCATCTTTATAAAAACTTTAAGAAAACACTCCTATAGTTTACAGACAAATCTAGTTATATCTCATAAAATATAATCACTCAATTACTGAAGCAACGCCTACCTATATATTGCTGTTTTAATTGACTTGACTAGAAAAATCTTGATAATAAAAAAATTCAAAAACCTGATTTGATATAACACCTATTTACGTTTTGAAGTGCATACTACAACCACATTCGTTGAAAGTTTAAAAAACATGGATAGCGAACAGCATCAACGCTATCAGACCTCTATGGTATCAACTTATTACCCTGAAACAAGTTTCCTTGATTCTCTTATCATGTCAGACGGAACTGAGCATTCGCAAGGCTCGGATATCCTTACACGTTTGCACAGTGGAGAAGTTTTAATCGTCAATAGTCGTAGGCGAAATGGATTAATACTCTTTAAACGCTACCATGCAGAGTTTGCTGGGCCTGGGGCTGCCGTGGGTGGGGATTACGATTGTGATTGCCAAAGGGCACTGCCTATAGGTAATCTGTCTTTATTAACCCCCGAATCTAATGAAGAACGCCAGAAAGCTTACTTGATTAGGCGACAGTGGATTCGATTAATCAAACAAATTACTGAAAACCCAGTGCCTGGGCAGCGTGTTCAGAAGATTCTCGATCAATTTGAACAATATTTTCCACCAGACGTAGTGGCGCTTTTGCCGGATGTTGCCTTTGCCCTTTTAGTGGGTGTGCTGCCACAAACAGTTGGAATAGTACGCCGTTTGGGCAGTGAAGTAAACAGCAGGTTTAATTACTGAGTAAATTGCTAAGATTGCAAATTTGCTAAAGCAGTTTGAACTCGATTTATGGTACGGGCGTTTTCCTCTATCGTTCCGACGGTAATTCGCAATCCGCCGCTAATGTGTCGCACAATAGTACCCAGTGTCTTAAGTTTCTGGTGTAAAATTTTTAATGTAGCGTCTTGTGAATTAAAATGATTTGGTTGAAGACGCAGGTAAATAAAGTTGGCAGCACTTGCAGTAATTTGTAGTTCTGGTTGCTGGGATAGAATTTCGATGAGTTTGGCTCGTTCACTCAGAGTTTGAGGTATTGATTCCAGCAAAAGTTTGCGGTTTTGTAAAGCAACTAATGCTGCTGCTATGGAAAAGCTGGGGAGATTGTAGGGCAAGCGAACTTTTTCTAAGATGGCGATCGCTTCGGGATGAGCGACGCAATAACCAACACGGAGAGCTGCCAATCGGAAAGCTTTAGAAAAAGTACGTAATATCACCCAATTGGGATGCTGTGTTAATTCACCTACTAAAGTAGTTTGGCTGAATTCAAAGTAAGCTTCATCAATTATTACCAAAATATGTTGTGGCAAACTTCTTAACCATGCCAACTCTGCCGCAGTTAAGCTGTTGGCAGTCGGCGAATTGGGATGCACTACGAAAACCACGCGAATCGGGGGATTTTGAGTTTGTTCGATCGCAGACTGTGCGGCGCTTATGTCGATTTCAAAATTTGTTTCATTTCTCCCCACCGCGACTACAGGAATGCCTAAAGTTTGCGCCAAAATCCCGTACATTGAGAAAGTAGGATTGGCAACGAGAATTGAACCTTCTCCTCCTAAACAGGTGGCGATTAATAAAGAGCGGATTAGTTCATCAGAACCATTGCCAACAGAAATATTGGCAGCAGTAAACAAGGATGATGAAAGGACGACTGACTGATTCACGTACTGTGCGATCGCATCCTTAAGTGTTTCATGTCCGCCATCAGGATAACGATTTGTTTCAATTACTTGCTGATAAGTCCACGCCAGCTTCTCTTTTAACTCAAGTGGTAAATCGTAAGGGCTTTCATTTGTATCTAGCCGATCAAACTGTGTGGCGACAGAATCGGCTGTATCGCTACTGGGATGAGGTTTATAAGCAGTGAATTGCGCTAAATCTGACCGGATGAAGGGAAGCATAGTTTTAGTCATTAGTCATTGGTCATTAGTCACTTGTACTGAGCGTAGTCGTTGGCGCGGCCTCTCGTAGAGAAGTATTGGTCATTAGTGACTAAAAAAGCACAAATGACTAAGGACATTAGTTATGTGTAAGTTTAATATTTTACAACTTCAAGGTAATTGGCAAAAGAGGCGAATTGCTTGCCAAATTTCTTCCATAACATTACCCAAAGCGTGATCGCTGTCGAGTTCAACTAACTCCACCCAAGGACGGGAACACGCAAAGTCCCGAGTAGCTTCTATCGGAATGACTTCATCCTTTTTTCCGTGCAAAATTAACGTGGAGATAGGGCGTTGCAAAAGCTTTTCTTGGTATTGGGCAGCATCTGTAACGAAATTGTAACTTAAAGAAAGTCGGCGCTGCTCACCATAGTGGTAGACCATGAGATATTTTTCTTGTTGCCAACGCTGTACTTCTTCATCTCCTAGCTTGGGCAACCAATGGGATAAAAACCCAAAAGCTGGTGCTAGCAAAACTAAGCGTTGCACTTGTAAATTTTGCTGTCCCAAGTGGGCAGCAGTCAAACCACCCAAACTTGAGCCAATCAGCGTTACTGGTGTAGAATCATTGCTGAATTCTGCGGCAACTTGAGTGAGCTGACGAGTGATTGTCAACTGGGAAAAATTGCCAGCATTGAGATCGGGGATTTTCAGCTTTGTCTGAATTTTGGTAAAGCGATCGCCTATATCCCGCGCTTTGGCAGAATTAGGGCTAGAAGCAAATCCGTGAAGATATATGTAGTCCAAAGTTGTAAATAGTTAGGAGTTAAAAATTATTGAGTGTTGATAAATAAACATTTATCATTTGTTGTGGCTCACTTATAATTCATAACTCACAACTCCTTACTCCTAAATTTTATTAGCGCATTGTCACAAATTCCTCTGCGGATGAGGGATGGATACCGACAGTGGCATCAAAGTCTTTTTTAGTTGCGCCCATCTTGAGTGCGATCGCCACACCTTGGATGATTTCAGCTGCACTTTCACCCACCATGTGAGCGCCTAGAACTTTGTCGGTGTTGCTATCAACCACCAACTTCATCATTGTTTTCTCTTGCTTATCAGTCAAACTATAGTACATGGGGCGAAAGCGAGTGCGAAAAACTTTTACGGCATCACCGAGTTTTTCGCGTGCTTCGGCTTCTGTCAAGCCGACTGTCGCGGCTTCTGGGCTAGAAAATATGGCTGTGGGAACAGTTTCGTGACTGAATTCGCGGCGGTTATTCCCAAATTCGCTATCGGCAAAGGCGCGACCTTCGCCAATGGCGACGGGAGTCAAATTGATTCGGTCTGTGACATCGCCAACAGCAAAAATATTCGGTTGACTAGTTTGACTATATTCATTGACTGCGATCGCATTTGTGGTAGGGTATCCAGGCCCTTCCATAGAACTAGCTACAACATCAACTCCAGCGTTTTCTAAACCTAATCCATCTACATTGGGAGTCCGACCGGTCGCTACTAAAAACACGTCGGCAATTAGTGGTTCTTGGTCATCCTCTGATAAAGTCAGTTTCAACCCTTCTGGGACACGTTCAATTGCTTTCACCACATTATTCTTAATCAAGCGAATTCCGTGGTTCGTCATACCCTCTTCAATTTCTATGCGGACATCTTCATCAAACCCATTTAAAATCTTTTCACCTCTGGTAATTTGTGTCACCTCAGAACCCAAACCGCGCATAATACAAGCAAATTCTGTGCCGATATAACCTGCGCCAATAATGACGATGTGTTTTGGTTGTTCTTTTAGATGAAAGATTTCGTCGGAGGTAATACCATGTTCCATTCCTGGTAAATCTGGCTTGACAGGACGTCCACCAACAGCAATTAAAATTTTGTCTGCTGTAATTTTACGTCCATCAACTTCTACAGTGTGGGGATCTACCAATGTGGCGCGACCAGAAATTAGTGCCACTCCAGCTTTTTCTAAGAAGTTGATGTGTAGTTGCGACAATCGCCGAACTTCTTTATCTATAGATGTAATGAAATATTCCCAGTCAAACTCCGCATTACTCACTTTCCAGCCATAGCCGGAAGCTTCACTGAACAGTGCAGGAAAGTGAGAACCATAGACCATAAGTTTTTTGGGAACGCAACCGCGAATCACACAAGTGCCACCAACTAAATCATATTCAGCGATCGCCACTTTTGCCCCATAGCTAGCCGCTCGTTTGGAAGCCGCCAAACCTCCAGAACCCGCACCAATTACAAACAGGTCGTAATCAAAAGTCATAAATTTATGTTCTCTTTAGCAAAAAGTTAGTTCTTGGGAGCTGACACACAGAACGTGATTGAACTATATAAGGATATCTGGTGAACCCTGTGTAAGTCCTGTCCTTGATTTAATCTAGCGTTAGCAGATGCTATCTGGTCGTAGGGAATATCACTTTTTGCTTTAGTAACTGTAGGCGCAGTAACTACAATTATTTGTCATGCTTCTGCCTCTGGTGTCGGGCATAAGTCTGGGCTACTGTGTTGAAGCAGTTAAATCCCACAGGGCTTATGCAAAATTATGACAAAACGAAAGGCGTTTAGCTTTCACAGAGCATCTCGTAACCCCATTAGCAGTTTTATTTGCTTGGAGAGTCAGTTGGAGTGACGGGTGTTGTCTCAGTCGAGGTTACAGGCGTTGTCTGAGTTGGAGTGACGGATGTTGTCTCAGTCGAGGTTACGGGTTTTGTCTCTGTTGAGGTTACGGGTGTAGGAGTTAGCCGCACAAAAGAGGGATTTTCAATTACTCCCTCGCCTTTTATCGGTGGCTGTGCTTTCAAAGCCGCAGCAGTTTCGGCTTGAACACTGGTGATTGCACGATCAGCTGTAGGCACAGGGCTTTGCCTGTTCAAATCCAGTTCCCGAACCAGTTGGCTTGTTTCATAAAAATTTCTCAGATCAAAATCATATAATCTCTGAAATTCACCTTTGATTATAATTACCATTTGCCCTGCTTCCAGCACCCGAGTTTCAGAAGCTTCCTTGTTAGAAACTTCAATACCGCTATTTGTCAGCGCACCCACAATCGTCGTGTCTGTTTGTTGGTCGTAGCGTACAAATAATGCTGAACCACGAATTGCTGCTGCTGCATTTGGTGTTTGTATACGTGTTTGCCCCTTTCCTGGCGGGATAAGCAGCAACACAGTCCCATTTGACAGTTTAAAATCACGAGTTTTCGGCAAAAATTGAAATAACGCTTGTTCTCCAACTCGTGCCAAAGAGCCATCATTGAAACGCAAATCTGCTAGGGAAGCTCGACCAGTTGACAACCCATCTCCAGGACTCATTGCATCTAATTTGCGTGCAGGGCGTTTCTTCAACTTATCTTTGGGTATCAGTTGTACGATGTTGCGGAGGTCTTGAATCTCTGCTCGCGTTAGAGGAGTTATGGCACTTACCCGATTTGGCAAAGGCAGTACTATAAATCCCCATAAACCAATTACCAATAATGGAAACGATTTATAAAACATAGTTTGATAATTTTTAAGCTTCAAATAATTTCAAAACAATTAAATCTTTAAGTTAATGCTAATTGTTAGAGTTTTTTAGGTTAATTATTTTGAATTTTATTTGAATTTAATACATAATAAATAAACTAGATGGTTCATATTTGATTTCTTTGATTTATCAAAAAAGTTAGTAAGTAAGCATCTATTTGCTTCATTCTTGTTCCTTATTTATTCTCTAAGCAACTTCAGGAATCAAATCGGATTCCTAATATGTATTTAGTTTCTTTAAGTTTTATTTCTGAAGCTGACATTGTGTGACATAAAGTCTCTATAGCAATCCGCTTTGATTTCTGTATCCCTCACGGGAGCATAGCCATAATTATTTGCGTAGTAGGTAAGAGGTAAGAGGCAATAGACAATAAGCAACAGTCAATAAACCTCTTTGATTTGTACTGAATTTTTTCAGAAATCAAATATGAGTCCTATAGCAGATTTAAAAATTTGTATTTGATACAATTTTTTAAATAAGTAGTACTTTACATATAATCCTTTTTAATCATTTCACTCATAGAGTTATCAGTTATACATGATAAAAAATTGTTAGGGATTTGTTGTGAGATTACTCAATGGCTATATTTCATTAAATTTCAGCAAAAATTTTATCGGGCATTTCAGTTTGACAAAACAATATAGGAAAAAATCCGAAAAGCAGCAATTTTAGTTTGTAGTTTCAGTATATACCTACAACGCTAAAATAGATGCATTCAATTGTATGTTCTGAAGCGGAACTTCGGATACAGCTTGTGGGTCTACATTTGCCAAATGCGATCGGCGCGATCTAACCAGATGCGACTCAAAAACTGGAAGAATTTGTTTTTTTGTATTTTGTTAGCATCCAGTGGTGGAAGCTGGTATTGCATAAGAGTAGATGCGGTAGAATCTGCAAATAGAGATATTTGGCGTTCTGAAAATTTAGCAAGTATACAGGTAACTGATGGGCAGCTATGTCAGAATTTAAAGCAAGAGACAATTAACTCTTTGTGCAAGCAATCCAATGAGTCGCGTCCTTTAGACTCTCAGATGCCGTTTAATCTGACACAGCAAACACCAGAAACGACTCAAACCCCTGGTCGAACTGAAGCACCTGGAGATACTCAAAAGCAAGATGACCCGCCACAGCTAGAATCGCAGCCAAGTAATTTGCCTATATCTCCTTCAGATTCAAAAGAGCAACTATTAAATCCACCTGAGATAAAT
This sequence comes from Nostoc sp. DedQUE02, assembly GCF_034531035.1. Taxonomy (NCBI): domain Bacteria; kingdom Bacillati; phylum Cyanobacteriota; class Cyanophyceae; order Nostocales; family Nostocaceae; genus Nostoc; species Nostoc sp. DedQUE02. Next base: position 124,249 of record NZ_JAVRBY020000005.1, on the reverse strand, counting down.
TACTCCCAAAGGCTAAAAAGGTTAATACAGCTGCTACGATCGCCAAAAGAGCAAGCTGAGTCTGAGAGCGATCGCGAATTGGGATTGCGGGTGCGGTTAAGGCCCCTAGAACAGCAGCTACCACCGATAGAACAACCCATAGTATCTACGTTTAAACCCATAGGCTCTCTATATGGCCGTGTCGGCTACTTCCAAACGAGTAACATTTTTTCGTCAAATCATAGTCCCATAGAAGATGGTTTAATTTTTTCTGGACTGACACTAACCTCTGCATATTTCCCTTTAGGATCTAAAACTTTTTTAAACGGCTCAATTGATGGCAATTTGATTCGTTATATAAATCAGTCACAATATCATTACAACCAGGTGAGATTTAATCTCAGTATTTACCAGCAGTTATCTCAGCGAATGTTTGGAGAAATCAGCTGGAGTAATCAACAGTTATTTTATGCCAACAACAGCGATCGCCTAGCTAGCTTCAAAGCAGGCGATCGCTTTTTAAACGAGAATTCCCTGCAACTGTCTTTCGGACGGCGAGACCCATTAACTCCAAAATTAACCCTAGATAGCCTCTACGAATTGAGTGTAAATTTTGCTGAACCTTCAAGCCGTAATCGGATAATCAATACCTTTTGGTTTTCTCTAAACTACTACTTGCAAAAGCCTCTCCAGGTTGGTGTTAGCTACCAAATGAGCTTATCAGACTTTACACAGCGCGAGCGAGAAGATCAATTTTATCGGCTATTCGGGTACTTAAATTACCAAATATCCGATAGCATTAATATGAACATGCAGGCTGGAGTAAGTTTAGGTAGTTCAACCGTCGAAAACATTGATTTTGATGGCTGGTTCTTTAGTATTAATTACACTTTGCAATTAGGTCAGTTTTGACATTTGTCTTTTGTCAAAAACCAATGACCAATGACTATAAATAAGAAATCCAATCACTCCAGCTACCAGCATAAAGTTTACCCTTGCGAATGCCAGCTAATTCTAAAGAAAGCAAATTCACACAAGCAGTAACGCCAGAACCGCAATAAACCAAGATTTCTTCAGCTGTTTCTAGCTTTTCCCAGCGACGGCGTTGTTCTTCTTGAGGGAGTAGGTAGCCGGAAGAGTCTGTAACTTCTTGCCAAGGATAATTGATCGCACCGGGAATATGCCCAGCAATTTTATCAATTGGCTCTCGTTCACCTCGATAGCGATCGCTTTCTCTTGAATCTACTAATACTACATTAGGGTTATCTTTCTGGCTTTTCACTGCTATAATATCTACCGCCTTTTCCGTTTGTACTTGAGCTACAAACGTACCCATTCGCGGGGAAGGAATAATATTTGTAACAGAATAGCCAGCTTTTTGCCATCCAGCAAAACCTCCATCCAGTACAGCTACTTGCTCATGTCCTAGATAGCGCAATAGCCACCATAGACGAGCCGCAAAAGCAAAGCGCGAATCATCATAAGCCACAACTAAAGTTTTTTGATAATTTACCCCAATTGCTGCCAATTTTTTAGCTATATCATTGGGGTTAGGTAAAGGATGTCTCCCGCCATGCTTACCAACTGGACTGGAAAGATCCTGATTCAAATCTAGGTAATATGATCCTTCTATATGACTTGTTTGGTACTGTTGTTTTCCTAGTTGTGGATCGGCTAGAGAAAAGCGACAATCCACAATAACGACTTGCGGATCTTCTAGATGTTCAAACAGCCAAGCTGGCGAAACAACAAATTGGGAATTGGGCATAGGGCATTGGGTAAAACAGTTCTTTTTTTCCTCTTTATGGGAGTTCTGAGTAAATACAGCAGATTTTAAGGAAAGTGAGGTACACAAGCTCGCGTCTGTTACCCAGGTAGAAAGCGTGTTTTACTCCTGAATTCAGAATTCTGAATTCTGCTTTAAGTTAGATTTTCTACTTAGCACACAGCACGGGCTAAACGCCCCGCTAACAAGACTCCTGAAAAATATTGGTAATTATTTAGTTTTTTGTAAAATGTCAAACTTAGAGAATTTTACACCTAAGTTAACAGGGGATGGTTCTTTCACCTTTGTCTCTCAAGAGTTTGGTGAATCCTTTCATAGCCATTATGGAGCGCAGCAGGAGAGTTTTTCTAAGTTTGTCGAACCTACTCAACTGGCTACAGCCGCTCAAAAACCAGTCTTGCGACTATTGGATGTTTGTTATGGTCTAGGATATAACACAGCTGCTGCTTTGCAGACAATTTGGGCAGTGAATCCCAATTGTTATGTTGAAGTCATCGGTTTAGAACTGAATCCAGCAGTGCCACAAGCCGCGATCGCTCATCACTTGTTCGACAATTGGAACTGTAACTATATTGAAATTTTGAAAGAGCTAGCTTTTGAGCATCAAGTGCAAACACCTTGCCTGAAAGCAAAGCTACTAATTGGCGATGCTAGAACCACGATTAGCTTAGTACATCAGTTGGGTTTCTTTGCAGATGCAATTTTCCTCGACCCCTTTTCACCACCTCAATGTCCTCAATTATGGACTGTTGAGTTTATTAAACAGCTATCATTGTGTTTATATGCAGATGGTTTATTAGCCACCTATTCTTGTTCTGCTGCTGTACGCACAGCACTTTTGTCTGCTGGCTTAGTGATAGGTTCTACCCCTCCCGTGGGAAGGCGATCGCCTGGTACTCTAGCAGCACATTCTAGAAGTACTGAGTCTAAAAGCCAGTCCGTACTCACCACCCTCTCACAACCTGAAAAAGAACATTTACTAACTCGTGCCGCTATTCCCTATCGCGATCCTCAATTGAGCGATCCAACCGAAGTCATAATTATGCGGCGACAACAAGAACAACAAGCCTCTTCCCTGGAACCTACTTCCCATTGGCGAAAAAGGTGGCTGTTAGGAACACAAGGCAAGGATTTTATGGGAACTAGTTTGTAGTTCGCTTGCGATGTCTACGACGAGCTATTAGGTGAAGCAACTGCAAACCTGATTCTCAGACCTTAATTTCAGAAAAGTTAGACATTTTTTTGCCAAATTTTCTGATTTTTTTCCAGATACTCAGGCAAGAAGTTTGTACAAACCAAATAGCTTGATTTTAACCAAATAGTTTGATACTATGATAGTATTTAATATTACACAGTAATGAAGGATACTTGAGTATTGCTATAACTGAGTAAGTAAAAACATATTATATAAACCTAATGATTACCATAAAAACTTAAAACTCAAAACCCGATATCTCAAATAAAGCAAGAAATTTAACGCTTTCTGATGCCGCTAGGTTATAAAATCTCCGTAAAAAACCTGATTTAACACTTGTACCAATTGATCATACTGGAATTAGAAGCAAAAAATGTGACAACAAGATACAACTTGTTCGTAACAGAAGAAATACATGCTGCGAAAAACTTAGATAGGCAGCTTGACATCATGCATAATTCCTATGGAAACTCTGGCTCAGATACAGTCGAATATTAAATTTTTTCGTTGTTGAAATCTAACACTGTTAACTTGTGCAAAAACTTGGAGTGCCTTTGTGATTCAATGGAAATCCAACCATACAGGCTTTACAGAAGAAATTGCTAGTGGGTCAAACCCTATTAGCATAGTGAAGAGTATTGGTTCAAATCATGCCGTAGAATTGCAAAATGCGGAGGGTTCTTTAGACTTATCTCAAGAAGACCTTATGCTTAAAGATAGCCAAGCAGCGTCTTCTTGGATAAAAACTGATGTTAATTGTGGTAATGGTTCATTGGTTTCTAGAACACTACAAGCCAAAGGTTCTAAAGTGAATGGCTTTGATTTAGATCCGCCAAAGGTTTTAGTCGTTGACGATCATGCCGCCAGTCGGATGACTGCTGTTGCCCTCTTGGGGATGGAAGGATACGAAGTAATTGAGGCGGAAAGTGGTTCCATTGTTGTGGGATTGGTAACTCAAAAACAACCAGATTTGATTTTGCTGGATGTGATGATGCCAGGAATGGATGGATTTGAAGTGTGCCAATTACTCAAACAGGATGAGCAGACTAGGCTAATCCCGGTGATTTTTATTACCGCATTAAATGACAGGCGATCGCGCATTCGGGGAATTGAAGTTGGGGCAGATGATTTTCTCACCAAACCCTTTGATCGTGTGGAACTGTCGGCGCGTGTAAAATCTTTGGTACGGCAGAAACGTCTGAACGAAGATTTAGACCATGCCGAACAAGTGCTATTTTCCATTGCCATGTCCATTGAAAGTCGCGATCCCAATACAGGCAACCATTGCGAACGCCTGGTGGATCTAGGACAATTTTTCGGTGAATATCTGAACCTCTCACGCTACCAAATCCGAGATTTGAGGTGGGGTGGCTATCTCCACGATATTGGTAAGGTGGGCATTCCCGATGCAGTCCTGCTGAAAAAAGGCGAACTCACCCCCGAAGATTGGCAGATTATGCAGCAGCACGTTTTGATTGGAGAAAAAATCTGCCAGCCACTACGCAGTATGCGGGGTGTAATTCCGATTATTCGTCATCACCACGAACGCTGGAATGGCTCAGGCTACCCTGATAGGCTCAAGGGGGATGATATTCCCTACCTGGCACAAGTATTTCAGTTAATTGATATTTATGATGCTCTAACCAGCGAACGACCTTATAAAAAAGCTTTTCCTTCAGCCGAAGCACTTTCAGTAATGCAAAAAGAAACTGATTCCGGTTGGCGTAATCCCAAACTAATGCAGCAGTTTGCAGAGTTTATTCGCTCGTGCCAGGAAAAAGATTAGTTAGGGAGTAGGGAATAAAAATTTCTAGCTGCTGTAATCAGCGCGAATTAGTATTATATTCTCCGCTTTTGACTTTACTCAGTACTGATGTACTTGACAAAAGCAACTTTTTTTGTAACCGATCTTTTCACTCAGCGCTGGCTTAACTCTAGCTATCCGTTAACAGCACTCTTCATAAAAGTAGTTATTCTGACTCCTTTTATATTTCACTCTTCTATGATTAGCTGGTATGATTTGAGCCGATATTTTAAAGTACCAAAAGCATTCATCATAATTTTACTGATAGCTGATAGCTAATTTATGGTAGTTGTAGCAATTTTAGCGGCGGGACGCGGCACACGGATGAAATCACGCTTACCCAAGGTTTTACATTCTTTGGGTGGGCGATCGCTAGTTGAGAGAGTTCTCGAAAGTGTAGAACCACTTTCGCCCTCACGGCGAATTGTAATTGTCGGATATCAGTCTGAGGAAGTGCAAGCCGCCATGCATTCAATTCCCAGCTTGGAGTTCGTCGAACAGACTGTGCAATTGGGAACAGGCCATGCCATCCAGCAGTTACTGCCCCACTTGGAAGATTACACTGGGGATTTGCTGATACTTAACGGCGATTTACCGTTGATACGCAGCGAAACTCTCAAGCAGATGTTACAAACTCACGCCCAAAATCAGAATTCTGCCACCATCCTTACCTCACACCTACCCGACCCCACAGGCTACGGGCGCGTCTTTTGTAACGATGAAAATATTGTGCAGCAAATGGTCGAACACAAGGATTGCACTACCGCCCAAAGACAAAATAACCGGATTAACGCTGGAGTTTACTGCTTTCGCTGGCCAGATTTAGCAAAGGTACTGCCCCACCTACAGGCGAACAATGCCCAAAAAGAATACTATCTTACCGATGCCGTGACTCAGGTGGGAAAAGTGATGGCAGTGGATGTGGAAGATTACCAAGAAATTCTCGGCATCAACGATCGCCTGCAACTAGCAACAGCCTACGAGATTTTGCAAAAACGAGTCAAGGAAAAATGGATGCTGGCGGGTGTGACTCTCATCGATCCCACCAGCATCACCATTGATGAAACTGTAGAATTACAGCCAGATGTAATTATTGAACCCCAAACTCACCTGCGGGGAAATACAGTGATTCAATCAAGTTGTCACATTGGCCCAGGGAGTTTTATTGAAAATAGCCAGTTGGCTGAAAATGTCACAGTGCAATATTCAGTAGTAACAAATAGTACTGTGCAGGCAGGAAGCCGAATTGGCCCTTATGCTCATTTGCGCGGTCACGTAGAAGTGGGCGCTGGTTGCCGCGTGGGGAACTTTGTGGAATTGAAAAATACCCAGTTAGGCGATCGCACAAACGCGGCACATCTGTCATATATAGGTGATACCGTTGTTGGTAATCAGGTGAATATCGGTGCAGGTACAATTACTGCCAACTATGACGGTGTGAAGAAACACCGTACCAAAATAGGCGATCGCACAAAAACTGGAGCCAATAGCGTTTTAGTTGCTCCAATCACCTTGGGTAATGATGTCTATATCGCAGCTGGTTCTACTGTGACAGAAGATGTGCCTGATGATTCTCTGGTGATTGCCCGTAGTCGTCAGGTGGTGAAACCATCTTGGCGCAAGAAAAGCCAATAAAGCGATAATTAAATCAACAGATTAGCTGATTCAACTAAAGGTACTAATGGTTTGTATAGTTTTAGCTTGTCCCATTTGAGTCATCAAAGCAAGACAAACACAATTTGGTATGGAAGAACTGCTAGAACTTAGGCAATTTCTAGAACAAGGCAAAATCCATGAGGCGTTGCTGTTGGTGGATGAGTTAGAAGAAATGAGCCTCGGTGACAAAATCAATAAAATTGATAGTTATGGTGTAATTCTGCTCATCCATTTAATTAAACAAAAGGCCGAAAAACGTTCTACTCGTTCTTTGGATGTTTCGATAGAAAATACAGTGCGTGAAATCAGCAAAATAAACAAGCGCCGCAAATCTGGTGATTATTACTTGAATCAGGCAGAATTAATCGATATTCTGCAACAAGGATATCAAGTGGCACTGAAAAGAGCGGCGCTAGAAGCTTTTGAGGGGCGTTATGAAGCCCAAGAATTGGCTGCAATGGTTAACCAGGAAGAAATCTTAACTCAGGCGCTAGAATTTATTCAACAATAGCCAATCAATTCACTATTATTCCATTCCAAAGTATCACCAATTTTTTCGCCGTCGTGATAGGCGGCGAGTAAGATTTCACTAGTTTTTCCCCAAGCGATCGCTCCACTACAATCTAAAGCGATCGCTCCCAAATCCCGTTTGTTCTGGTGTGCTTCTCCAAAGGATCGCTGCATAGCCTCCTTCAGGGACATCCCATCAGTAACACGTACTACAATCCGGGGAGCTAGACACTCATCGATGATATCTTCGCCAATGCCAGTACAGCTAACACCAGCATCACTAGTAGCATAATTACCTGCTGGCATCGCAGAATCACTTACTCTGCCAATCCGCTCAAAGCCCTTACCACCAGTAGAAGTGCCAGCAGCTAGCTTACCGGATGCATCTAAAGCTACCACACCGATAGTGCCGCGTCCGGCATTGCTGGTTTCTACGAGTTCGGGTTCTGCTACCACGCCAGCCATTGCGCTTTTAAAATTATCCTGGCGCTCTTGTATCCACTCTTGTAACCGCAAATCAGTTAAAGCGTTATAGCTGGGAAGTTGCATTTCCCGTGCCAACTCAGCCGAGCCGAAATCTGATAGCACTCGGTCTGGCGAGTTTTGTAAAAATTGTGCCAACTCAATGGGATTTTTCACCCGCGAGATATTAATTACACCACTAAACCGCCCTAACGCGCCATTCATCAAAGAAGCACTCATACGGATTTGCCCATCAGATTGCAATACTGAACCAGTACCAGCATTAAAGCGGGGATTATCTTCGAGCATTTGGCAACCATGCACCACCGCCTCTGAGGCAGCTGCTCCTGACAATAGCAGAGAATAGACTTCTTCTATTACTGTATGGAGCGATCGGCGCACCGCCTCCAATCCTCCTTTACCGTGGAGAGAACTACCAGCCCCGCCATGAATAATTAATTTAGGTTGCACCTGTAACTCCATTAATCTCTTGCGCTATTTGCGTCTGTGTTGCAGTTAGTTTCATTTTGAGCTTCAGAACGGCGACGACGACAACGTTCTGAGCAGTATTTCACATCGTCCCAACAATCTTGCCACTTTTTACGCCATGTGAAAGGACGTTGACATACCGGGCAAATTTTTGTCGGTAGGTCAGATTTAGAACGAACACGTCCCATATAAATACTGTCTATACGATAATTTGATTTCTGAAAGAGATGGAAGATAATTATAACCAGTTTGCTATAAAGGGAGGCTACTTTCGGCGAACAAATGTGTTGTCAATCTCTCCAGAGACTTATTCCTAAGTTATCTGTCTGTTGTTAACTCAAGCTGACTTTCAGACACTTATACGAATCTGCTTTGATTTCTGTATCCCTCACGGGAGCGTAGCCATAGTGATTTGCGTAGATAGGCAATAGTAGGCAATAGGGAATAGGCACTCTTGTAATGGGAAAGAAGGCTTCTTAGTTGTACTGAAATTTTTCAAAAATCAAATATGAGTCCTAATATTTTGAAAAATACACTAAGAATCATGAACAGCTAACGGCAACAGCAAGCGACTGACTACCCGATTATCTGGTAATTGATAGAAATTCAACTCACCTCCTAGTTCCTGCATGAGGTTTTGACATATCAGCAGATGCAAAGCTGGTGGTTGATTAAGGTTGGAGGGAACAAGTATATCCTTGGGTGTATTATCATGTAGTTCTGTGAGTAGCTGTGGTTCGATCGCACCGTTATATGTGATCGATAATTCTAGGGATGTCTGATGTTCAGCCCCTCCAGTTGTAGAAGAAGAATATTTTATATCTAAGGGTTTTGACGCATCTAAACGGCGACACCAAATATCAATTCTGCTACCGGTTTGAGAACGGTTACAAGCAGTAACCAATAATTCATGGATAACTAATTCAATTTTGACAATGTCACCAGCGATCGCCATTGCAGATTGAGCGCTGGAGGGAGGAACGCCTCTAACTAATGAAGAGTTCTTGGACGAATCTTGCTCGTCAATTGGTTGTCCCAAACCATGTACTCCAATCCACAACTTTTGTTGTTTAAGTAAATTTTCGATGCGTTCGAGCGATCGCTTCAGTAAACTGGCTATGGACATAGTTTCCCAACTAATATGCAGCTGCCAGTGTTCAAGTTTTAGCATCCCACTCATGGAGGTGGTTGTATGGTCTAACTGCCGTAGCAATAGCTGGTAGCGCATCTGAGTCAGTTCATTTGCAGGAATGCCCAAATCGTGTATTTGTTTCAGGGAGTGCGCCGTTATTCTTTGAATTTCCTCTAGACGACGATGTTTGTACCAGTTGAGTTGTCGTAATTCCTCGGTTGTGGATTCTAGAAGTCGGGTAATTTGCTTTTGACGACGCCACCAGGCTAATTGAGAAATCAAAGTTGCTGTTGCACTGAGGTTTTGTTCTGACCAACGACGCTGTTGATAGTCTACTAGCAAGACTACACCTGTGGTTTCATAATCAGCATTTGTACGTAATGCCATGACAAAAATTTGACTTTTTTCTGGAATACTCAACCATTTCCGGGTTTCCGAGGGTAAATTATCTGTCTTCAAAGTTAGGTAACTCTCTGTGGCAAGTGCCCACTGAATTAAGGCTTCAGCCTGAATAGAAATAGATGCATCAGAAAAAATCCCAAATTGGCTATTGTCAAGCACTCCAGGAATAATTTCTGCCCAACTTTGACCAGGTGTCCACGATAGCATTACCGCTAAGGGACAACCCAAAATTGATGCTATTTGTTCGAGTGCTGTACGTTCTAAATGCTTTTTTTCAACCTCGATGCTGTTCTGAGATTGTGTCAGGATGCGTAGGCATTGCTCAAATGCCTGGGTAGTTTTTTGCTGCTGGGTAGTGCGGTTATGTAATTGCCACTGACGAACAATTACACCAATCTGTTGACTGACAGCCCACAGCAATTCTTTTTCTAGGGTTGTCCAAAAACGATGGGTTTCATGAGTAATGATTAAAAGTACTGCTGGTATATGCTCATGAGTGCATTTACAAATAAGTAGCGATCGCACACCATTCTCTAACAACAAGGGTCGCCAGTTAAAAAAGCGTAAATCTTCATCTAAGTTTTCAATTTCCACCGCCTGAGTTGAACTTTGCAAAAGCTGCCCATCTAATTCTTTGAGACTATGAAGGGTAAATGTCAACGGTCGACGATTATGGGGCTGACTTTGGTAAGTAAATTGATAATTTTTCTGTTCAGGGTCATACTGCAACAGTAAAAAGCGGGTAGCACCTAATCGAGCTAAAACTCTTTTAGCACAACTATGTAAAGTTGTCTGAAGGTCATTTTCGCTATAAATACCTTGGGCAACTTGGCTAGTCAGTTGGGCATCGTCTTGAATCTGTTTGATAGTGTTTTCCATGCTTTCGGTAGGTGTAACCAGAGAAATTAAACCAGCAACACCTTGGACAAAATTTCTGTCTGTGTCAGTCCAGATGCGAGGTTCATTGCTTTCCACCGCCAGAAAACCGACTAAGTTCTTTTGCCAGAAAATTGGAGCTGCCAGAAGCGATCGCACCTTCAAACGTTGCAGCAATTTAGCCGTAAAATGGCTTTTTAAAGAACTGCGGGCATCACCAATGGAAACTATTTGGTTAACTGCCAAAGCATAATAAAAATCGCTCAAGTCCTGTACAGTCATTCCTGCTGCTTGCTGACTGCTAGAATTGCGATCCATTTTGACCAGCTGATTGCTCATTCGACACCAAAAGTACCGCCCTTCGCGCTCAAACCAGTAAACATTTGTCCGGCTGGGGGAGACAAATTTATGAGTTGCTTGCACTGCTGCTTCAAGTCTTTGATTCAGGTTGCTGAGGGTGCGTAAATTTTCTAGCAATTCTAATAATGGCTCATCGCTTCGCCTGGTTTGCTTTTGCTGCTTGTGCATTTCATTTTGATAAAGCACTGCCCCCAGTTCACCTAAAACCATCATCAAACGTGCTTTTGTTTCTCCTGTCAGTAGATAGCCCCAGCGTTCTGAACCCAGTAATACCAAGCCCAAACAACGGTCTTTGTAGCGAATCGGTAAAATAATCGTTCCTTGGATTTGGAATTTTTCGGCAACTTTTCGCCATTCGGCGGCGCGAATTTCAGTTTGCAAATCAGCTACGCCTAAAGGATGCTGTTCAATGACTACTTGCTCTAATAAATCCCCAGGACTGAGAACAACTCTTTGGCGTAAAAAGCTCATGTCGCGATCGGGTGTGATGCCCCCTTTTCCGAATAATATGTGATTCAGGCGATCGTAAAGAGCAATCCAAATCAGTTTGTAGTCAAATTCTTTGAGATAAGAAATAGTAGTTTCAATCAGAACGTCAACATCATCCTCTTCTCTGAGGCTTTGGAGGACGCGCCCCAAAGAGAGGATCTGCTGTTCGGCGGCTATAGGTTTTTGCGGCTGCCCCATCTGATTTATTGGTTAACATAACTTGTAATATATAAGATGCCCAGAAAAGCACCCTGAGTAATATTGCCACAAGTCTTTTATGTTGAACCTGAACAGCTTAATAAGCGGTTATGTACCCACAAGTACCTACAGCAAAACAAACCGTTGAATTTTTCTTAGTTTGCGTCAGATTAAGTAATGTACTTCAGCCAATTAATATAGTCAGATTAGATGAGAGAACCAACCAAATTTATATCTTGGCTGGCGATGACATAGAAGTGCTAATTTACCCAAACGGAAAAGTGAGGTTTTTATGACCGATATAAATCTTGCCGCAATGAGCAGAGAGCAATTGAGAGACTACGTGAAAAAACATCCACAAGACCAGATTGCATTCCAAGTATACATGGACAGACTACAAGATGAACCTGGAATTGAGATCGCTTCAATGGATCAATTTGAGCAGCTAGTCCGCGAGAAAATTAGACAATCCCAAGTGGAATGATCTGCAATAGCTCTAAAAATAAAAGCTAATGGATATTTATAAATTTGCAATTAGTCCGCTTTTGTTCAATGCGATCAAAACAGACCCGGAGTGGTTACACCAGCAGACGATTCGTAGTTTTAGTTGGCTATCGCAAAAAAATATTAGCCCTCCTGCTAGTTGGGTAAACCAACGCCTAAAGCAGTCCTTATGTCTGTACGATTCCCGTCTAGAACAAAATTTGTTTGGGCTAAACTTTCCAAATCCTGTAGGGTTAGCAGCTGGCTTCGACAAGGATGGAGTAGCTGCTGACACTTGGTCTAACCTGGGTTTCGGCTTTGCAGAACTAGGAACTGTAACTTTTCACGCACAGCCAGGAAATCCACCTCCTCGTTTGTTTCGCTTGCCGTTGGATAAAGCTGCTCTCAATCGAATGGGCTTTAATAACAGTGGTGCAGCAGCAATGGCGGCACGTTTGGAACAAGGAAAGCATGAGTTAATCCGATCGATACCCATAGGGATAAATTTGGGTAAATCTAAGATAACTCCCCTAGAAGCAGCCGCACAGGATTATCTCGATAGTTTTCGCTTACTCAAGGATTTGGGAGACTATTTTGTTGTTAATGTCTCTTCTCCCAATACACCAGGGTTACGATCGCTCCAAGATGCTTCTATGCTCAGTGCCATCTTAGATTTATTACAACAAGAAAATACTGCACACAAACCAATTTTTGTCAAGATAGCGCCAGATTTATCATGGGAAGCGATCGCTGACATCATAACTCTTGCTAAAACCTACCAACTAGCGGGACTTATCGCCACTAACACTACCATCAGCCGTGATGGACTGAAAACCCAGGTTATTGAGCAAACAGGCAAATCACCCCAGGAAGAAGCAGGCGGAATTAGTGGTGAACCATTGCGCGATCGCTCCACTGAGGTAATTCGTTTTATTTGGCAGCAAACTCAAGGAGAAATGCCAATTATTGGCGTTGGTGGAATTTTTTCTTCAGAAGATGCTTGGGAAAAAATTACTGCTGGTGCTAGCTTGATTCAGGTTTATACAGGTTGGATTTACGAAGGGCCGCTGATGGTACGCCGAATTTTAGCTGGTTTACTTTCCAAGCTAGAACAAAACGGATTAAATTCCATCAACGAAGCTGTAGGTTTACAAACAAAAATTCCAAAATTCTAATTTTGAATTTTGAATTTTGAATTGTTATCCTTCCTCCACTGGGAAAAACTCTTTAGTTTTTTCCGAGTATGACCAGGCAATACCATCAGGGTCTTTGCTGCGACTCCACTCAGGAAATTCTGGATCGTTTCGCCGTTTATAAACCGTACTGGAATAGACATTTAGCCGTTTAGCAAGTTCAGATTGAATCAGAGAGCCAAAAATTAACTGTTTTTCCAGCGATAGTTTAGTTTCTTCATGTGTTTGTTGTGGAAGTGATTCAGTTTCTGGTTCTTCCTCCTGCGGGGTTGGTGGTGGTGCTAATAGCGATCGCGCTGTTTTAGTAACTGGTTGAGCCGGAAGTTCTTTAACAGGCTCACTACTATCAAGAATATTGCCGAGAATGCTGGCAGTTATAAAGTAATAAGACTGCCCTGCCTCATCAGAGTTAACTATACTCGCACCAAATTCCGAAGCTTTACCATCCAAATAGCGTTTTGCCGTTGTTCCAGGAAAATTGCCTCTGATTGCCAAGTCCATTGGCGTAAGTCTGCCCTGATTTTCGCGAACTAACTGATGAAAAATTGGGTTAACTCGTACAGTCCACTGTTGCCATTGATATTCCTGCCAAAGCTTGAAGCCAATTACCAGCAAAATTGCTGCCAGTAAAATTCTCCAGGTAGCAACTAGGAAAATAATCAAAAACGAGATGGGCAAAAGTAGAACGAGAAAAGCCTTACCGTTACCTTCTATGGGTTTCTCACTCATGCCGATTTTTGCCAAGTGAATTTTGGGAAATAATATTATTATATTGGCAAAAATTGAGACACTTTTTTGTATCGTTTGGCAAAGTTGCGGCAAAATTTTCGGCAAAAGCTTTATTCAGTAAGTGTTATAGGCTTATTAACTTTTTGCTCATATAACATTGGTCTGCGATGCCTACAGTGGTCACTGAGCCTTGCCGAAGTGCGGTAAACTACGCGCAAAAGTGTTTACCAGAAAAAAGAAGGGGGTTGAGATGTATGGCGATCGTAATACATATCAGCTTTTCTTTCCAAAGCAATAATTCTAAATTAGCTTGTCAGACCCTTGACAACAGATAATACACATACTACATTAATAATACAAGTCAACTTTCATGAGGAAGTTAGCTTTCACCAGTAGCGAATAGCTCAAATGGCAGAGCGCCCACCTTGCCCGGAAGGGCCGACGTATCGAGGGTTATCGCATATAACTAAAACACCCCCGATCAAACTTCTGGAGGTGTAGGTAAAAATCCTACTTCGTTACACCAAATCTAGTTTTGAATTTTGAATTTTGAATTTTGAATTTTCATGTGGTGGGTAGCTCAGTGGTTAGAGCGCCTAAACATCCTTATTCAACCCTTGCCTGAAAAGGCCGACGAATTGAGGGTTATCGCCTGCCAAGCGGGAGGTCGCAGGTTCGATTCCTGCTCCACTACACCAAATCTAGTCCTGAATTTTTAATTTTGAATTTTGAATTTTGAATTTTCATGTGGCGGGTAGCTCAGAGGTAGAGCGCTAAACATCCTTGTTCACCCCTTGCCTGCAAAGGCCGACGAATTAGGGTTATCGATTAGGGTTCGAGAGGTCGCAGGTTCAAATCCTGCTCCGCTACACCAAATAATTTTGATAAATTTAAAATCCAAAATCGTTCGACTGAGCGTAGCCGAAGTCCAAAATTTTCATGTGGCAGATAGCTCAGTTTGGATAGAGCGCCGAAAAACATCCTTGTTCACACCTTGCCTGAAAAGGCCGACGAATTTAGGGTTATCGCCTGATAAGCCGGATGTCGCAGGTTCAAATCCTGCTCTGCCACCTTTCATTTTTGCCCGCAAGGGCCGGGAGATGAAGCGATGAATTACAATTTTTTCATTAAAAAGAAGACAACTACACCCCAAAATCAACCTATCCCCGGACGAGAAGCAGAAATGGTTCAGGGACGTTCTGGCGGCTGGATGTTTGATGCTGGTATTTGGAAAATGCTGCGCCGTTGTTTGTTGGTTGGCACAGCAAAAAGCACTTACTACGCTGGTAAACAGGAATTAACAGAAGATTTTGTGACAGTTGTCAAACAAGCTGTTGCCGAAAATGCTGGCCGTGTAGCCGAAGAAATTTTGTATGCTAGCGATGGACGCGCCATCAATAACAGTGCGCCTATCTTGGCTTTAGTGTTGCTATCAATGGGTGAAACACCAGAAGCAAAACAGGCGTTTGGTGAAATATTTCCGCAAGTTGTCCGTACTGGTAGCCACTTCTACGAATGGTTGAACTACACCAAATCTCTGCGGGGATTTGGCAAAGTAGTGCGGGAAGCTGGTAAAACTTGGCTCTCAAGGGAAGATGTCAAGGGTTTAGCTTATCAATTATTGAAATATCAACAACGTCAAGGCTTCTCCCACCGAGATGCGTTGCGGTTGTTCCATGTCAAACCGCCTACAGAAAATCACCGTCAACTATTTGAGTGGGTAGTTAGAGGCTGGGAAGAATTGCCAGCAGATATCCCCTCAGAAGCGTTAGCGCAGATTTGGTGGTATGAGTGGCTGAAGCAGAATCCTACCCAAACCCATGAAGCTATTTCCCAAGGACGCTTAACCCACGAAATGGCTGCACCTGTGGGCAAAATGGATAAGCTTGCTTGGCAACTGCTATTTCAGGAAATGCCAATAGGTGCAATGTTGCGTAACTTGGGTTCTTTAACTGAACTGGGTGTGTTGCGAACCGATGAAAGCGCCAATTTGCTGCAAGTGGAAGCAGTTCTTAATCGCAGAGAACATCTGCGTAAGGGTCGCATCCATCCGATTGATGTTTTGAAAGCACTCAAAACATATCAATCTGGTGGAACATTAGGACGCAGTAAGAAAACTTGGAACCCAGTTCCTCGGATTGTGGACATTTTAGAAAAGGCAGTTGAACTGTCTTTTGATGTTGTGCAACCCACAGGTAAAGTATTCATGCACGCCGTAGACGTTTCTGGTTCTATGGGTAGTATGGTTGCAGATATGGGACTGACTTGCTGTGAAATTGCCACCACAATGGCACTGGTGACAGCAAAAGCAGAGAAAAACTACATGATTCGTGGTTTTGCTACGGAATTCCGGGAATTAGGTATCACTGCCAAAGATAGTTTTAGTTCTGCGGTTCGCAAAGCTAGCAATCAAAACTTTGGTGGAACGGATGCATCTGTAGCTTATGACTGGATGATTAAGAATAAGTTTAAAGCAGATGTAGTCTGCTTTTGGACTGACTCGGAAAGTTGGGCTGGGTATAAGCATCCAAGTCAAGCGCTGAAGGAGTACCGCAAAAAGGTAAATCCTAACGTCAAGGCGGTGTATGTCACCTTGACACCTTACCAAATTACTTTGGTAGATCCTGAAGATTCGCTGTCTTGGGATTTGGCAGGGTTCGACCCAGGTACGCCTCGGATCATCCAGATGCTAGCTACGGGTGAATTGTAGAGATTGCTGAAGGGTAAAGGATGAAACACTTTATCCTTCATACTTCATGGCGGGTTATCCTTGTTCGCAACTTGCCTTTCGGGGCCGAAGAATTTAGGGTTATCGGTTACGTCTCCACCATTGTGGGGATTAGCGGGTTCAATCCCCGCACCCGCCTTTATTTGATTTAATTTTTGAATGGTCGTTTTTCTATTTCAGCGATGGGTAAGAGTAGGGTGTCTTCGATGTGCGATCGGACTGTTTCCGAAGCTTTCTTGAGGCAATCCACAAGTAATTTATTAGCATTGTAATACTGTTGAACTAAGTACCGTTCCCTTTCTGTAAACTTCCACTCATGCCCAATATTGCGATATTTAATTAACATTAACCTTAATTCTTCAGCTAAATCATTTACTTCATTTGACCAATGATCCTGCCAAGAATTTTCATATCTTCCACCATACAAGAAAGACATGGAAGTACTGTAGTCCAGAATCTTATCCTCCAAGGCTTGAAGTAATTTTACTAATTCAGGTTCTAGAGCATAATGCTTAAGATAAGTTTTTTTAGGAGAATCACCAAAAGCATAGGCTAATTCAAGGTCAAAATAGATATCATTAAATTTGTCAGATTCTTCTGTTAATTCTAGACCTAGAACAAAAGCTATTTCAGGATTAAAATCTTCTTCAAATAAGGCTACAATAGGATTAGGGCATAGATGAGAAATGGCATGATTAATACTAAGTGCTAAATACAAGTAAAAGGCTCTAATACTTGCTTGATTAAAAGTAGATTTGACAGAAGATGATTTTTGTTGTACCCAGACAAGCAATAATTGCAACTCAGATTCTGCTTCTAAAATTGCATCAACTTGTTGTTTAATTAAAGGTAGCTGATCGTTATTTAATTCATTAACAAATAAACTGAAATTTTCTAAAGATGCTGCACGAATAAATGTATGAAGATAATATTCCTTTTCACGAATTTTTATTAAAGAATAATCGCATAAATCATCAATTACCCGTTGTCGCCGATTTTTTGGTACATCCCAAAGCAAACAAAATAGCCATATTTTTGGTACGTTGATTCCTTGATTAGAGTAAAATCCAAAACGACAGAGAAGTTTATAAGCCTGGACATTATCATTTTTGAGCTTATCAAACTGACGTTGAACAAGTTTTTCTATAGTCTTATGTCTTAATATATCTTCACGGTTATCCTGCCAATAAACTTTTAAATTTCCTTGAGCTTCTTTGAGAATCTCAGGACTAAGGATAAACATAGCCTCAGCATTTCCACCATAAGCTTGGTGCATTTCACTAAGAGCAGCATCATCTATACTAATTTTGCAAGTTTCAAAATACTGTTGCCATGACTCCTGCTTCAATCCCTCCAACTTATAATTCGTAAAAGTTTGAAGACGTTTTACTGTATGCTCATAAATTTGCTCACGGCTTGTGATAAGCGTTATCGACTGTACACTCTTATCAGCTAGTACGGTTAATAGTTCTACATAATAGCTATAATATGGTTCTATGAACTCGCCATTTATTAAAGCAGGTTCAAAATTATCAATTAAGATACCAATTTTTTTAGTTTTTAGCTGGATTTTCAATTGCTCCAGCATAGTAATAAAATTTTGCTCTGGATTTACTTTAAAGTAATTTATAAGCTTGATTCTTACCCAATCTTCTACTGAATTCAGGTTTTGGGGTGTACTTCCTACACGCAGATCAAGATATTCTAAACGCTGAAGCTCAAACCATTTTGTAGCCAAAGTTGTTTTACCTATACCGCCCTCTGCGTGAATTAGAATAACTTTTGCACCTTCGTTAACAAGGTTGTTGAGGTGTGCGATCGCATCCTCACGCCCCACAAAATCATAATTTTTTGATGTTGGATTTTGATGTTCCTCTGTTTGAGATTTGCAAACTGGAATAGTAACTATATCTTGCCAATCTAAACCTAGCCTTTTACAAATTTCTTCAAAATTCAGTCGGTCAATTGCCTTACCGCTAAAAAAGTTATGTACTGTTGATCGAGCTATTCCTAACTCTAAGGCTAAAGCCTTTTTACCCAAAGCATTACGAGTTAAAGCTTTGTTTGCTTGTTCTATTCCTTTTAGAGATGCTTTAAGCGATCGCCCAGTCATATTTTAAATATGCAATTTTGAATAATTTTAACTGACTTAATTAAAAGTCATACGTACTCATACACAAAGTCAGACACTCTGGACTTTTGACTCAGACACAATCTCAGACAGCAGCCCTCGAAGCTAGTTGATGTAGTCATTCACAACACTTATGAAATCTACCTACATCAACGGACGATGCTACTATCAAGGCAATAGTGGCGTTCTTCTTCCTGCTGTCACCACAGTTTTAAAAGCGACACAGCCACCAAAGTCTCTAGCCGCCCTTTCCTATTGGCGTAATAAAGTTGGCGATGCAGAGGCAAATCGAATCGCTGCTAACAGCCGTTGTCGAGGAAATGCCTTACACCAGTTAATTAAGGAATACCTGCAAGGTTACTCGCCCAAACCTGACAACAGCCTGATTCAGCCTTACTGGGATAGCGTTCAATCTGTGCTAAACCAACTTAGCGATGTTCAACTTGTTGAAGAAGCCGTGCCTAACTATAAAGAACTTTACGCTGGGAAAGTTGATTTAGTTGCTCGTTATCAAGGTGTTCCGCATTTAATTGAATGGACTACAGCCGAGGAACCAAAACTGAGGATTGATAAGCTTTATGACAAGCCTTTACAACTAGCTGCTTATGGTGGTGCGATAAATCGGTATTATAGCGATCGCCTCTTTAACTGCAAAATTAACCATGCTCTTATTGTCATAGCCTTGCCAGGTGAAGAAGCAGAGATTTTTGAATTTGACCGTGCAAGGCTAATTCATGTCTGGCATCAATGGCTTAATCGGCTGAATTTTTTCTTTAGTGCTGTTGCTGCCCAGAAGTGCGATCGCCTACGCTCGGACGGAAGCGATCGCACTTTTTAAAGGCACAATGCAAAAATTTGATTGCTCATCAATTGTTCAACTACCGAATGATTAATTAAACAATTGCCCCAAGAAATTGATAATTGGTTTCCAAAAGATACCAGTTAATACATAAGGAGCATATTGCAAGATAGATAAGCTAGGCTTGAGTGAAGGCTTAAGCGGTAAATTTTCTAACAGAAATGGCACTACACAAGTAAGTCCATACGCAGTTGCTAAGGCAGTAGTGAATTTAGGAGCCTGACCTGGTATAGGACTATAATAAATACCTAATAGGATGCAACAAATCATCAAAAATTGCTCCCATAAAAACCATGATTGCGGCGACAAAAAATAAATTAACCTCGGAAAGCTTTTATCAATTTTTTGTCGCATTCCCAGCAGTACTGCCCAAGTTGCTGCCCCAACAATGCCATCATTCTTCAATCCATAAATTCTTTGAAAGCGTTTCACCGCTCTTTCTGTTGCACTGTCAAAAAAGCTAGTAGGTTCTTTTTTCAAAAATCCTTCATCATAAAGGATAGTTTGCAGTTCCTTAACCGCCTTCCTTAATTCTGGAGATTTAATTTTTTGATTACGAGAAAGTTTTGGGTACAAAAGGCAAGCCCATGTCAACGGGCCAACCACTCCATCTGCTAAAAGATTATTTCTTTTTTGAAATTCTTTTACTGCCTCGTCTGTCTCTAAGTCAAATTTTCCAGTAACCTCTGCGAGTAAACCTTGAATTTTTAATCGCTCTTGCAATTCGTTGATTGATTCTTGTACAGACTTTGGTGTAAACTCACGGTAAAGTGTCGGAAGTTTATTAAAGACACAAACTTGTTTTTCTTCGGGAAAATAAAGTCGAGCTTGTTTGAGACCAACCAAGACACTTACAGTTTGAATTAGTTTATTCATTCAGTACTCCTTTGTTGTCAGAAGTGAAAACAATAATTCAGCCAGAGTTTTTGCTTGGTTGTCAGGATAGATGTTCCATTTGGATGCAGCCTGTTACCAACAATTATGAACTTAGTAATTAGCCTACTAAATTGACCTTAAATAGCGTAATTAGCAATGTTAAAAATTTGTTAGTTAAAAATTACTAATACAACATACTCAAAGTTTTGTTAGTTAAAATGTTGCTAACCAACATTTAACAACAGAACTAATAGGGTGATATTTATGTCAGATCAGTCAGAGGGTGGGAATCTGTCTAAAGTCTGGTATCAAAAGGTTTTACAGGATTGGGATATAGATCGTTTACTGACTGATTTGGAGTCTAAAATTCAAGAGCGATATAGGCAAAATTCTAAGAAAGACCTGTTACTTGGGTTGCTATGTGGGTATAGCTTGACAAGGATAAGTCAGGACTTATACAGAGATAACGCTGGTGTAAGAGTGCAATTGAGCAATATCTATCGAGATATTGAAACTTTGACAGGAGAACCAGACAACAGCGTTAGGTCAAGCAACCTGATTTACATTCTAGAGAGACATGGATATCGCAGAGGTGTTGCTGCATCTAGTACCGAAAGCACTTCTATTCCCCACAATCTGCCATCACCAACCTACACAGAATTTATTGGGCGCGAAGCAGATATGAAAAAGCTACTGGAAAGGCTTTTGCCGATGCATGGCGCTCACATGATTACAGTACATGGCATTGGTGGCGTAGGGAAAACCGCGCTGGTGTTAGCAGCTGCTTACCTGTGCTTAAAGGCTAGTAACGAAAACAGTTCTGATGCACCTAAATTTGATGCAATTATTTTCACTTCAGCCAAACAACAAGAACTGATTCCCGATATGATTTTGCAACGGCAGCAAGGACAGCATAACCTGCGCGAGATTTTTCGGGTGATTGCCAATGCTTTAAGCGACTCTACTATTATTCAATCTCCTCCCAATGACCAATTTGACCGTGTACGCCAATGTCTTTCTAAACAGCGAACGCTTCTGATTGTGGATAATATGGAGACTATAGAGGACAGGGATAGGGATGAGGTTATAGAATTCCTATACAATTTGCCCATTTGCGTCAAAGTAGTAATTACTACCCGCGAACGAATTGCCCTGCTGCCAATCAGTCTGCGAAACTTGCCCCTGAATGATGGTTTGCAGTTGATTCAGCAACAAGCAGAAGAGAAAGGTATAACTATCCAAGATGAAGACTCTAGCTTGCTCTACGATCGCACTGGAGGAATCCCCCTCGCTATTGTCTACGCACTCGGTCAAGTCTCTAGTGGCTACTCTTTGAACTTCGTATTGGAGCAGTTAGCCTCTGCTACAGGCGATGTGGCTCGTTTTTGCTTTGAGAAATCAGTGCAAGATACGAAGGGACAGCCACCCCACAAGTTACTAATGTCATTGGCGATTTTTCCTGACTCTCCTATCCAAGCTGCTGTGGCTGAAGTTGCTGGACTGACATCTGCTCCTGATTCCGTCAGTAAGGGCTTGGTACGTTTGCAGCAACTCTCGTTAGTGAATCTGAACCAAGAAACTAAGCGATACGAAATGCTCTCTCTGACTCGTGAGTATGCTTTAGCACAATTAGCTGCTTACCCAGATTTTGAGAAAGAAGCACGGAAACGGTGGGTGAAATGGTATCTAAATTTTGCTTACAGATACGGCGGAGAAGATTGGGAGGACTGGATACATTACAACAGGTTAAAGGAAGAGGAAGGAAATCTCCGCGAAGTACTCTATTGGTGTAAAAACCAAGACCATTATGTAGAAGTTAGGGATTTATGGTTGCTCTTGAACCACTACGCCAATCTCTATGCTTATTGGGACGATCGCCTCGATTGGTTGCAATGGCTGATAGAACAATCAGAACGACGTGGTGAATGGTCATCTTTGGTGAAATTCATGATCCGCAAAACCTGGCTGCTAATTCGGGAGTGTTCGCCCCAAAGTCTCACACAAGCAGACGAAATATTGCAGCGAGCATGGGTTTTACGCGACCATGCAGATTCATGCGTTCAAGCTGACTTAGCCGAAAATATGGCTAGACTGCGAATCAGACAGAATAATTATCCAGATGCACGCCACTGGCTAATGGTAGAAGAAAAATTGGTGATTGAGGCGAATTTAGAGGAGCGACAGCACATCCGTTATTTTATTCCCGTGCTTTACCATCGGGCTGAAATCTTTTATTCAGAAGGTGAATATTTTTTAACCAAGAAGCTATTTCAAGATGTGATGAAAAGTGCAGAAAAAATTAATTGGCATCGAGTGATTAATTCTGCTCAAAATTGGCTTGCTGATATTGCCATCGAACAAGGCGATCGCGATGAAGCTCAAAAGCTATTAATTAAAGGTTTAACTGTCGCCGAAAGCAGCAATAATAAACGCCGTCTAGCTCGTTATCAACGTTCTCTTGCGCGCTGGGAGAGAAGATGGGGAAGTGTCCAAAAAGCCTCTCAATTATCAACTCAGGCTATTAATGGTTTTGAGCAATTGGGAATGACTAGGGATGCAGAGGAGATGCAAACTTTACTTGATTGCCCATAATTATCTGCAAACCAACACCTCGCCACCAGCGATCGCACTTCTAAGTTTTGTAAATATAACAAGATGCAATATAACTTAGTCATGATTGGGCGATCGCTACTCCTTTTCTGGAGTTTCTGAGGATGATTTTGAGCAAGATTTTGTGGGAGCGCTTAATTCATCTAAAGTATTCATTAATAAGTCATCTTGTGGACTATAGTATCTGCTTTGGGGATTTACCAAATCGTCAAAAGCTTCAAGAGCTTCAAGATCCTTAAGAGCCTCTGATGCAGACTGATATCGCTGTTTGAAGTCATCCAGCACCATTTTACTGAGAATCTTGGCTAGGGAGTTACTCACCTGGCAGCGATCGCTCCATTTTAGCTCCCCATCAGCATCTCTATCGAACTCACGGGGTGCTGCACCAGTCAAGGCTTTAATCCCAACCATACCCACTGCATAGATATCACTACTGTAATGCGGACGGCCAAAACATTGTTCGCTTGGTGCATAACCCTGAGTACCAATACCAATGGTAAAGGGGGTTTGCTCTTGGCGATCAAGCTGTTTGATGCTAACTTCCTTGACGGCACCAAAGTCAATCAATACCAGTTTTCCATCTGAGTGTCGGCGGATGATATTGCTGGGCTTAATATCTCGGTGAATCACATTGTTTTTATGGACAAATGTTAATGTTTGCAATAAGTCCCTGACAATCTTGATCGCTGCAATTTCTGCAATTGTTCTACCTGCTGGGAGTTCCTGATTTAAAGTATGACCAACGATCTGTTCTTGCACTAAATAAAATTCTTCATCTTCTTCAAAATACGCCAGAAGTTGAGGTATTTGTGAGTGCATTCCCAATTTTTCGAGTGTTTGCGCCTCTGAGTTAAATAAACGTCTAGCAAGTTCCAATCCTTCTGGTTTGGTGTTGGCTGCTTTTAGTTGTTTGACAACACATTGCGGATTACCAGGACGTTGAGTATCTTCAGCAATGTAGGTTTCACTAAATCCACCGGAACCGAGAACTTTGACAATTTTGTAGCGTCTTGCCAAGACTTTCCCTGATAAGGCTAAATCTCGTTGCTGGATTAGGTATTGCAAGTCATCTTGTTGGCTGATAATTTCTTGGACAACGGCAGAAGTTTGATACTTCTGAAAAATGTCTACTAGTTGGCGTTTTCTAATGCTTTCTCTCAGTACTGAGGTTCCCAGGTAGCAAAGTCCGGTCATCGCGATCGCAATCATTGGTACAGTAGTGGGAAAAATTAACTGACCATAGATAAATAACCCATAGCTAATTCCTCCCCAAGTGGCAGACAGAGCCAGGCTATACAAAAATCTATTGATACTACGCAAGCGTGTGCTAATCATTAAGGTTGTAGTGCCAACTAGCATTAGCACAAACAAACCCTGCAATGGTAGACTGCGAATTCCTGGAGCGATCGCTTTCCCTGACATCAAAGTTGCGATCGCATTGGCGTGAATTTCCACGCCGGACATAAGTTCAGTACTTTTGCTAGCAGCGACTGGATAATAATTGTTGTTTAACTTATCTGTTGCACCAATTACCACGATCTTGTCTTTGAAGAACTTTCCTTGCTGCAAATAGGTGTTCCAATTTTCTGGATCGAGTACGTGCCAAAAGGGTATTTGCTCAAATGTACCCGCAGACCCCCAAAAATAAATGCGATCGCCCTTTGGTCGGGGATAATTTACTTGTGCGGCTCTCAGAGCCTCTTCATCAAAGGATAGTCGCTTTTTGGTAAATAAATTATCTTCACCTAATAACTTGGGAAACTCACTTGCTAATCGATGAACTTTTCCATCTACTTCTAAGGGAAAATTAACTGAGCCAATGGACACTGGCCCTGTGCGAAACATCTGCTGTGGGTCTGTCAGTTGTATAAAAGACCCCTGGTGCGTCTGGGAATTTTCGTAGATGGCTGCTAAGGTAACTTTGCTGCCATATTTTTGCAATGCTGTTTGCAGTTGGCGATCGTCTGTAATCCCGTAACTGCTTTTAGTGTCAAAAACGACATCTAATGCCACAGAGCGAGCGCCTGCTTGGATCAATTTTGTGATTACCTGCGAGTATGCAGCACGTTGATAAGGATAAGATTTCAGTGTTTCTAGGTAGGCATACTGTTTCGGATCTGTTTTATAGTACTGTTCGGGAACTGAGATTGACTGATCGTCTATTGCTAAAATTACAATGTCTTCTGGAGGCACAATCGGGCCACGCAGTTGAAAAAAGCCAGAAAGCACTTGATTTTCCATCAATTGAACCGATTCCCACCCAGAAGCACTCAGCAATGCTGCTCCGATTGCCCAAGTGCCAGCAAAGAGATGACCTAAGCGAACCATCCACCTGGATTGGCGAACTGATGCTGTCGAAGTTACTTTTGTCGGTTTACTTGACAGTTTATTGGCAGCAGAGACATAGTTTTTAGTTAAGGTAGATGTAGTTTCTTCTGCCATATCGTGTTACTGATTGATTTAAGTCCAACACTTTTATTTATTCAGACCACGTTTTAGTGTAAGCACATTGAAATAATACTTAAATGACAATCTTATACATTTGTAAAGTATCTTTTATCAATCAACAAACTTTTATTGGTACTAGCGTCCAAGAGATTCCTACTCTAGCATTGCCTCATTTCTTCTTTTTGTATTCAGTAAGTTACAACTAGTGATTGTCTCACAGATCAGAGCCGGAGATAATCTGCCTGTAAATTTGATTGTGGCAAGATTTTATCCTAACCTAACCAACAAGTACGATCCTAACTGGATGCTCTACCTAAAGCTGTCCCAAGTCTGTGTTGTGTTTCTTGGGCAATGTTGATAATCTCGACAAAGCGTTTCCTGATACTGATAGCTTTACCTACATATAAGCATTAAATTATATCTTACATCAAGCTTATGTTATACCTCTTTAGGAGTAAACTTTAATGTTATGGAGTGATGAAAGCTGTTACTAGGTCAATTTTATTGGTAGATTTTGATCGCAGGGTGGCTCTTGTAGTGCTGGAGGTGAATAAGGTTAGCACCCTGGATATCAACTCCAATCTTCAGGCGTTTTTATGCCTTGAAAGAGGTAGGATAAAAGCTATAGAAAAAGAACTACTTTATAGATATTAGCAAACAAGGCATTTGAAAATTGCTATAATCTATTGTTCCATCTAAATTCATTTATATTATTAGGTGTAAATTTGTATGGGTTCTCCAATGAATCGTCTGTCTATTTTTGTAGATGGAAACAATATGTTCTATGCTCAACAAAAAAATGGCTGGTTTTTTGACCCAAGGCGCGTCTTAGAATATTTCAAACATGAGCAATCAGAAACAACATTAATTAATGCATTCTGGTACACTGGCTTAAAAGACCCACAAGATCAACGAGGTTTCAGAGATGCTCTAATTAGTCTAGGATATACAGTACGAACTAAAATTCTGAAAGAATATTATGATGATACGTCCGGTCGTTACTCGCAAAAAGCGAATTTAGATATTGAAATTGTTGTAGATATGTTTAATACAGTAGACCAGTATGACAGAGTAGTATTATTCAGTGGCGATGGAGATTTTGAAAGAGCAATCGAACTATTACGCTCAAAAAATACACATATTACGGTAGTATCAACTGAAGGAATGATTGCCAGAGAGCTACGGAATGCTACTGATAGATATATAGATTTAAATGATATCAGAGATCAAATAGAAAAAACCGAAGGTTAATATCCTTAGCAATTATTTACAAAAGTAAGAGTAAAAGAAAAACTAAGGTTGAAGATATATTAAGCCACAAGTAAATACTAAACAACAAAAGGCAAATGACAAACAAAACAGATCGAATCATCATTTTTGATACGACATTGCGAGATGGAGAGCAGTGTCCGGGAGCGACTTTGAATATAGACGAGAAGCTAGTTATTGCCAAGCAATTAGCGCGTCTGGGTGTAGATGTAATTGAGGCAGGGTTTGCCTTTGCTAGTCCCGGAGATTTTGAAGCAGTCAAGAAAATTGCTCAAATTGTTGGGACAGAAAATGGCCCGGTAGTTTGTAGTTTGGCAAGAGCAATTAAAGCAGACATTGAAGCGGCTGCCGAAGCATTAAAACCAGCAGTTAACGCCAGAATTCACACATTTATTTCCACTTCTGATATTCATTTAGAGTATCAGTTGCGGAAGTCACGAGCAGAAGTGCTAGCGATCGCACAAGAAATGGTAGCTTATGCCAAGTCCTTCATGACAGATGTAGAATTTTCGCCGATGGATGCGGCTCGTACCGATCCAGAATTTCTGTACCAAGTATTAGAAGGTGCGATCGCAGCTGGTGCAACAACAGTTAATATTCCCGATACTGTGGGTTACACAACCCCTAGCGAATTTGGAGCCATCATTAAGGGCATTATTGAAAATGTGCCCAACATCGACCAAGCGGTTATTTCCGTTCACGGTCACAATGATTTAGGCTTGGCAGTTGCTAACTTCTTAGAAGCCGTCAAAAATGGCGCACGGCAGCTAGAATGTACAATCAATGGTATTGGCGAACGAGCCGGAAATGCGTCATTAGAAGAATTGGTAATGGCGTTGCACGTGCGGCGGCAATATTTTAACCCCTATCTCGGCAGACCAGCAGATTCTCAAGAATCTCTGACAAACATCGACACCCGACAAATTTACAAAACCTCACGCTTAGTTTCTAATTTGACGGGAATGTTAGTACAACCAAATAAAGCGATCGTTGGGGCGAATGCCTTTGCCCATGAGTCTGGAATTCACCAAGATGGTGTGTTAAAAAACAAACTCACCTACGAAATTATGGATGCTCAATTGATTGGCTTGACAGACAATCAAATAGTTTTGGGTAAACATTCAGGTAGAAATGCTTTCCGCACTCGGTTGAAAGAATTGGGCTTTGAACTGTCAGATACTGAATTAAATAAAGCCTTCGTCAGATTCAAAGAAGTAGCAGATAAAAAGAAAGAAATTTCCGATTGGGATTTGGAAGCGATCGTTAACGATGAAATTCAACAAGCACCCGATTTGTTCCGGGTAGAGTTGGTGCAAGTTTCCTGTGGTAGCAACGCCCGTCCCACTGCTACAGTTACTCTGCGTACCCCCGATGGTGAAGAATTAACCGATGCTGCGATCGGTACTGGGCCAGTGGATGCAGTTTACAAAGCCATCAACCGTGTGGTGAATGTGCCCAACCAGTTGATTGAGTTTTCTGTGCAGTCAGTAACAGCAGGTATTGATGCCATTGGAGAAGTAACGATTCGTTTACGTTATGAATCTAAAGTCTTTTCTGGTCATGCAGCAAACACAGATATCATCGTGGCCTCAGCGCAAGCTTATGTAAATGCGTTGAATAGGTTGTATGCATCTTTGCAAACTCAAGAAAAGCCAGAGGAAGTATCTGCACAGAAAGTCTAAAATTTTAGTCTGTCAAACTACCCATAATAAAAGCACCGCATCTTGTTTTTAACTGATGCTAAAAAACTCCTTTCCAACATTGGGGAGGAGTTATATTATGTGCGCTTGATAAGAGGCAGAGGGCAGCGATCGCCTGTGTACTAAAACCGTCACTCAGCACGTCTTCCCAGATAGTTCTGAATTTATCGCCAGTCATACCAATTCTGTATGAAAATGCATTTAATTTTTTAACGAACCGCCAAGAACGCCAAGAACGCCAAGATAAGAGTTTGAGAGAGTTTGGCGCAGCTTCACAAAGAAACGGTATCAGCCCGTGGTTGGCTTTGAAACTTGATTTTTTCAATTGTATTTGTGCAAAAAGTCAAGCCAATTAAGTTGATTATGAATATTTTTTACTTTTTATATGTTCTGATTTATTTAATATCCAAAAAACTTTATTCTGAGAAACGATGTTTATAGCGAGTCAGCTTGTATGAGTAGCGAGAAAACAACAGAATTGCCACTCTGGGTACAAGATAGAGATATAGTGATTGCTCATGATGAAGAAGTACAGTGGCGAGAAGGAAAACGCCCGGATTATTCTTACACCAATGAATTTCTTCATCAGGAGAGCAAATTTCAGCATCCTGAAGGTTCATTAGAAGCGATCGCTCAAAACTTAGTTCGCACTTTTGAGATGGAAGCTTCTAATAAATCTAATCCTCAACAGTGGCTTTCGATTGTTGCTGATAAGTTTAAGATGAGTACCAATGGCGGACAACAATTCACTGCTCAGGATGTTGCAGATGAAGGGACTTATAACCTGTTTTTGGGTAAAACTGAGCAATATAACTCTGAAACAGAAACCTTTGAATCTTCATTTCAAGTTTTTCATACAGCCTTTCCTAATGGCTTCCTTTGGGAATTAACAGAAGTCCTTTCGGGGCCGCCTAATGTTACCTTTAAGTGGCGACATTGGGGAACATTTAATGGTTCCTACAAGGACTATGCACCCACAGGTGAAACAATAGAAATCGTCGGAGTTAGTATTGCTCGCGTCACTGATGATTTGAAGATTGAGTCTCTAGAGCATTATTTTGATAATAATGTCTTTCTTCAGAAATTAACGGCAGGTGGTTGTCCTTTCCATTCCCAAAATCAGTAACACTGGTGACTAGAAGCCGCGCCTACACGAGACAAAAACTACCTCCGCAGGTTAGCAAACCCTTGATTTTGTGTTAATCTATGCAGGTGGACTACCCTGCGAGAAGCCGCAAAGCGTCTATGTTTGTGTAGTAGCGACTTGTAGTCACCTAATACTTTTAAAATACCCTCTTTCTTATGCTTGATCAGCATTAAAATTTAAACGCATCATGATTTTTTCTGGTTCTGTCAAATTTTTAAAACCATAACGGCGATAAAGTCCATGAGCATCTTTTGTACCTAACATCCACCTTTGAACATCTTGCAATTCTGGATATTCTAAAATATATTCTACAAACCATTTTCCTAAACCCTGTCCTCGATAAGGTTCCAGAATAAAAACATCTTTTAATAACGCAGAAGTTGCATAATCAGTGATAACTCTTGCAAAACCAACTTGTTGATTACCTTCATAAAGTCCAAAGCATAAAGAATTATTTATTGACTTTTCCACCGTGGCTAACGGTATGTTTTCAGCCCAATAAGAAGTTTGTAAAAAATCATGAATAATTTGAATATTCAATTTAGATTTATCAGTGCTGATGTAAAATTTATGTTTTAATTCTTCATTCATCTGTCTGAATTTTTTATTTAATATGTTGATGCGTAATAATTAATTCTAATTCATTCTTGCAGTCAGTGCGTTGCAACCTAAGCTGATGAAATTACTGAACCATTAACTGGATAACAGAGGCTATATTCAACATTCAAGGATATGGGTGCATCTACCATTGATTATGAACCAGCCTCCAAAAAAATCTTGGCAAGAAGTCCGCGCTGCTTTTCAAAAAATCTGGGGTTATGAAGATTTCCGCCCACCACAGGGAGAAATTGTCAGCAGTTTATTAGCACAAAAAGATGCACTGATTATTATGCCCACAGGTGGCGGTAAGTCGATTTGTTTTCAACTTCCCGCATTGCTACAAACAGGATTAACCTTGGTAGTTTCGCCCTTGGTAGCGCTAATGGAAAACCAAGTTCAGGAATTACTACAAAGCCACCAAAAAGCTGCACTTTTGCATAGTGAATTATCTTCATTTCAACGCCGTACAACTCTGCAAGCTTTGGAACGCCAACAGCTAAGATTACTGTATTTGTCACCAGAAACTTTACTAAGTGTGCCAGTGTGGGAAAGATTATGTCACCCGCAATTGCAACTTAATGGTTTGATTTTGGATGAAGCTCATTGTTTAGTGCAGTGGGGTGATACTTTTCGTCCAGCTTATCGCAGATTAGGGGCGGTGCGTCCGGCATTGCTAAAATCAAAACCACCAGGAACAAAAATCAGCATTGCTGCTTTTACTGCTACTGCTGACCCCTCAGCCCAAAAGATAATTCAAACAGTTTTACAATTACAGCAACCAGAGATTTTTCGCTTGAATCCTTACCGTTCTAATTTGCATCCCAGCGTTCGGATTGCTTGGACACCACGGGGGAGAAAACAACAATTATTAAAGTTTATTCAAAATAGACCGCAACAATCGGGATTAGTTTATGTTCGCACTCGGCGCGATAGTGAAGATTTAGCCCAATGGTTAGCAGAGATGGGTTATGCTACAGCAAGTTATCATGCTGGATTGGGTGCAAGCGAACGCCGTGCAGTAGAAGCAAGCTGGTTAGGTGGTAAAATCCCCTTTGTTGTGTGTACCTGTGCGTTTGGGATGGGGATAAATAAACCAGATGTTCGCTGGGTAGCCCACTTTCACGCGCCACATTTGTTATCTGAATATGTGCAAGAAATTGGCCGGGCTGGAAGGGATGGGAAACCGGCTGAAGCGTTGACATTGGTAAGTGAACCTACAGGGTGGTTAGATCCAGAAGACAAGCAAAGACAAGAATTTTTTCAACAACAAATGCGATCGCAACAACAAATAGCGCAGCAACTTGTGAAAAAATTACCAAAACAGGGAGAAGTGAATGCAGTAACCCGACAATTTCCCGAAGGTGCAACGGCGCTAGCTTTACTCCATAGCAACGGTCAGCTAAACTGGCTCGATCCTTTCCATTACATCATTGGACAAAAAGCGGGAAATCAACCACTGACGCAATTACACGCTGCTAAACAGATGCAGCAATACCTAACAACTAAACAGTGTCGTTGGCAATTTTTGTTAAATGCCTTTGGTTTTGATAAAGAAGCAGCTAACCTGCGTTGCGGACATTGTGACAATTGCCGCTAACTGCCCTTGCTTACGATCGCAGAAGAGTTTCTCGCCAAATACTTAAGTGGTAGATTTGAACCTTTGGCAGATATCCCTGGCATTCAGGAATAGTTAAATAAAGTCTCAAGATGGTGGTTAGTGTCATTCACCGACCACCTTAATATTTTTAATTACAGATGGATGTATTAATTCATCAGGTACTTGATTTCGCTCAATGTATTCATTAATCTCGGCTTGATGATCGAGATAAAAACTCAAGGCATCAAATACTTGTGCCAGGGTTAAATGTGGTAAATGGTTCGGGATTTCTTCTGGCATAATCCCCAATCGCCATAAACTGACAATGGCACGAACAGATGTCCGAGTACCTATAATAATTGGCTCTCCACTCAAAATTTCAGGGTTACGGGTAACGTAGCGCGAGGAGGTTTCAGCAAACATAGAATAAATCACTCAGCAGAACTGGCTTGCCTCTAGTTTACCAATAGTTTTGATCGCTAATGGGTTTGTTTGCTAGTGCAATATATACTTTACAGCAATGAAGGACACGGTTTTGCCAGATTATAAAATTGCTAAATATCAAATGGATCTATAATTTTAGGATTTTTTTCAAATTCAATTTTATATTCTTTTAATGCTTGTTTAAAGTTTTCAGAAGTTACACCATTAGGACAACTTCTAAACTTCCTACATAAATCATCTAAACTGATTGCTCTATCTTTTTCAAAAAAATATTGTTTATATTTTGTTAAATCTTCATACGCTGATACATAGTTTGTATCCTTCATATTATTAATCATGATATCAGGAGGATTTGCCTGATACTTTTGCATTGCATCTACTATGACTGAATAATATTGCTCAATAGGATGCCATTTATATTTTTGTAAATTAAAATTTATTATTTCAATGGCGTTCATAAGGTGTATATTGAATTGAATGATTATACTTCTAATATAAAAATTAGCTAATTATGAATGGTAAATACACTTAAATTTACGACGGTGATCGCACTTATCAAATCAGTTCATCTGTCTGCCTTTTAACCGCATTGCTTTCTCCAGTGTTGAGTACTTGCTCTGCGGTTAATTGTAACTCTGGGAAAATAGTAGAAGCGATCGCACTGTTTCCTGTAAATCTGGTTTCTTCATAAAATCCGTCAACTAATATCAGTACGGTAACTACATTTATTTGTGGATCGACAATCCAATATTCAGCAATTCCCCTTGCGGCATACTCGGAACGTTTGTAGCGATAGTCCCGATCTTCATTAGCTTTGCCAGGAGAAACAACTTCGACAACTAATGCTGGAGGAGGCATATCCAAAGTGATTGTAGATCGCGTTGCACCTTCTAAGGCGGTTGCAAGTTCATCCGTCAGCACAACTAAGTCAGGAATGCGAGTTGTCGCACGAGAACCAGCAACAACAATTTCAACTTTGTTACTTAACCGATTAACTGGGAAGAACTTGAGGAAATTTACCAGCAAAAAGAGAGATATCTGGACATTTTTTGGGCTTTCAGGTGGCATTGCAACTAACTCACCTGCCACCAGTTCATAATGACTATCCGTGCCATCGTCATACTTCAAATATTCCTCAAGCGTTAGACGTTTACCAGCGATCGCAGTCATTGAATTATTCAATCCTAAATCGAAAATTAGTCAGTAGGAAAATATTAAAACAGCACCTACAATTCAGTAAACTTCATTATGAATGCCAATATCAATTAGCAAAATTTCCTCTTCCCCAGATTCTATATTTTGCACGAAGTTAAAGACAATGCGACAATCATAGTCCACTGAACACGCCCAAGCTCCAGACAGTTTGCCTTTAAGTTTATGAGTCTGCAACAATGGATCAAATGGATCGGCGGTTAGTAGTGCTAACCGCTCTCCAATTCGCTCTTAATAATTCTGGCTGTCGTCGTACCAATCGCTTAAATGCTCGTTTAAACGATGATGCCAAAACTACAGTTATCACTTGCGTAACTCATCCATTATTTGAGTAACTGTACCACGGAAAACTTTTCCCGATTGGTATTCTACTTGTGCTTGAGCGATATTAGCAGCAATTTCAGAACGCCGCCGTTCTGCCAACCGATGACTTATCAGATCAATTAATGTTTCTTGTTCATCTACTGATAAGTTTTCGATGCTTTCTAGAACTTGATCTAACCTGGAAACTGAAGTCATTATTTATTCTTAACTTGTTTGCAGTACATAACTATTACGTATGCCTAAAATTGCTGCAAAAACCGCAAATCACTAGCATACAACCGACGAATATCATCGATTTGATGTAATACCATTGCAAAGCGTTCTACACCAAAACCAGCAGCAAACCCTGTATAAACTTCTGGATCGTAACCCACAGACTTAAGTACATTTGGATCGACCATCCCGCAGCCCATCACCTCTAACCAGCGACCATTCCACTGCAAATCTACCTCTGCTGAGGGTTCGGTAAACGGAAAATAACTGGCGCGGAAGCGAATTGGCAAATCGCCAAATATTGTTTGTAAAAATACTTTAATTGTGCCTTTGAGGTCTGTAAACGTTAATCCCTCATCAATGGCTAAAAGTTCTATTTGATGGAAAACTGCTGAGTGAGTCGCGTCTACATTATCTCGCCGATAAACTCGCCCTGGAGCCACAACCCGAATCGGTGGTTCTTCTCTTTCCATGTAACGAATTTGTACCGAAGATGTATGAGTCCGTAAAAGATTACCATCTGGCAGGTAGAAGGTATCCTGCATATCACGCGCGGGGTGGTCAGGCGGGGTATTGAGAGCCTCGAAATTATAATAATCTGTTTCCATCTCTGGGCCTTGAGCCACGGTGTAGCCCATACCAACAAAAATATCCAGCGCCCGGTCGATAATCCCGTTGAGGGGATGAATGCGACCTTGGGGGCTGTAAATTCCCGGCATAGTTACATCTAGAGTTTCCGCCTCTAGCAAAGCTTGAATTTGTGCGGCTTCTAAGGCAGCGCGTTGCTGGTCTAGACTAGTTTGCAAGGATTCTTTGACTGTATTAGCGATCGCTCCAATTTTTGGCCTCTCCTCTGCACTCATCTGCCCCATACTTCGCAACAGCGCCCCCAGTTCCCCTTTTTTACCCAGATAGTTAACTCTGAGTTCTTCCAGACGTTCTAGGGTGTCGGCGGCGGCGATCGCTTTTTCTCCTGACTGCCGCAGTGCTAAAAGTTGAGCTTCTAAATTGCTAGTCATTAGTTATTAGTCATTAGTCATTAGTCATTAGTCTATAGTTAAAAGCTGTGAACTGGTCGATAAATCAACTTATAGCTATGGCATTAATATCAGCCGTATGTGAGGATCGAAACTAAACCTCTGTTTACCAGTTAGAGACGATTGGGCTATTACAGCTTCGGGTAAATCCAGCTAACATCCAACTTAACAAGACTTGGGAATTGAGCAAATTGTCTTAAAGGTAGGTAAAGTTCCGCCACAGTGTCTAGTTAGTATAAATGTTTTTTTGCTGATTGTGACCTCAGACATTGACAAATGGCTAATAACAAATAACTAATAACTAATGATCAATGACTAATGACTATGAAATTACTAATTAGCAACGATGATGGCATTTCTGCCTTGGGGATTCGTACCCTAGCCAATTACTTAGCAGAGGCAGGCCATGATGTGAGTGTAGTTTGCCCAGATCGAGAGCGATCGGCAACTGGACACGGGTTAACTTTACACCAACCCATTCGCGCCGAAATTGTAGAGTCAATTTTTCATCCTGCTGTCAAAGCTTGGGCTTGCGATGGTACGCCTTCAGATTGCGTCAAATTGGCACTGTGGGCTTTGCTAGATACTCCCCCCGATTTGGTTCTCTCTGGCATTAATCAAGGTGCGAATTTAGGAACTGAAATCTTGTATTCCGGTACTGTTTCTGCGGCAATGGAAGGTCTAATTGAAGGCATTCCCAGTGTAGCGCTGAGTCTTATGAGTCACACATCTAAAGACTTTCAAGCTGGTGCTAAGTTTGCCAAAATTCTCGTAGACCAGTTAGCCCAAAAACCACTGCCAGATTTAATGTTGCTCAACGTCAATATTCCTGCGGTCAAATGGTCAGAAATTGCCGGAGTTACTCTTACCCGTCAAGGTCTACGGCATTACATTGATGTGTTTGATAAACGAGTTGATCCTCGTGGAAAAACGTACTACTGGTTAACTGGAGAGGTAATTGAGGATGTAGAACCCGCAACTGAATCAAATCTGCCTCAAAATGTACCGTTAGATGTGCATGTTGTACGTAAAAACTACATCAGTATAACTCCGTTACAATACAATCT
The DNA here is from genome assembly GCF_034531035.1 of Nostoc sp. DedQUE02. NCBI lineage: Bacteria > Bacillati > Cyanobacteriota > Cyanophyceae > Nostocales > Nostocaceae > Nostoc > Nostoc sp. DedQUE02. The sequence continues at coordinate 88,244 of NZ_JAVRBY020000005.1, read as the reverse complement.
TACTTACGCAACTGGATTAGATAAATTATCTGAGTGGGAATTCAATTTTCCATGAATCATTTGATTGATCGGGACAAAAGTAGGTTGATGTCAATGCATCATAGAAAAATGTAGGCTATAACGTAGGGGCACTCTGAAATAACTGATACACATTCACCCCAAAAGCTGAAAATTTTTAACTGACAGTATTTCATTCACATTTACACAATCAGCCAGAAACAGGGTATGCTGTTTTACCAAGAAATCCTCCCTCTACCAATATCGGTAAGACGACATAAACTTAGACAAAATAAGCAGCAATTTTTTCATTTATCGCCCGCTCAGTCCAGCAAGCAACACCCATGTCTAGGATAGAGAATCAATTTACCGTACAATTTTGGGGCGTTCGTGGCAGCATCCCCAGTCCAGGGCCAAACACCGTTCGTTACGGCGGTAATACCCCTTGCATATCAATGCAAGCGGGCGATAAGCGCTTAATTTTCGATGCTGGCACAGGACTACATGTTTTGGGGCAATCTCTGTTGCGCCAAATGCCGTTAGAAGCTCACATATTTTTTACCCACTCTCACTGGGATCACATGCAGGGTTTTCCCTTCTTTACCCCAGGGTTTGTCAAGGGGAATGACTTTCATATCTACGGCGCGATCGCACCTGATGGTTCTACCATAGAACAGCGCCTCAACGATCAAATGTTGCACCCGAACTTTCCCGTACCCTTGCAAATTATGCAAGCTAATTTAAATTTCTACGACATTCGACCGGGGCAACCAATCCACATTGATGACGTTACCGTAGAAACAGCGCCTTTAAACCATCCAGGTGAAGCCGTAGGATACCGCGTCAACTGGCGTGGTGGTGCTGCTACTTACATTACTGATACCGAACATTTTCCTGACCGACTTGATGATAACGTGCTGTGGCTAGCTCGTAATGCCGACATCTTGGTTTACGATTCTACCTATACAGACGAAGAATATCACTCGCCAAAATCTCCAAAAATTGGTTGGGGACATTCTACCTGGCAAGAAGCGGTAAAAGTAGCACAAGCTGCTAACGTCAAAACTCTAGTGATTTATCACCATGACCCCGCGCACGATGACGACTTTTTAGATTGTGTTGGCAAAGAAGCAGCTACGAAATTTCCTGGTGCGATCATGGCACGGGAAGGATTAGTACTTCAGATTCCCACCTCAGTTGCCTTATCAGAATCTTTTCCTGTTAGTAAGTTTTCTACTTAAAGATTGCGATCGGAGGAATTAGAGATTTTAGATTAGATTGGTGATCAGAAGCTTTCAGCGCGAGAGCGTACCTGTTGGCTGCACGGTGAGACAACGCTAACCAGAGTTGTCACGCCGACACAGGATCAGGGCGACAACAGGAGGACAAACTTTATAGATTCATCAACACAGCCTAGATACCCACAGACGCCCTAAGATTGCGGCTGATGTCGGGGTAAAACCTCGTTACAGTCTCAACACAGAACTAGAGCCTTTTTAGCTCTAGTATTTGGGATTATCTGGACTTAGCAATTAGCTGTCAAGCTAATGGCACAAGAAATCATCTTGGGCGACTTCCTTTGGGTTAGGCTTTTGGCTGATAGCTAACAGGGGTGGCATCAACACCCTGGCTGATAGCACAAGACCTCATGGGCAGTTGGTGAATATCCTCCTCAAGGCGGTTTACCATAGGGTAGCTTCCTGCTGATAGCTACAATAAACCTAAAATCTCAGAATCCACGTGCTAAATTTGTCTAAAAATGGGTGTTCTGTGCGGGTTGCTTCTTCAAGTGAAGGGCTGCTAACGCCGACTGCTGTTGCCCTTGGCAAGTTTGATGGTGTTCATCTTGGGCATCAAAAGGTAATTCAACCAGTCTTGCACGCTGGTGGTCACTTGTCAGTAGTTAGTAGTCCGCAGTCAAAGGAAAGTCAACTAACAAATCAAGAATATACTTACTCAACAGTTGTCACCTTTGACCCCCATCCACAAGAGTTCTTTACGGGGCAACCCCGGACTTTGTTAACGCCACTGGATGAAAAAGTCCAACAATTGCGATCGCTTGGGGTAGAACAACTAGTACTACTACCCTTTGACAAAGAATTGTCTGCGTTAACCCCCGAAGAATTCTTTCAAAAAATTCTCGTGCAACAACTGCGATGCCAACAAATTAGCATCGGGCAGGATTTTTGTTTTGGCGAAAAGCGCAGTGGTACTGCCAAGGATTTGCAATTACTCGCCGCCAAGCATAATATTCCCGTTACCATCGTTCCCTTACAAACTTATACAGGTGACTCACCCACCCAAAGTAGTTGCACCACTACTACTCCGGCTCAGGATGCCCGCATTAGCACTTCATTGATCCGCCAAACCCTTGAGCAGGGAGACATCGAAAACGCAAATCTACTACTAGGACGCCCCTACACCCTCCTTGGTGATGTCGTTCAAGGTCAACAATTGGGCAGAACAATTGGCTTTCCCACCGCTAACCTCCAACTACCAAAAGAAAAGTTTTTGCCTCGTCAAGGAGTCTACGCTGTCCGCGTTTTTACTCTCAGTGAAACATCAGATGTGTCTCCTAGTGAGAACTTGGGCGTAATGAATATCGGTAATCGCCCAACTGTAAATGGTACTTATTCATCTGTGGAAGTACATTTATTGGATTGGTCTGGTGATTTGTATGGCGAAAAACTCGTTGTGCAGCTAGTTAAATTTTTGCGCCCCGAACAAAAATTTCCTTCTCTCGAAGCCCTGAAAACACAAATTCAACTTGACTGCGTTGTTGCTAGAGAAGTTTTGAGTGCTTAGTGGGAACAATAGATAGGGCATTAGGTATGGGAAGAGGCAGAGGTGCAAAGAGGCAGAAGGGCAGAGAGAAAAAACTTACTGCAACTTCTCCCCTGCTCCCCTGCTCCCCTGCTCCCCTGCTCCCCCTACTCCCCCCACTCCCCACAACGCATGAGAGAAAAAATCGACGCTTTAACACAAAATCTGGCTCTTACCATCGTTGGCAAAGCTGAGGCAATACGCTTAGTGCTAGTCGCCTTGTTAGGTGGTGGTCATGCTCTCTTAGAAGATGTCCCTGGTGTTGGTAAAACCCTGCTCGCTAAATCCTTAGCTCGTTCGCTGGATGGCAAGTTTCAACGGCTACAATGCACTCCCGATTTACTGCCAACCGATATTACCGGCACTAACATCTGGAATCCAAAAAGCGGCGAATTTACTTTTCTGTCTGGGCCAGTTTTTACCAATGTGCTATTAGCTGACGAAATTAACCGCGCCACACCCCGCACTCAGTCAGCTTTATTAGAAGTTATGGAGGAACATCAGGTAACAGTTGATGGTGTCTCTCGTGCAGTTCCCCAGCCGTTTTTTGTGATTGCCACTCAAAACCCTATCGAGTATCAAGGTACTTTTCCTCTGCCGGAAGCGCAAATGGATCGGTTTATGTTGTCGCTGAGTTTGGGCTATCCTTCTGAGGCAGAAGAACTCCTGATGCTGCAAAATCTCCAAAATGGTGTAAAAGTTGCTGATTTGCAGCCTTGTATTACCTTGGCAGAAGTACAGCAATTGCGTTACCTCTGCTCTCAAGTCAAAGTGGCAACTTCCTTGCAACAGTACATCCTGGAATTGGTGCGGGCAACACGTCAAGATGAGGAAATTGCCCTTGGTGTCAGTCCGCGTGGCACATTAGCATTACAAAAGGCTGCTCAAGCGCTAGCTTTTATATTAGGGCGTGATTATGCTATACCCGATGATGTGAAATTCCTTGTCCCTTATGTTCTGTGCCATCGCCTTATTCCTAGAGGAGGACGCAATTCAAGGACTGTTGTTGAGCGATTATTGCGATCGGTTTCTATTCCTTAAGGTAACGTGACTTCGATGAGCTAAAAAACAGCTATCCGAGGTGGTGGTAACTCTATATTCTTGCTGGGGAAAATATTTCTTTACGCTTTTACTTTGGTTCTTTCTGGGTCAGTTTGCACCAAAACAAGCAGAAACAGAAGAGGTTGACCCTGATGATACACCCGTTGAGGAGAGTAAAGCCAGCTTGATAATAGCCTTGCAGCAAGCAAAATCTGGTTAAACTAGACCAATCAGTGAGCTATGGGACAGGATTGATGCAGAGTGATAATGCAGTTTTAATTCAATTTTCCGATGAGTTTGAGCAAGAACTTTACAGACTATCAAAAAGATTTCGCAATATTCACTCTGATGTTCAACCAATTATTAAGCAATTACAACAAGGAAATTTTGTCGGCGATGCCGAAGGCGGACTACGCCTACGCATTGCGGGCATTGGTGAGAAGTATGTTGTTTATAAGGTGAGAAAGTAGTATCCAAAAAGGCAGAGTGCTGGATACCGATTGATTTGTCAAGTTTAGTCACCTACAAGTATTTTGCTACTAACGATTTATTCCAAATCTGACCGAGAAGATATTGGTGCAAATGAAATCCGAGATATTGTGGCTGATTTTTCTAGTGAGTTATACTATTTCTTTGTGAGGCTGCGCTAAATTCTCTTGGCTTCTTTCTTTGCGTTCTTTGCGCCCTTTGCGGTTCGTTTCTTATTTAGTTTGGCGCATCTTCATACAGAATTGGTATTAGGTTAAAACTACTAGAACATTTTTCCTTGCATAGTTCAGTAGTGCGCTGAATAGACATTTATATTACTGTTTTGGATATGTAAAAATGCGTTGCTTGCCAAAACTGCTTACGCAAAATTATAAAACACTGCCAATACTCCGTAAGTCTTATGATTAGCACAAGCGCCACTTTTAAATATCTGGGAATGTGAGGAATGTCAATTTTTGTTAAGCGCAAAACCCGCGATGCCTACGGCGGGCTACGCCAACACCAAGCACTACAGCAAAGCGCCGAACGTGAATTCAAACGCCAATTTTTCGGTTTACTTCTGGTAATTGTAACGTGGAGTTTAGCTATGGGCTGGCTTCTAGCCTTGGCAACTAACGCTCAAAGTGCGACTCCTCCTGCTGAAATTGGCACTGTTGATGTAGTACCTGCACAATACCAACTAGGGCAAGAATTGTATTTGGAAAACTGCTCTAGATGTCACATTGCTATACCACCAGCCGTTTTACCTACCCAAACTTGGAAAAATATCCTGCAAGACTCGCAGCACTACGGCGCACAACTCCAGCCTTTAGTCGATCCGCCCCGCATCTTGGTGTGGAAATATCTTTCGACTTTCTCCCGTGTGCAGCTAGACGACGAAGAAACACCATATCGCGTCAACAACTCGCGTTATTTTAAAGCTTTGCATCCAGGAGTTAAATTACCACGTCCTGTCCAGATTGGCAGTTGTGTAAGCTGTCATCCCAGTGCTAATGATTACAATTTCCGCCGCCTGACATCACAAGAGGCAGAGGGGCAGATGAGATAGGGGGCAGAGGGAAAAGATCCTGTGAGAAAGTTCTCCTCTGCTCCCCTCTTCCCGCATCCTGGCCCCATCTGGGGGCAAAATGATACTATGAAGAAAGACTAAATATAAGATAAGAGTTAAAACCAATCAGTTTATTAAATGATTGGCTAGTTTTTCTCCTGTTTTTGAGGTAATTCTCATTTCACACCCATCCACGACCAAGACGTTTAGGCTGGGTTAAATGTTTATAATCAATGCCAACCCTTTAATTCCCATCCCCCTTGATTCAGTTCTATAACCTGCCATGCTAAAACTTTTGTTGGGCGACCCCAACGCTCGTAAGCTTAAAAAATACCAACCTTCTGTTACTGAAATTAACCTTTTAGAGGAAGAAATTAAGGCTCTTTCCGATGATGAGTTAAAAGGGAAAACCGTCGAATTTAAACAACGGCTCGCTAAAGGCGAAACCCTAGATGACATATTGCCAGAAGCTTACGCCGTTGTTCGGGAAGCAGGACGGCGAGTCTTAGGCTTGCGGCACTTTGATGTCCAACTCCTTGGCGGTATCATTTTGCACGTAGGGCAAATTGCCGAGATGAAAACCGGCGAGGGTAAAACACTAGTCGCCACCTTGCCGAGTTACTTAAATGCCCTTAGTGGTAAAGGTGTACACGTCGTTACCGTCAACGATTACCTGGCTCGTCGAGATGCGGAATGGATGGGACAAGTGCATCGGTTCTTGGGGTTGAGTGTGGGGCTAATTCAGTCAAGCATGACTCCCAGCGAACGTCAGAAAAATTACGACTGTGATATTACTTATGTTACCAACAGCGAAGTAGGGTTTGACTACCTGCGGGATAACATGGCGACATCAATGGCAGATGTGGTGCAACGCCCGTTCAATTATTGCGTGATTGACGAGGTAGACTCGATTTTAATTGATGAGGCGCGGACACCGCTAATTATTTCTGGGCAGGTGGAAAGACCTACAGAAAAATATCTGCAAGCTGCTGAAATCGCATTCACACTCAAAAAAGACGAACATTATGATGTGGATGAAAAAGCTCGGAACGTGCTGTTGACAGATGAAGGGTTTGCTGAATCAGAAAATCTTTTGGGAGTCACAGATTTATTTGACCCAGAAGATCCTTGGGCACACTTCATTTTCAATGCAATTAAAGCCAAAGAACTTTTCCTTAAAGATGTAAATTACATCGTCCGCAATGGGGAAGTGGTAATTGTAGATGAATTTACTGGACGGGTACTGCCCGGACGACGTTGGAGCGATGGGCTACACCAGGCGATTGAAGCCAAAGAACACGTAGAAATTCAGCCAGAAACTCAAACTCTAGCGACAATTACTTATCAAAATCTGTTTTTGCTGTATCCAAAACTGGGTGGAATGACCGGAACGGCAAAAACTGAAGAACCGGAATTTGAAAAAATTTACAAATTGGAAGTTGCGGTAATTCCCACCAATCGCGATCGCAGACGCGAAGATTTGTCTGATATGGTCTTTAAGACAGAATCAGGCAAGTGGGGGGCGATCGCCGGAGAATGTGCCGAAATGCACGAACTCGGCAGACCTGTATTAGTGGGAACCACTAGTGTGGAAAAATCCGAACTTCTCAGCCGACTACTGAAGGATCTGAAGATTCCCCACGAATTACTCAACGCCCGCCCGGAAAACGTCGAACGTGAAGCGGAAATCGTCGCTCAAGCCGGACGCAAAGGTGCTGTTACTATTGCTACTAACATGGCTGGTAGAGGTACAGACATCATCCTCGGTGGTAACTCCGAATACATGGCACGTCTGAAACTGCGGGAATACTTTATGCCCCGGATCGTCATGCCAGAAGATGAAGATGCCTTTGGCGTGCAAAGAGCAGCCGGATTGCCTATAGGACATGGTGGTGGTCAAGGCTTTGTTCCTGGTAAGAAAGTCAAAACTTGGCGGGCTTCACCAGAAATTTTCCCGACTCAGTTGACAAAAGAAACAGAAAAACTACTCAAAGATGCAGTAGAAATTGCAGTGCGTGAGTATGGTGAACGTAGTTTACCAGAACTCGAAGCTGAAGAAAAAGTAGCTGTGGCGGCAGAAAAAGCTCCCATCGATGACCCTGTGATTCAGAAATTACGGGAAGCTTACAATCGGGTTAAGCAGGAATATGAACAATTTACTACCCGCGAACATGATGAGGTAGTAGGAATTGGCGGTTTGCACGTAATTGGTACAGAACGCCACGAATCACGGCGGATTGATAATCAGTTGCGGGGACGTGCAGGAAGACAAGGCGACCCTGGAACCACGAGATTCTTCCTCAGCTTAGAGGATAACCTACTGCGAATTTTTGGTGGCGATCGCGTTGCTGGATTAATGAAAGCCTTCAACGTAGAAGAAGATATGCCCATCGAGTCTGGGATGCTTACCCGCAGTTTGGAAGGCGCGCAGAAAAAAGTTGAAACTTACTACTACGACATTCGGAAGCAGGTATTTGAGTATGACGAGGTAATGAATAATCAACGTCGTGCTATTTATGCCGAACGCCGCCGAGTGCTAGAAGGTCAAGATTTGAAAGAACAGGTGATTAAATACGCTGAAAAAACGATGGATGACATCGTTGACTTTTACATCAATATAGAGTTGCCCTCAGAAGAGTGGGAGTTAGAAAAATTGGTTGAGAAAGTCAAAGAATTCGTCTATCTGCTAGCAGATTTACAAGCGAGTCAATTAGAAGATATCACCGTCAGCGAGATTAAAGCCTTCCTCCACGAACAGGTGCGAATTGCTTATGACCTCAAAGAAGCGCAGATTGACCAAGTTCAACCCGGACTTATGCGTCAAGCAGAACGCTTCTTTATCTTGCAACGCATTGATACCTTGTGGCGGGAACACCTGCAACAAATGGATGCCTTGCGCGAATCAGTGGGATTACGTGGTTATGGGCAAAAAGACCCACTGATTGAGTATAAGAGCGAGGGTTACGAATTGTTCTTGGATATGATGATTAACATTCGCCGAGATGTGGTGTACTCGTTGTTCATGTTCCAGCCGCAGCCGCAGCAGATGATGCAGGCTTCATCAGAGATGGTGTAAGTAGGAAATATCTGATGCAGAGACGCAGAGGCGCAAAGAGTGCTTTTGCGTCTTTGTGTTTTAGGGCATCTCTTAAAAATATTGTGTTTTCAGGAGTTTGCTGAAATGGGTAAGCTAATACTACCGAATCTTCAGGGTAAGCAAATGGGGCAAGTAATAGTTACCCTCACTGTCACGAATCGAATTGATCGAGTTTTGGCTCAACGAGGCTTTATTTCTTCGGAGGAAGTTCGCTCTTATATTCTGGATGATGTTTTAGTTGATACGGGCGCAACTTTGCTGTGTTTACCTGCTAACATTATTAGTCAACTAGGTTTAGTCCAAGGTGGAGAAGCCCAGGTAGAAACTGCTGGTGGAGTTAAGCAGGGGCGAATTTTCCGAGATGTTGAACTTAGTATTGCAGAGCGTCAAGGAACCTTTGATTGTCTGGAACTTACAGAAGTACCTTATGCGCTTTTGGGTGTAACACCAATGGAAGTTTTAGGGTTAGAACCAGACCTTAAAAATCGGAAGTTGCGGATTTTGCCGATGAATTCTGAGCAAACTTACCTGAGTGTATTGTAAACAGTCTATGTTTATGTTGAAAGCGGGTACTCACTTTTTCAGTAAAGTTAATTTCATTTAATAAGAAGAATATGAATTTATGCTATTTGTGTGGCAGGGAAATGTTTGATGAAAAAGTTTATCTTAAAGATAAAGATAAATTTAGTGAATAACCTGCTTTAAAACATAAGGAACATATTATTCAAAATGCCTTAATAGGTAGGCTAAAACCCAATAATATACTTTGTAAAGCTTGTGGTAATAAATTAAATGATACAATCGATATAAATTTTGTAAATATATTCGCATCAATTACAGAAATATTACAAAAAAAGAATGTTCAGAAAGAGAGAAAAAATAACAGCCCAGAATTAAAAGGTCATTTTCTTAATAAAGAAACACAAGAAAAAATTAATGTTAGTATAAAAGACTTGAAAGCAAGTCCAGTCAAGCCATACTACAAAGTTGACTATGAAAATAAAATAATCAAGATTTATGCTAATGAATCTATAGCAAAAAATTATAAAAATAGAGTTGTTAATGAAGTTAAAAATCAAATAAATGATATCAAATTATACGAAATAAAGTATATAACAAATATATCATCAGAAAATGGATCGCTTTTTTTGTATTTTACGGAAGGTATTGATAATTGCAATGAAAAATTATGTTTAGGTTTGAATAAAATAGCTACGGGGTTTGCATCTCATCACGGAGTTAAAAGAACAGATTTAGTCAGGAGTCTTGACATAACACAAGGCAATGAAAAAATAATTTATTCCAAGAATGTAATTCCATTCTTTCCCATAGGATGTTTTGATATATTTCTAGAGTTAAATCGGCCTGAACTAGAAAATTATTATCCTACATTTTGAATGTTGAATAACTTTTTTAGAGTTAGATCGGTAAAAAACTCTCAATGAAAAAGCTTTTATTTATCTGTAGCCAGAATAAACTACGAAGTCCCACCGGCGAGGCTGTGTTTTCTGAATATGAAGGACTTGAAACAGACTCGGCAGGCTTAGATCGCTATGCCGAAGTACCATTATCAACAGAGGCTATTCACTGGGCCGATATTATCTTTGTAATGGAAAAATCCCATAAAAATAAACTATCCAAAAATTTTCAGCCTTTTCTGAAAGATAAAAAAATTATATGTTTAGATATACCAGATGAATATGAGTATATGGAACCCGCTTTAATTGAGTTGTTAAAACAGAAAGTTCTACCTCTATTAAAGATTAAAAAATGAATATTCAAGAAGCTTTTAATTCTGCCGCAGCAGATTATGATAACTTACGTCGTGTTTTAATTCCCTGTTTTGATGACTTTTACAAAACAGCTGTTGAAATCATCCCAGGAGATTGCACTGCACGCCTGAAGGTTCTAGATTTGGGTGCTGGTACTGGACTTTACTCAGGTATGGTTCAGTCCGTCTTCCCGAATGCAGAGTTCACTTTGCTAGATTTAGCCCCTGAGATGTTAGAAAAAGCTAAATTGAGATTTAGCAAGATGGGTAAATCTCCCAAAATCTTAATTGGTGATTATATTGAAACTGATTTAGGTGATTCGTATAATCTGATAATCTCTGCCTTATCGATTCATCATCTGTCAGATATTGACAAAGAACTTCTTTATCAACGGATTTATGATGTTCTCAATCCTGGAGGGATATTTGTCAACGCCGATCAAGTTCTGGGCAAAACGCCTGATTTAGAAAAACTTTACCATCAACACTGGCTAGATTCTGTCCGCGCGAAAAATATCTCAGAAGAGGATCTTAAGGCTGCACAAAAACGCATGGAATACGATCGCATGGCAACCCTGGATATTCAACTTAGCTGGTTAGAAGCGGCTGGGTTCCAAAATGTGGATTGCTGGTACAAAAATTTTAGCTTTGCTGTTTTTGGTGGTTATCGACCGACTATTTAACCGCTATTTTTGCGATCGAGATTCCAAGCAGAGGAGAATTGATTATTTGCCAGAACAGTAGCTATTAATTTCGTTGACTATTGAACTTTCTTCGCTACTACTCTTTTGCAGAGATACCAAAAAGCCCTTTGCGGCTGGTAGATTCTTTTTATCTATGGCTGTTGCTGCATTATTCAACTCCTTGCTGATGTTCTGATACAGTGTGAGAAAGCGTCCTTGGAAACCTTGCAATTTTTCATCCTTAATTTCCAGTGCTTTCATCTCTTTGGCAAGTGGGTCTATCTTACCAGCAAGTTCAGTTAAAGCTTTGGAACCTTTTGCGGGATTGGGATTTTTAGCGAATTCCTGACCTAGAGTAGATGCCTGATTGGCAACCTTTATAACTTTGTTACATTGAGCAACTTTACTTTCGCCACAACCTGCAAATAATAAAGCGATCGCAGTAGTGACTGAAAGTATAAAACTTTGCTTAAATACGCATTGCATAGATTCTATGATCTCCAACTATATTTCGTGAAAGTTGGACAGTAGGAATGGATGGTTAGAGAAAATACTTTTTCTAAACTTGATTTTTTCTTTCTGCCCTGTTACTTTATACTTCATTTCCTTGAAAACGTGTATGTAATTACACGCAAACAAGGCAATTTTAAATTAGATAGTGCTGTTGTCCTTTACTCTACCAATTTTGGAATTAATCTCAGTGTTGTAGTCGTATTTTCTGTAACATTCTTTGATTCCCATAACATTTGGTGGTATTCAATGTTGCGCCAAGGTTCAACCATATCGTTGTAATGGCTATGGAAAGCATGTCCTGATTGTCCAGGGGTGTGAATTGCTAGTGAGGTATCCAAATTTCCCAAATCTACAATCATCCGCAGTGAAGGAATATCAGTCACCTCAAAAGATTTATTTGCTCTCCAGCGATTAGCATTCACTGTTTCGCCGTTACCAGATGTAGCAAATGCACTACGATTAAATAAAGCTTCAATCGGTGCAACCCCAGATTTCCCCAAGGTGGCATTCCGAAAAGTAATGGTATGCAGCTTGCCCCAATTCCAGTTTTTCGGGTCTTGGCTTTGAATTCGTTCTAATTCATCCACGGCTTCTATCAAGGACTGCCGAAGGATTTGGTCGGAGTTTTCAACGTTTGCGGTGTTGCGGTTGTCCCACCAAGAACTATTGGGCTGTTTGACCAGATTTGCTAGCACAGCATACCAGCGATCACCTCCATCAGGAAAGTACTTTTCAGGCAACTGATCGTGAAATGTATTTGCTAGCAAATGTTTCCAGAATACTTCAAACACAGCAGCAGCAGGCGATGCCATTCCCAACTGCAAATTCCAATCTCGCAGTAGTTTTTGGGCTGCTTGTAAACGAGGTGTATCAACAGTGATAGATTGTAGTAGTGGCACTAGTGTTTGTGCATTCAGATTGCGATCGTCACCTTGTATCTGCTGCACATCCTTTAGAGAAATCGGCTGAGTTTTTTGTGAAATCATTTCAACAATCCGCTTGGCTCGGTAGCCATAAACCCAGTCTGCGGTAATCAAGTAAGGATATTCACGCATAACTAAATTATTGGCAGTAGCAATATAACCTTGAGGTGGATTGAAACTTTTGGGCAGTTTCTCAAAGTCAATATAGCCTTGCCACTCATATTCATCCGTCCAACCCGGAACGGGATAACGCCCATCTCCCTTAGCGCGGATGGGAAATTTACCAGGCATCTGGTAGCCAATATTGCCATCAATATCAGCGTAGACCAAATTTTGAGCCGGGACATCATAATTGCTAGCAGCAGTGCGGAATTCCTGCCAGTTTTGGGCGCGATTAATTTGAGGAATGGCATACCCCAGTTTCGAAGGTGCTAAGGCTGTCCAACGCAGGGCTACGGCGTAATTTTGCGGTAATTCTAACGGCTGACTTGACTGGAATTGCTTTAGATTTGGCGAAACATCAGAGAGAATCGGCCCATGTCGGGTATAGCGTACCGTTTGGACAATCGGCTGACTTCCGGCTACTTGAATCGTCTCTTGCAGGAGTTGCATATCAACCCATTTGCCATTGACCTCATACTGATTGGGGTTATTTGGGTTAATTTTCTCAATGTATAAATCCATCACATCAGATTCTACATTGGTGACACCCCAGGCAATGCGATCGCTATGACCGATAATTACTCCAATCATTCCCGCAAAGGAAAAGCCAGAAACGTTGTAGGGACATTCTGCACTCTTGGGTGTACAGTGCAAACCAACTTCGTACCATATAGAGGGTATTTGCACACCTAAATGGGGATCATTCGCCAAGATTGGCTTACCTGTCGCTGTCTTTTGACCAGATATTACCCAGTTGTTCGAGCCGATACCTATTCCTGTAGGCCCGATGAGTTGTTCTAAAGCTATCATCGGCTTAGTAATTGACTCTAAAGCAGAGAATACATTTGGAGAATCGAAAAGTACTTCAACATTATTGTCCCTCACTCGCCCTGCTTCCTCTGCTTCCTCTCCTTGCTCTAACTCAGGTAAAATAACTGGCAAGTCTTTAGGGTAAGGCGGAAAAAGTTCTTCTACTTGATTTGGGTGAAGGGTTTTGAGCAAAATAGCACGTTCAATTTCGCTCTCGAAATTTCTGCCCAAATCGTAAGCCATTACCTTACCCCAAGTCAGAGAATGCAATATTTGCCACGGTTCTGGCTTATACTCAGGATTGAGAAACTTTAGCACAGCGTATTCTAGACTCAGGGCGCTGCCTTGATGCTCTGTCAAATAGACATTAACACCATCGGCGTAAGCTTCCAGGTATGCCTTCATCTCTGCATTCATTTCCTGAATTTCTTGCTGCGCCACCCTTGCCCAACCCATTGTCCGTAAATATTTGTCAGTATTAAGTTGAGAAGAACCAAACATTTCTGAAAGTCGCCCAGAACCAATGTGTCGCCAAAAGTCCATTTGCCAAAACCGATCTTGGGCATGGATATAACCTTGCGCCATAAATAAATCGTGAGAATTGGCAGCATAAATGTGGGGAATTCCCCATTTATCGCGCTGGACGCTTACTTCGGCTTTCAGTTCAGGTAATTGAATTGTGCCACTTTCTTGAGCAAAAGATTGGCGCACAGTGTAGGTAGTAAATCCCACGAACAATAGCCCCAGTACTAACAGAAAAATCAGAGTAATTTTGAGTCTTTTACCTAACCAACCTTTCCTGGAGTTTTTCATGTGAGCTTCCCGTGGCATTGTTTAGTAAAATCAGGCAATACTACAAGGTATTTAATCAGAATCTTCAGAAAAGTGCGATCTGCCCAATTAAAATATGCTTGAGTACACAGCTAAAATTTTGTTTAGCTCCCAGTAGAACAATAGTATCGCTCTCCTATTTTCCAAAGCTGGAGTGCAACTATTAGAAAGATAATGCCTGCGATTGGCGATATATAACAAAACCACAAAGGCACTAAAAAAGCATCTTCTTTTTTAAGTACTGCAAGCAAAGGAAAATAACTGACGCAAGCAAGCGGTATCAAGAAAGTAAAGAATCGTTGAAACCACTTGCTATAAATTGCAAGAGGGTACTGAGCCGTTTCCACTCCTCCATAAGTGAGGATATTCATAATTTCGAGAGATTCAATAGTCCAGAAGGTGATAGTTGCTTGCATAATGACAATGCCAACAAAGAGCGCAACTCCACCAAAAAATGAAGTGCCTAAAAGCCATAAAGTTTTAAAAGTTAAAGGTATGTGGAGAGATGAAAGTGACCAACACATAACAACAATTCCTTGAAATAATCTTCCGATTCGTTTCAAGGTAAACTCTTTACCTAAAAGCTGAAGTGCTGTGGTGCGTGGACGAACAAGTAAACGGTCGAAGTCTCCACTTTTAATTATTGTTGTAAATGAGTCAAACCCTTTTCCAAGCGCATCAGCACAAGCAAAAGAAATATTAATTATTCCATAAAAGAGAGCAACTTCATTTAAAGTCCACGTACCAATACTATTAAAACGGCTAAAAAGTGCCCAGACTCCAAAAAATTCAACAGCAGTTACTAAAAACTGCCCTATGACTTGCAGCCAGAAAGAAACTTTGTACTGCATTTGCGACTTGAAAGATACAGAAATATATCGAAGGTATAGCAGAAAATCATTCATAGTCGCTTGATAATTTTTATCTCAAATAAATAAATAAATAAATCTATCTTCATTATTAAAAAACTAAGAATTAAAAATTAAGAATTACAAATTATTTACTTATCCTCCTTGAATTACAAGCTTTTTGATGCCATATTTCACAAGAACACGCCCAAGGATAATAATGATTACTATCCAAAAAGCTTGATGCAGCAATATATTAAATAGGGCGTTTGGTTGAAGATTTCCAGTAAAAAGACGAAAAGGTTTGTCGATTAATCCTGAAAAAGGAAGTGCATTCACAAAAGGCTTGCTCCACTCAGGGAAAAGTGGCAACGGAACAATCATGCCAGAGAAGATACTAACAAGAGTAGGTAGAATGCTATTAATTCCCTCGCCCGAAATCGTCCACATCATTGATACAGTCAAAAGCATAGTTAATGCAGACGAAAGTAAAATTGCGCCAATAAAAGAGATAAAAAAGGCAACAAAAGAAGCAAAGGAGGGTGGAAAAGAAAGCGACCATTCATCAAGCCCAAAAATGCGAAAAAGGAAAATTGTGACACCAAGAAGCGGAATACTACGAAGTATCAGGGGCGTTGTACGAAGTGCTAATGCGCGAGTAAACCAAAAATTATAAAGGTCTGTGGGTCGAAGAAGATCGTATCCGACAGCACCAGTTCGGATGAGTTCTTGAATATCTCTATCACCTCCCCAAGGGACAATCGCCATCAGAAACGCCTGTCCCAGCCAGACATATCCTACAGCTTGTTGAAAAGTGATAGGTTGAGCAGAGGTTGTATGAGTAAAGAATGCCTGTAAAACCATTACTTTCACTAACCCCCAGAAAAGCTGAGTTCCAACACCAGCCAAAGCAGCAGCACGGTATTGCAATAGCAGTGTAAATCTAGCAACAAACAGTGACCAATATGCTTTCATGGGACAATACCTGCTGAAATTGCATAAAGTTCGGCAATTATCTCTTCAATAGGTGGATTTTCTACAAAAAGATCCTCTACTTCGTGTTGTGAGGTAACTTGGCTAATCAAAGACGCAGCAGAAAGCTTTGTGGGATCGAAGGCTAGAGTTACGGTGCGACCTTCTTTAGAGATAATACTGACTCCTTGTTGTTCAAAAAAGAAATCATCGTTTGCTAAGTCGATTCTTAAGTACCGACGCGAGGAAACTTGAGAACGCAATGCTGCTAAAGTTCCATCACAAAGGATTTCACCTCCACCAATAATAATTATGCGATCGCACAATGCCTCGATATCATCCATATCATGGGTAGTCAGGATCGTGGTTACTTGATGAGTTTTATTCAGCGCTTTGATAAATTTTCTGACTGCAAGCTTGGAAACTGCATCAAGCCCAATAGTGGGTTCATCAAGAAAAAGAATTTCCGGTCTATGAAGCATGGCGGCTGCAAAGTCACATCGCATCCTTTGACCAAGGCTTAACTGCCTCACCGGAGTCGAGAGAAAGCTTTCAAGACCAAGCAAATCAATCATTTCTTCGCGTGTCTGGCGATACTCTGATTGGGGAACTCGATAAATATCCCGCAGCAAATCGAAAGACTCAATCACTGGCAAATCCCACCAGAGTTGCGTTCTTTGACCAAACACTACACCGATATGATTAACGTGCTTAATTCGATCTTTCCAAGGAGTTCGTCCGCCAATTAGGCATTTTCCACTGGAAGGTACGAGGATACCGCTTAAAATTTTAATCGTGGTCGATTTACCAGCTCCATTTGGGCCAATGTATCCTACAAGTTCTCCCCGTTCCAGGGAAAACGAAACTCCTTTGAGGGCATAAACTTCTTTAGTTTTTCGCTGCACAAGTCCTCGTATTGAACCGAAAAGCCCAGAGGAACGTTCAGACACAAAGAAAGTCTTCCTGAGATTTTCGACAAGAATGTGAGACATATTTGGGCAGGAGGCAGGTGGTCACTGAGCGTAGTCGAAGTGAGGTAGGGGGCAGGAGGTAAAAAATGAAATGAGCTTGGCTGGATTAAGAATTGTCTTGGTAGAGGTAGCTGGGGTGAGTAATGTCGGAGCGATCGCCAGAGTAATGATATATCTCGGATATATCCGAGATATATCCGAGATATATCATTTAATAATAGTAAATTGCCAATGCAATCCCCATGCCAAGAATCATTCTAGAAGTATCAGAGGAATTATCTCGACAACTAGCACAAGTAGGTGATCGCTTACCTGAACTACTTGCATTGAGCCTCCAACAACCAGCTGTACCAGCACAAGTTTACCGATATATCTTAGATTTTTTGGCTAGCAACCCCACTCCTGAACAAATTGCTGAATTTAAACCTACTCCCGAAATGCAAGAACGATTGCGTACCTTGCTAACACGCAGTAACGCAGGTGAACTCACACCCACGGAGTTGAAAGAACTAGATGAATATGAACGTATTGAACACTTAGTTGTGATGATTAAAGCAGGTAACTTATCTTATTTGACCAGCTGACCGTGAGTGCAACCTATATTCCGGTTGTTCTTCGCCGACTGGTAGAAGAACGCGCAAACTACAGATGTGAATATTGCCAATTACCCGTAGGAGTTGCTTTCTTTGCCCATGAGATTGATCATGTTATTGCTCAAAAGCACGGTGGCGCAACAAATGCTGATAATTTAGCCCTCACCTGCTGGCGATGTAATCGTCATAAAGGCACTGACTGAGGATCTTTCGATCCAGAAACAGGGGCTTTTAGTTTTCTCTTTAACCCACGCACCCAGAAATGGGCTGAACACTCCACCTTTTCAGAACTGAATCTAGTAGGATTAACGCCTATGGGACGTACAACGATTAGATTACTACAAATAAATAGTGACGAACGACTAGCTGAACGGCAAAGATTGCGCTGAACTGTTCAGACCTGACGCAGGCATTCACTTACACAGCTAAAATGATTTCAAGGAAACTCTTCAGCAGAACCACGATGCTGAAAATTAGTCTGTAAGTACCGGTGCGATCGCAGGAGGCAAAAAATGGGCTTGGCTGGATTAAGAATTGTGTTGGTAGAACCAGCTGGGCCGATCAATATCGGCGCGATCGCCAGGGTAATGAAAAATTTCGGTCTATATAATTTAGTATTAGTGAACCCCCAATGCGATCCGCTATCGACGGAAGCTCTGATGATGGCTGTTCACGCTCAGGAAATTATAGAATCTGCGGAAATAGTGGCAACCTTACCAGAAGCATTGCATGGATGTGTACGGGCGATCGCTACCACTGGTCGCGTTCGTAGTTTAGAAACACCCTTAGAAAATCCCCGCACTGCACTACCCTGGTTACTGGAGGAACCAGAAAAACCCACAGCACTGATTTTTGGCAGAGAAGACCGGGGATTAAGCAATGAAGAATTAAATTATGCACAGAGGTTTGTTGGCATTCCCACAAGTCAAGATTATGTTGCCCTAAATTTGGCTACTGCTGTAGCAATCTGTTGTTATGAATTGTCACAATGTGCCCAGCCTGACATTCAAACCTTACCCCAAACTGAACTTGCACCCTTAGATGTTGTAGAAGGATACTATCAGCAATTAGAATCAACATTACTGAAAATTGGCTATGTGTATCCCCATACAGCAGCTAGTCGCATGGCAAAATTTCGCCAATTATATAATCGCGCTCATCTCAAAACTGCGGAAGTAGCTATGCTGCGAGGAATTTTGCAGCAGGTAGAATGGGCCATTAAAAACCAGAAGGATAGTGAAAACTTGTAATAATTCGTTTAATATATACGCAATCATCCCCCCAAAAAGTTTAATATAGCTTAAACTAAACGCATAAATGCTACTTAGTGGCAAAGTGGAATTTGAGTATTAATATTGCTTAAAGATTAAGTTTTGGGTCAGGAGTCTGCAAGAAAACAGTCAAGTGGGTCACAAGGAGTAACTGTGTCAGAGTCAAGTGACGAACTAACAGCTTTCTCGCGGCGTCAACCCTTAAATCGCCGCCAGCAGCCACAAAAAGTTCAAAAAGTGGTAAAAAAGAGAGTTAAATCTAACAGTCAGCAGCAAACTAAAAATGGATCTGACGGGGCGTTAACACGCCCAAAAAATCAAATCAGTCCTCCCCCAATCTCTGGCGCTACACGTAGGGTAAAATCGGGGTTAGTTATGCCAACGGCAGTAAAACCAATACCTAGTGTAAAGGGAAAAATTCCTCCCTTCCGACCAGGTGCTGTGATGGTTAAAACAGTGCGGATGGAAAAGCCAAAAACAGGCAGACGCTCATCGCGAAAAACCCAGTTAAAGCCAATGGCCAAAACCGTATTGTATGTTTTGCGGTTATTGATTGTGGGTGTTGGGATGGGCGCAATTGTGGGCACGGTGTTGTCAGTATTAGACCCAGCCAATCGTATTAGCACAAATTCGGCATCGCAATCTAATAGTAATGTGGCGCGATCGCAGCCACAACCTACACCAATCCCAGCTGCATCTTCGAGTCTATACCTATCTCAAGAAATTACCTCTTTGAAAAATGCCGTGCAAAATTTGGCGGACACCAACCCAAATCTTACACCCGGAGTTTTCTTAGTAGATTTGGATACTGGTAATTATGTAGATGTCAATGGCTCAACCAGTTTTCCGGCAGCTAGCACAATTAAAGTGCCGATTCTGATTGCCTTTTTCCAAGATGTAGACGCGGGGAAAATTCGCCTGGATGAAATGCTGACGATGGAACAGGATATGGTGGCTGGCGGTTCGGGAAATCTGCAATACAAACCACCGGGAACCAAGTACGCTGCTTTGGAAGTCGTCACTAAAATGATTACAATCAGCGACAACACGGCAACAAATATGCTGATTGCCAAACTGGGAGGCATTGACGCTTTAAACCAGCGTTTCCGCAGTTGGGGGTTGACAGCCACGATGATTCGCAATCAACTCCCAGATTTGCAAGGGACAAACACCACTAGTCCCAAGGAATTAGGAAATTTGATGGCGATTGTGAGTCAGGGCAATTTAGTAAGTATGCCATCACGCGATCTTATGCTCGATATCTTGCGTCGCACCCAGAAAGACACTCTGCTGCCATCTGGTTTGGGAACAGGTGCAAGAGCATATCACAAAACGGGTGATATCGGCACAATGTTGGCAGATACAGGTTTAATTGTTGTTCCAACTGGCAAGCGCTACATAGCCTCTGTAATGGTACAACGCCCTGAAAACGATCCTCGCGCCGAAAAATTGATTAGCTCAATTTCTCGTGTTGCCTACGAAGAGTTTAGCAAGATTGCTGTCCCACCCAGCACTACTACAAACACTGTACCCGCAAATGGTTATCAGCCCCAGGTTGTAAATCCTGCTTTACCCAATGCTACAACAAGCACTGTGCCCATGAGCATTTATCAGCCTCCTGTTGTGAGTCCTGTACCTAACGGTATGGGAAGTACTGTACCAGCAAACGGTTATCAATCTCCAGTTATGAATCCCCAATATTATCCTCCACGATAATTAATTTGGGATTTTTGAATTTGTATCGTTTTGTATTGTTTATGACATCCATCACCCCCTCATAAATGAGCGGCGAACTAGATCTGATTGCCTGCCAACCTCACCCCATTGAGAGTAACGGTTTTAATCTTAATGCGACTCTGCCATACGACTGTAAAATTGAACACATCGTTTTGGCAATGAATAATTTTATAGAGTTTTTAGGCTTTATCAATCAACAGCTTTACAGCAAAGAAATAGAACGTCTTGAGGTAATGCTGATGCCAGCCAACTTTAGCACTATGGTTGGAGAATTCATGATTTCAAATATTCCGAAATACTGCTCTAGCCTGGTTAAAAATCAATATCATAACGGACATCCTGATTTAATTCCTGCTGGGATGTTTCCTAAAAACTCTGTACAGCATTCTCATATTGGTATTGAAGTAAAAGCTTCTCGTTATCAAAGTGGATGGCAGGGACATAATCCCGAAGATACTTGGCTGATTGTATTTGTTTTTGATAGTAACCGTCCTAGTGATGCTGTTCAAGGTATTGAGCCAAAGCCATTTCGTTTTATCAAGGTTGTTGGTGCTAGCCTTACGAAGAATGATTGGTCATTCTCTGGACGTTCGGAAATTAGTCGCAGAACAATAACTGCCAGTGTTACTAAATCTGGATATCAAAAAATGATGTCCAACTGGATTTATCAAATTCCTAATTTACCATAAAGTAAGCTGTAAATCTGTAACGTTCGAGGAAGCCATTTCTAAATTTATTAACTTAGGAATAGCATTGCAACTCATCTCATAATAATTTAAATTACGCTCAATACCAATACAGCAGACACCAACAGCTTCCGCCGCCGCAACTGTCGAACCAGAACCCATAAAAGTATCAGCAATTATACCTTCACCTAAAGGCAGTGCAGCATAAACTATCTGACGTAAAAAAGACTGTGGTTTGAGACTTGGGTGATTTGCAATAGCCCGTTCTTTCTGAGGTGTCCTCTCACTAGCAATAACATCACCCAAAGGTGTACCATCTCTGTTGCGTCTTAACCCTCCAGTTTGAAATTCTCGCAGACATTCGCTGAGTTTCATCCCTACTGGTATCGGCTTTCGTAAAATACCCCACGGCTCATAACATCCTCTGAGCATGGAAGACACATGAGGAAATTCATCTTCGGCATTTTTTGGGCGATCGCCACCACGAAGTGTTCTCACCAGGCGAATCAATTCTCCACGAAACTCCAAACCACCCTCAACTAAAGCAGAGAAAACTAATTGGGAAAGAAATGCATTACTTGCTATAAAAACATGACCACCAGGGCGAAGTACATGTATCACTAATTTTGCCCATTCTACAAAAAAATTTTTTAAGGTTAAACGTTCTTTGGTAGTAAGTGCTGTAAATCGTGGTAGAGGTGCGCGTTGATGTCCATCAAATGATGGTGGAATTCTCCAAATACCTCCATTTCCATTTGCTCTTTTTAGCAACTGGTCAAAATCATATTCTTTCACCCCGTAAGGTGGATCTGTAACTACTGCATGAATGCTATTTTCTGGTATTCTACTCAGCCACTCGAAACAGTCTGCGTGCAAAATAACAGATTTACCTATATTTTCTACTTGGTATTCAAAAGCCCATTGATTCATGATTTTAATTAGTTTATTTTATATAAAAATTGTATTTTTATATTCCCATAAATCTGTTAGTTAAATCGTTAAAAACAAAGTTAAAAAGCTCAAATATACTATTATCTTTTATTTCTCAACTTTTTTGATACCGCATTCCTGGTAATTGCGAAACGAAACCCATAAGTTCCAACTGTAACAAAGCACTGGAAACTGAGCCAGCAGCCATACCGGTTTGTTGGACAATAAAATCAAAGGGTAAAGCTTCACTTGCGAGTACCTCCGGTACGCCTACGACGAACGCATCCATTATCGTTTGCAATTCTGGCGATAAAGTTGGCATTAACTGTTCTGGTGCTGTATAAGCCTCAACTCCATCAATTTGTGGTATGGCTCCTAGCATTGTTAACAGTTCGTCTAGCTCTTTAAGAATGAAAGAAGCTCCCTGACTGAGTAACTTTAAACACCCCTGAGACGGATGATCGTCCAGTCTTCCAGGTAATGCATAGACATCTCTACCAAATTCATTTGCATAGGTAGCAGTAATTAAAGCACCAGATTTTAACGGCGCTTCCATTACCAGTATGGCGCGGCTTAAGCCTGCAATAATTCGGTTGCGGCGGGGAAAGTGAGTGCGATCGGGTGGGGTTTTTGTGGGGTACTCACTCACGACTAACCCAGCCGTCAAAATTTGCTTGTACAAATCCCGATTTTTATGTGGATAGATGACATCGACACCAGTCCCCAAAACTGCGATCGTGCGTCCACCTGCTTTCATGGCGGCGATGTGGCTTTCTGTGTCAATTCCCTCTGCCATACCAGAAACAACTGTAAAGCCATTTTTAGCCAAAGCTGTACTAATTTGGCGAGTCCAACGAATACCATATTCTGAGGGTTGGCGAGTTCCGACAATTCCAATCATCGGTTTTTGTCCGAGATTTTCTTGGAGTTCGACTTCACCGCGATAGTACAAAATCGGTGGTGGACTCGGAGTTTCTAGCAGTAAGCGGGGATAATCTGCATCTGCTGGTGTCCAGAAATGGGAATTTTCCTGCTGGTGCTTGGTAAATAATTGTTCTGGATGCAAACGCGATCGCTGTTGTACTACTTTTTCTAGTGTTTGGAAACCCAAACCTTCCACCTCTGCCAACTCTACCTTGCTAGCGTTCCAAGCTGTTGCCAGCGTACCAAAATGCTGTTGCAGCCGTCGCAGTAATACCGGGCCAATTCCCGAAATTTGTGCCCAAGCTAACCAATATGCGCCTTCTTCTACCACTGTTCTATCCTCACACTTACTGGATTGAGTATTCCCAAATTGAGGTTGGCTGTTGATGTGGAGAGGGAGAGGAAGATGGAGGAATTATTGAACAAGTCTCTCCCTTGTCTCTTCTCCATACCTAATACTTCTCTACAAGAGGCTGCGCCAATTCCTAATGCCCCTTGACTTTTGACTCTTGACTCTTGACTATTAACTATTGACTATCTATCTTCTGATCTTCTGTGATGAAATATTTCTATCGTCTTTTAATAAGCCTATCTGGGTGCTTAATATTTTTACTGGTGCATAGTTGTGTTGGTTTGTTGCCTAGTTTGGCTGCCGAAAAGATTGTTGTCAGGTACGGATTGTTTGAGCAATCGATTCCAGTGGCAGATATACGCAACTACGACAAGACGCAAAAGGCTTCTAGCGATTTGCAATCTTTCCTAGATTACCTTAGTGCTAAGGAGAAACAAAAGTTCCAAGAAGCCCTTCAGGTGAAAATGTCGCTTGATATTGTGGCTTTAGATAAGCTGATAAACACAGGAATGGGCAAGCAAATTTTATCTTTTGCTTCCCAAGCGATCGCCCGTCGCGATCAAGCGAGTATACAAGCACTACGATCTGCCATTATCATCGGAGCAAAATCACCAGAAGGTCTAGGAATAACCACCTTTCTAGAAGCCTATCCAAGTAGTCAACTAGTTATTGAGGTGTCAAAAATTCAGAAGCTAGTCGGTATGGCAAATTTATCTTCTGATTCTGCTGATGCGCCACCGAAAGACGACGTAAGTTCTTCACCTTTAGGGAAAATTGCCCTGCAATATCAGACACTTGCTGCCCAAGATAAACAGTTCTCAGGTTGCTTATTTGGCGATTCTATTTCGGCTCAACTTGGTAATACCCTGGGAGATGGTACTTTTAATTTTGGGTTAAATGGTCTAAGTACAATCTCTTTACTGGAACAACTGAAAAGTTTAATTCCTACCAAGGTTAAATGCGAAAAAGCTATTATTGCCATAGGTGGAAATGATGCTTTGTATAAAATTAGTGATGAATTATTTAGCAAAAATTTGCAAGAGGCGATCGCACTTATAAGAACAATAGGAACTAAAGAGATTTTTCTCATTCCGGCTTTCTATTCAACAGTTGCAGCAAGCTCAGATCCAACTATAGCAGCCCCAAATTCTAGAGTTGAACAAATTAATGTTCTGATTAACCAAATTGCTGAAGCAGAAAAAGTGCCAGTTGCAGCAGCAGGAGTAGCACCCTTGTATGAAAATAATGTTCTTAAAGAAAATTTGACCAGTGATGGCGATCATCTGAATACAGAGGGCCTAAAAATTTATCGGCAAGCATTATTACAAATTCTGGGTAAGTAAGCAGGTCAGCAGATAGATCCCCGATTTCTTTGAAAATTAGGGGATCTGGGAATTACGAATTACGAACTTGTACTGAGCGACTTGTGCCGAGCGAAGTCGAGGTAAGCCGAAGTATTACGAATTATCACTGTTAGGCTTGCCAATTCAAAAACCGTGCATAAATATAAGCGATACCTTCATCAATAATTGTCCGCACACCTTCGCTAGAACCCCACCATTTGCTTGGACTATAATCTTGCGTTTTTGCAGCAATTACACCAACTTTAATTTTAGGGTTAAGTATTTTTTTAAAAAGAAACCAACTCCTACGAGCATGAACGTCCAAAGAAAAAAGATTAATTGATTCTATCTGTAAATTTGAATTGGATAGCCAGCGATGAAATTCGGCAGCAGATGCATAACTACGATCCTTAACTACGAAAGGTGTCGGAACTGCTACTACTTTTTCTGCTTCTAAACCGAGTTTTATGAAGGTGGCGGCTGACACATCTGCATAGTTCTTATAACCGGTAAGAAAACTTCCTTTTCCTAATGTACCTCCGGTAGTAATTATTTGACGATAAGAACCGTTTTTAAATTCAGTCAAAGCTTCTTCTATAGCATAATCTGGTAGCCATCCTTCAACAATTAATACTTCTGCTGATTCGATCGGGGAAGTTACGGCGAGAAATGAGTGTACATGAGTAAGCATGACAAATATTAAGTAAGCAATCAAAGCGATCGCAATCGCCCACCCCTGAGCCGTAAGTGTCCACATTTCTTGGCGTTTGATTATTTTGATTTTTGGAAATTTTTGACACCGACGATTTTTTGCCTGCATTAAACCTTAGCTAAACGTTGTTCTTTCAAGTAGGTAAACACCGACTTATCGCCAATATCAGCAGGAATTGCTTGCACTGTCTTTCGCAGGGCAAACACCAAAAATAAGGTTGCCCAAATTCCTAATAAAACACTTTCTCCCTGAGTTGGTAAAATTCCCACTAAATGTCCTAACAACAATATCGGTACTATTGGGGTTAATACTTTGGTTTCCAGGCGATTGAAGCAAAAAGCCTCTTTAAAGTAAATACCTGTCAAAGCAACGAAGATAAAACCAACTCCAAATAGTGTCATCGGCTGATTGTAAACAGCAAGAGCTAAAGGTTCATTACTAGTGATTGCCAGAATCATTGATGTTATACTACCGATCGCCCAAAAAATTTGCAACGCTCGGTGCAGTGATGCCATATAAATATGGATGGTAAATAAACTTACACCAAGAGCGAGACTAAAACAAGCATATAGAGGTGTAAGTGCAGTTACAATAGTCGGGTTATTGTTGAGTAAAACCAAAGCGCTGCCGATTGCAAAGCTCAATGCTGCTACCACCAACCCAGCACGGTAGATAATTACGCCAGTGCGATCGCTCTGAGTAATTGTAAATTCTCCAAACTGACCTTGATAAACTTCTGGTGCAGAGAGTGTTTGTGTAGTCATAGTTGGCTAATGAAGATTGTTTTGTATATGTATTAATCTTGACAATTGTCAAAAAAAGCTAAAATATCCATCTATTATCTGGTAGGTTAAACTAAATTCTACTTGGGACATTCTAAAACTAATCAGAAGCATCCAAAAATTGCAAAGAATAATCAGACTGTTCTGGCACTAACTTTACTAATCACAGCAAGTCTTATAGGTATATTTGCTGTTTTGATCTGGATTGGATATTCGTTAACGCGGTCTAAGTCTGAGAGCAAAAACCCAGGAAACACTAATTTAGTTAACACAACTATTAATTCTAGCTCATTGAAGCAAGTAGAAATCACCACAGCCTGCAATGTCGATTACAGCCAGTTGTAGAAATATTTACAAAGCAAAGATTGGCAAGAATCTGACCGAGAAACTTACCTGAGAGTGCTAGATGTAGCAGGGACTAAGGCAAAAGCGGAGGGTGCTATCGGTATTTAAGTTAGTACAACCTGAAGCGATTTTTGACGATCTAACTGCAAATGTAAGTGAGCGTTGCCATTATTAATGGCAATTTCTATCCAGCCATGACTGCCAACTATAGCTATAATCTCTCCCAGTTTAACATCACCGTAAGTTTCACAGCCTGGTATATTCAACCCAGCTGCTTGTACATACCAAGTTTTGCCTTGCACGTAACTCCCCGGAATGTTACTCACTAGGTTGCCAAAGTGGTCAATATATTGAATACAACCCACTACACCAGTTGTTGTTTGCTTGTAGTCGCCTATATCCAGCTTTACTAAACTTGCTGGATCAATTTCTTGTCCTAGCTGTTTAAGGGGGACACCACTAGCAAGATTAGCTGCCACTGGGGCAAAGATATCCCTACCGTGAAAAGTCTTGCTTGGTTGAGGAGTTCGCCAATAATTAAGATTTGTAAGTTCGACGGCGGCGATCGCAGGACTTTTACTGAGTACCCCGCTAAAGATACCATTATCTGGCCCTACGAGAAACCCTTGAGCAAATTCTACTGCGATCGCTCGTCGCCTGCTTCCCACACCCGGATCTACTACTGCTAAATGCACTGTTCCAACCGGGAAATAGGCATAAGCATTCATCAGGTTAAATCTAGCTGCGGCGATGTCTTGTGGCGGAATTTGGTGCGTTAAGTCTATCACCCCCAGTCTGGGGTTGATTTGGGCTATAACTCCCTTCATTATGCCTACATAAACATCGCGATCGCCGAAATCACTGAGCAAAGTTATAAGTGGTCGTTGTATCTGCTCTTTAGACATATTTAAGATAAAATATATATAAAGCTATAAAATTCTGTAGCAACAGCTACAAATTGTGTGCTATGTTAAGAATACAAGATATAAAGCAAAAAATTAAAGAGGGTAATTCAGTATGAGTCAAAATAGACTACAAAGTTTGAGCAAATCACGAGAAGCTCACAGAGCGAATATTCAAAGAAGCTTAGAGCATCGCTTGGAAGTAGCCAGAGCAAAAGGCGACGAACAACTGATTCGTCAACTGGAAGCTGAGATGAGGTATTCCAGCTAAATCAAGTTTTCATTGTTCATAGTTTTGTTGTGTAACCCGCTACGGCGGGTTTTTTTTTGGGGTTGTAATCCCCAATTCCATCAGTTTTTGTATTATATTTGTAGTATAAAAATCACCAACAGAGGTTCATCGGTGATGGCAGCCGTAGAACTGGAAAATTTATCCAAGATATTTACTCTGAGTCGGGGTTGGGGATGCAACCGCACTCATAAAGAGATTGTCGCCGTAGATGGCATTAGTTTGACCGTTCCAGATGGTCAAGCGATCGCCTTCATTGGGCCAAATGGAGCGGGGAAGTCCACTACAATCAAGATGCTGACAGGCATACTACAGCCCACATCTGGCACAGCCAGGTTATTGGGATTAAACCCTTGGCGAAATCGGCGCGAACTAGCGTACCAGATTGGGGTAGTGTTTGGACAGCGATCGCAGTTATGGTATCACCTACCTCCCCGCGATACCTTAGAGCTACTGGCGCGAATCTATAATCTGAATCGGCAAGAATACATCAAACGTCGCGACCAACTAGTTGAGCGTTTTGACCTCAGCCCGTTCTGGAATACCCCAGTACGTAAATTGTCTTTAGGTCAGAGAATGCGAGCAGAAGTAGCAGCCAGCTTACTCCATGCACCGAAAGTACTATTTCTCGACGAACCCACAATTGGACTGGATGTAATTGCGCGTCAGGAATTACGCGACCTCATCCGGGAGTGGAACCGCGATGAGGGAGTAACAGTATTTCTCACCAGCCATGATGCAGGCGACATTGAACAAGTGGCGCAACGAGTAGTGGTAATTAATCATGGGCGGGTAGTACTTGATGACAAAGTTTCGGCAATGCGCCGCCAATACCTTGGCTCAAAGATTCTTAGCGTGAAATTTCATACCTCTCCCGCCCAAATCAGCCTCCCAGGAGTGACGCAACTCAAAGCTGGCGAATATGGACTCAAGCTGGAGGTTAATACCCGCATCACACCAATTGAAACTGTGATGACTAAAATTCTCCAAGCGGGTTCAGTGGCTGATATTGCAATTGAAGACCCACCGCTAGAAGAGGTAATTGCACACATTTATGCTCAGGCAGCCTCATAATTCAGTGAACAGTCTCAATAAATATACCTGGATTGGCTTGACGGCAGCTCGCTCCAACCTGGCTTATTGGGGAGAAGTTGCTTCTAGAGGAATTTTTTTGTTTGTCATTCTCTACATTTTTTTACAACTGTGGCGTGTCACCTATGCCGAGACGGATGCAGAGAAACTGGGAGGTTTAACGCTGGCTCAGATGCTTTGGTATCTGGGTATTACTGAGTCTATTGTCCTCTCCAGCCCCCAAGTTGCTTTAGAGGTAGACGAGGATGTACGGACGGGAGCGCTGGCAGTGCAACTAATACGCCCTTTATCTTACCCTTTGTATCGTTTGTGGACTACTTTGGGAGAGCGGACAGTGCGCTTTGGGTTGAATGTTGCGATCGCATCCTTAGTTGCACTACTGTTTGTCGGCACAATTCCTCTAAGTTTAGGAGGAATTTTATTATTCGTAGTGGCGCTACCACTGGCATTTGTCCTAGATTTTTTGGCAACCTTCTTAGTGGGTTTAGGAGCTTTCTGGCTGGAAAATACCACCGGACTAATGCTCATTTACTCTCGGTTGACGATGATTTTGGGTGGGATGCTGATTCCTTTGGAACTACTACCAGAAACCTGGCAGCCAGTACTACAAGTTCTACCCTTCGCTAGTATTTTGTATGGCCCAGCGCGTTTATTTGTGCATCCCAATTTAGCTTTTGCCAGTCAATTATTGGTGCGGCAGGCAGTTGCTATCGGTGTGCTGGCTCTCTTAGTAGCCCTTGTATACCGCACAGCAGTTAAACGTATCCACGCGCATGGAGGTTGATATGTTTTGGCGTTTACTTTCTTACCTACAATTAGCTGGCGCTTATATTCGCCTCAATCTGAATGCTCACTTAGAATATCGTGGCGCATTCCTGACGCAAGTGCTAGCGATGGTACTGAATAACCTAGTGTGGGTAACATTTTGGGGGCTGTTTTTCACACGTTTTCCAGTGCTACGTGACTGGACGGTACAAGATGTAGTTACTTTGTGGGCGATCGCCGCAACAGGATTTGGTTTGGCTCATACTATCTGCGGTAACGCTTTGCAACTGACAAGTTTAATTGTCCAAGGACAGTTGGATGTGTGGATGTTGTACCCTCGTGCGCTTTTACCGCACCTACTACTAGGGCGGATGAATGCTACATCTTGGGGAGATATGCTATTTGGGTATGGGGTTTATTTATTTTTTGTCAAGCCTGATGCAGTGCATTTGGCATTGTTTACTGGGTTGACAGTTTCAGTGGCGACGTTGTTCGTGGGCTTTAATATTTTGACAGGTAGCCTCAGCTTTTATCTGGGCAATTCCGAAGGACTGACACAACAGTGGCGAAATGCCATGCTTACCTTCAGTACCTATCCAGCGACTTTGTTTGAGGGAACGGTGAAACTCCTTTTGTACACGTTGATTCCGGCTGGATTTGTGACTTATTTGCCGATTGAAGCATTGCGATCGCTATCTTTGATTCATACGGCGCTAGCAGTGGTTGGGTCAACTACCGTCCTGTTGGTTGGTGCAGGTGTGTTCTACTACGGTTTGCGTCGCTACTCTTCAGGAAATTTGATGCAGATGCGAGGTTAAGTTCAATGTTGGCGAGTTTTTACCTTCATCTCTCGCTGAAGACGTAAAAAAGCTTGGTTCTGACATTGAAATTAAAAAGGTTGCCCCACGGACAACCTTTTTATGTAATTTATCAATGAGTTACTTAGCAGCTTTTTTCAAACCTTGCCATCTTTGTCGCAATCGCTGCAAGTTAGGTGTATGACCGCCATAACGCCAGCCAACATAAGCTTGACAAATTTCATCTATAACCTCAGCAGTTGCTAAAGCATGATGTTGGTATGAAACTCTGGCATATTCTAAAGGTGTTTGTGCTGGATGTTTGCCTAAACCTTTTTGGGTTGTCCATTGCAACATTTGTTGATAAAGGCTCTCCATCGCTGGCAATTTATTTAACCATCGGCGGTTGCGCCACTCTCGCCACTGACCCCAACCCAGCCAAGCGAAGAAAGCGGTTGTAGTTCCCACAATTAAGCCAGTTAATACACCAAACCAACCTTGAGAGAATAAAGCTAAAAACCAAGCGATCGCTCCGATCGCCCACTTAAATATTGTCTCAAATACATTATTCAACCAACCTGTCAGCGGAGAAGGTAGCCAGCCAGCAACCCAATGCCACAATTGGCGTAACACACTAAAAGTCTGAGTGTCTTCAATGGATGGCGGAATCAAAGGATGATTGGGAATAGGGTCAAAGGCAAACCAACCATATTTCGGAAAATACACTTCCGTCATCGCATAAGCGTCAGTATTACGGACAACATATAGCCCTGTAAATGGATTAAATTCTCCCGCACTAAACCCTGCTACCAACCGCGCTGGGATACCAATGGAACGCAACATTACCGTAAGAACTGTTGAAAAGTGGTCTGGATAGCCTCCCTTTTGCTTAAACAAAAATGTTTCTACCAAATCTTCTTTTTCACTCAAATAAGGTAGGTCTAAGGGATTTTGGGGAACAGAGTAGCGTTGCTTTAAATATTGAGCTAAGTAGAGAGCTTTTTCGTAGGGTGAATCTAAGCTTTTAGCAGACTTTGCAACTTTTTCTTGATTGTAGTTAGCGAGGATTTCTTCGGTACGTTGCCGAACTTTTTCAGCAATTTCGGGAGGAATTTGCAGATAATGCTTTTTAATTTGTGGTGGATATTTAGTCGAAGCTTCACCTAACAAAGTGCGATCGCGGTATGGCACTTGGGAAACTACTGTGTAGGTGAAGCCTTCTGATAATTCTACAGGCGATCGCAATCCGTCTTCTTTATCAACAGCAATCACTGGTGCTGGAAAGTAAACTTCTTTGGGATAAGTCATCGCTGGAATCAGGTTAGGCAAATCTGACACCACTGTATAAGTTTGCACTACTTCTTGGGTTTTACCAGTAAGTACAGATGGGGAAAGAAAAATTTGGTAAGACCAAGGCGATCGCCTAACAGTCGTAACATTTTCATTGCGAGAAACTTCCCATCCCTTACCTGTATAGCGATCGAATCCTAATACTCGCCAAAAACCCTCAGCTTGCGATCGCACCCGCATGACAACCTTGGGTTTCATCTCGCCCCGCAAATTTTGGTTAATTTGGCTATTAAAACCGTAATAAAAATTATTATCTATTTTACCTGGTTGACCATTTTGATTTTGTCCCGTACCACCGCTACCACTACCTTGATTATCACCTTTACCTTGGCGGACATAACCGGGATTAATGATACTACGTCCTGTAAAATTATTTTTTACTTGAATAGCAGAACTTACAGGAAAATTTCGTAACTGATAGCCAGGGAATCTAGGTAAAACAGCAAAAATTGCCAGTCCCAGACCGACAATTAGCAAAAAAGTTAGAATTAAAAATTTAAAATTAAGACTTGAGGAATTCTTCTGATTGAATTTTTCCTTTTGGGTTTTTAATGGCTGCAAACCCAAGCGCGAGCGATAATCTAATACTAAAGTTGGCAGAGCGATCGCTAGAAATAACAGCAACACAGGTGCAAATGCTAAAGTCTGACTTAGGGTTGCTGCTACACCCAATAAAATCAGTCCGATAACAATCGAATAGCCCAAATTTTTCCGGCGGGGTGTATCAAAGCTGTGTAACACCTGGAGTTGAATTAATAACTCTGCCAAACCCAACCGCGTATCATTCAACTCTCCGACTAATCGCCCAAAGAAAGCACCCAGTGCTACTAACATTCCGATGGCGATGCAGAATTTAATTGCAACATTGCGATCGCGGCGACGATAATAACTCCAAATTGCACCCACAACACTCAGAGGTAACGCCCAAAAACTGAATGAAGTTTCAGCAGCAATATCCGTCGCCACAATTCCCAAAATAACCAACGCTAGCACCAGCACCCGCAATAAAATTGAATCTTCCACTTCAATCAAAGGCGAATCCTGTGGATTTTGCCGCCAGAAATTACCTACAGGGATACGCCAAAACCGATTCATCCTGGATAAATTAAACATTTGAGTCTAATAGAAGCAATGATGTAGATGCAAAAAACACAATGGAGGGGGAGTCATTACTTACCCTACTACTGTGTCAAAAAAATGATAAATACGGGGTAGAGATGGAGATACACGAGAAACGGTTGACGCGGTAAATCGAGAAATCAAATACTTTCTCAATGTCCCCATGTCCCTCTATCCCCGCGTCCCTGTGTCTTTGTAATAACTGCTTCTCGTAGACACCCTAATGACCGCTTGTTGAAAAATAAGATAAGCTTCAAAACCAGGAAAATCCTCTTAATATATATCGGCGTTGATTGACATAGTGTGCTAGCGCTGGCAATTTCAACTAAATTGTGGGATTAATCACAAACAACAACGGCTGTTCGTCTATTTCTGGAAACTCAACTTCCAGGGTATAAGTTGGGTTAAGTTGCTCGCAGCCTAACTCTACATTTAAGTATCCCGAAGTCGAAGATGTTGTCATTGCTAAAGTGCCACTTCCCCGCAGCGTCAAAGTTCCTTTAACAGGTAACTCAGCTTGCACAAGCAACTTCGTAAGTTTACCTAGAGACTGGTATTCTACTCTGATGTTCAAAGCACCAACACTGGTTAGCCATTGTCTTTCTACCACTGGACTAGTTGCTGAAACTGGTAGAGTCAGATTTTCTAGCAGTTGTTTAGCTGCTAGCAACGACAAAGCCATCTGTTGACGCGGTTGTAAATCTGAGTAATCGCTCTCAATAGTGGGCATTGTCTCCAGAGTACTTGCAGAGCGATAGGTGCTTCTTAGCACCAATCCAGCTATGTCATTTAGTGCTTGAGACTCATTGGGAAAAAAGTTCTCCACCACTTGAACTAATTTTGCCCCCAATGGCACTGAAGATGTCACTAAAGCCTGACATTGTTCTAGCAATTGCTGGAAAACTCTTTCCGGTAAGCGAGTTGGCAAGGTCAACTTTGACTGTTGTACCATCCATCCCCAGCTAGGAACGAGTGTCATTGACGGCTCATCAACAAAATCAGGATATTCAATTAATTGTGTTTCCCAAGGAAACAACGGTGGGTGTTCTTGGGCTTGGATTTGTAACCGATTCTTAAGGACAGCTTGAAAACGATCTTGCACAGTAGGAATTTCTCCCAATTGAAAGGTCTGGGGCGTTCCTCCCAATTTTGGCTCACTGCTTTTTGAAGCAGTGGCTTCTTTGAGGAGGTTTTTTACCCCGTCATTTTCCTCACATTCTAGCGATCGCTCGTTATTTTTGACATCATCTGTCAATAACCAATCGAGACACTGGTGTTGTAAGGATTCTGAGTCACTATTCATGAGTAGATGCACCTGATCCGGAAACTAATGAGTTACGAATTTCCCAAGCTTGCTCAAGAATCTTAAACCATCGTTTTTGCAGTTGTGCCATTGACAGCCCTAAAGTTTTTGCTATTTTTTCGTCAGCTTGTCCTTGTTGCTTCAACTCTAATAAAGACCGTTGCTTATTGTCCAGCTGTGCTGTGTATACTTGCCATTGCTGGGGAGTTAAGCCCAGATTGGTGTGTAAAGAAGCTTCCAGCCACTCGTGAACTAATTCCCAACGGTGTAACAAGGCAAACCGAATCAGATGATACTTAAAGCGCTGTTGCAAATAATCTCTCTGACGAGGAGTTAAACCTAAAATCGACTCAATTTCTTGTGCTGATAAATCTTGGAGGCGGAGAGAAAAGTAATCAGCACAGTCAGATTGTTGTCGTTGTTCGAGATAATTCATTAATTCTGTAACAACAACAGAACGCAAAGTGTCTTCTTCGGGTTCGGGTTCGGCTTGGGTTGCCATTGTGGAGCGCAATTGGTGAATTGCTGGCTCTTCCCAAGAACCGTCACCTTCATTATTGCTACCTTCTGCGGCTTGTTCTATATCTACGCTGGTTTCTGGCGGCTGCTGTTGGGAAAAAGTTTGTGCCCGCAGGATAATTAGCTGTTGCTGGCGGCCTGGTAAGGGAATGCGTCGCTTGCCGTAGCGCTCAGTAAATGCCATATACTCGGACAATTCCAAGAGCGTTTGCGGGCGATAAGTAGCACCAAGTTGATTTTCTCGCCGGAAAGCGTTCAACGCTTCTAGATAAAAACTCTGGAGGAAATCTTCGATGATTGTCAGCCGCCCTTGATAGCTCAATTGTCTCTGAGGAGGATTAATGTATCGATAAATAATTGCACTCAAAGTACTGTGTAATTCGACTCTGCCCCGATTTGAACCCAACTGATAGTATCTGAGACATTGTTGCAGCCGATGCCGAGCCAAGGTCATCGCCGAGCTTTCTACAGAGCCAGAAGCTTGGATACGTTTACTCTCATGACAAATCCGGTAGACTTCGGTGGTGATACGTCTTGCTACATCGTGGCAATTCTGTTCCGAAGCTTTAGTTGACTGCTGAAACTCCTTGGACAGGAGTTGAAAGATCGCCTCCACGCCTGTAGAATTTTCTCCCAGAATAGTTGCAGATGGAATAGTTGCGGTTGCGGCTGAATTCATAGTCTCGGTTTTCAAAAGACCCTAACTTAACTTAAATACAACCTGTAGGACTGTGGGTATTGGCTAGTTTGGTTTTACGTATAAGCTAAACGCAGGCCAATCCTATATTGAGGATATGGCTGATTTTATTATTCCCAATTCTGATGGGATTGTTCACACTTGATAGATGTTATTGCCATTACCCAAGAGTCGTATACAAGTCATTATGGATTTAGAAGCACAAATTCAATTGCTGATTGACAATGCACCCCGCGATGGTATTACACCACATCTTGTTGCAGCAATTGCTCCTGCCCTGAGAGCGATCGCTCAAAAATTACGCTACTCCCAGTACTATATTCTCCAGAATTCGGAGTCAAGCTGGGTTTTAACTACATTGAGCAATCGTGCTAACCCAGGATTAGAAAAACGTGTGATTTACGCTTTCCCTACCATACAGGATGTCTCTCTAATTTCCCCTGATGGGCTTGACCCTCAAATGCTAGCTAAAATTACTCCTGTCACCCATATTTTGTTCCAATTGGTGGCATTAGAACCCGTAGATAGTATCGTTTTTTTGGAGACGCCGGGTAAGACCACTCATACCGTCGAAGTTCGGCGAACTGAACTAGAAAAACTCATGCAAAAACAGTTACGACAACAGCGATCGCCTAAACAGATCCCCCCTGATATTGCATAGAAAAAATTTGGATGTGGGGTTTTTTAGATACAATCCCACATCCAAATTTTTAAATCTCAAATTTCTTTAAAAAAGTTTTTTAAATCAGTGAAAAAAGAAATTTTTCTTTCCGTTACACCATGCGATCGACTCAACTTTCGGTGAAACCTAAAATTGATTAAAAAATAGTTATCAGTGAACATTTTTCCATTTTCAAATTTTAGTTTCCTAATGAAGCAGAGTTTTATACTTAAAAACTTTCACATAAAAAATATCCCATTCTTGATTGTGAGCTACCCAGTAACCAAAAGCGGGCAAGTCTTTAGAGTTAGCGCTCAGTTGAACACTATCCATCCCACAAGTAGTAGTAATTTATTTTTTGGAAATCCCTAAGAACTTCTAAAAAACCCCACTTTCTACCTGTTAAATAAGCGGATTTAATTAAACATAAAACTGCTTTAGTACATTAAAGCGTTAACACAGCATTTCAGGTTTTCGGTGCGTTACGCAAGCCACAACACACCTACATCTAAATTCCCACTTTCTACCTGAGAATGATAACTGATTTAATAGAGGCGACTCAGTGTGTACTCAGCTATGTTAATCAGTGCCTGGTGGGATTCTGAAAATGGGAGAACTGCAAGATGTTCAATTGCCAACTTAGCATGGTGAGCAGCTAACTCTCGCGCCTGCTGTATACCTTGACTATCTTGAATCAGTGCTAGTGCTTGCTCTAAATCGCC
Source organism: Nostoc sp. DedQUE02 (assembly GCF_034531035.1). Classification (NCBI taxonomy): domain Bacteria; kingdom Bacillati; phylum Cyanobacteriota; class Cyanophyceae; order Nostocales; family Nostocaceae; genus Nostoc; species Nostoc sp. DedQUE02. Next base: position 51,374 of record NZ_JAVRBY020000005.1, on the reverse strand, counting down.
TTCTTGAGCAAACTCTCGTTCAATCAGCACTTCTAAAGATGGTTTTTCGGCCAAAGCAAATAAAACTGGTGCAGTCAGATTACCACTTTTGAGATCAGACCCCACTGGTTTACCCAAGGTATCTGTTGTACTGGTGAAATCTAAAATATCATCAACAATTTGAAATGCTATACCAAAATGACGACCGTAGCTATACAGATGCTCAACAGTTTCTCGCGAGACTTCACTAAGTAACGCAGCAGCTTTAGAACTATTGGCGATTAACGAAGCTGTTTTGTAATAACTCTTCTCAATGTACGTTTCAATAGAGATACCAGCATCAAAACGATTAAGTCCCTGCTGAATCTCCCCAGTAGCCAAATCCATAATGACTTGTGAGAGCAGTTTCACTACCTCCAAATTGTCCAAGTTTGCTAAATACCAGGACGATTGGGCAAAGAGAAAATCTCCTGCTAAGATGGCAATGCGGTTCCCGAACAAACTATGAACGGTAGGAACGCCTCGCCGCACGTCTGATTCATCTACCACATCGTCATGTACCAAGCTTGCTGTGTGAATCATTTCTGTAATCTCAGCAAGGCGGCGATGACGCGGTGTGATATCTTGTTCTAACATTGTTGCCCGCGATATTAGCAGGACAATTGCTGGTCTGATACGCTTTCCCCCAGCTCCGAATAAATGTTCGGCTGCTGCAAACAGAATGGGGTGGCGATTTCCAACTAGCTGTTTTAGGTTATCTGCTAGTAGTCGCAGGTCTGCTTCCACAGGGGTAAACAGGGAGGTGGCTGGGGTCATGTATGGGCGGACTCTGACTTAGGTTACGAAAGTTTACATATCCTACACTCATTTTAAGATAACCCTGTGCCAGCGCAAAGTTTTCATCAGGTAATCCCATTTTTATGAGTCTATGGGTGATAATTAAGGTTGTTAATGCGTTTGTCAATAAGTAATTGTGCTTATTTTATGTGAACTCAGATTTTAAACTAACTCAAAACATGAATTCTCAGTACACGAAAATAAATATTCAATGAAATTGTGTTAAGTAGTTGATCGTCTCACCTTTACTGTCACAGTTCAAAAGATGATTTAAGCAATATTACTTATTGACAAAAGTAAGAGTATCTATACTTATCATCAATCGGTAAGGCTAAATTTCTCCAGATTGAGGTGTAGCTCCTCAAAAAATTTGAAATTTAGCAGCCGAATAGGCTCAAAATTCCGGGTCGTTGTGTTACGCTAAAATATAGGAATTTTAAATTTTGTAAGCTATTCACATCCCAAAAGTAAGTCAGCTACTAGTTGATTTTACTGACTTAGTGTTGTGAGTCTAAAATAAATATTCGTTGGTTAGATTAAAGGAATAAATTCTTTAATTTTTTCGACGATATGCGAAACTCCTGGTTTGGAGCTATGTGATATCCCTATGGGAAGCCGCTACACGTCATCAGCGCACGTTGAGCGCAAACATTGCTCTTTTCACAGCAGTTTGAGCAAAAATAAAGCAGATCAAGTAGATCGCTGAGAATCGCAGTTTTAGATTGCTAAACGGCAATCTAACTGCTGTGGGATCTATGGTCTGCAAGAAATCGCATTAAATCATAAATTCTTTGTCCGTAGAGGATTTTATCTCTATAGGTAATTTTACTGTATGAAACTACAGCCATCAAGAATGCACTTGCTTGGCTGAGGTTCTACTAATTTTATGTAATTTTATATTCGTTTAGAAGGGTGCTAGTAGAACAATGATTTACGGAAATATACCTATGATGATTTTTATTTTAGCCTCTGGATATTTGTTCACAGTCTACCTGTTATTAGCACTGGCGAAGCGAACAGGTACAAAGACTGTTCCTAGAAGTTTCCCTTCATCTGCTGAAGGAAAACACAAGCAGGAGATATCAGTTAATAGTCAATAGGCAATAGGCAATAGTCCTTAGTCCTTAGTCCTTAGTCCTTGGTCATTTGTTTTGATTCCAAAGACTAGGGCTAAGGACTAATTAGTTTATTAGAGTTGAGAAATAGCTATATCAGTGAAGGAAACCTCTTCAACCATTGGGGTATAGCCTAGCCACTGCACTCCTGATTGGGAAAACTGTTGCGGACAACCGCTAACAGCGAAGCGAGTTGGCAGTGGTAAGTGAGTATTTCTTAAGCCTAGTAAGTCTAGCTCTTGGGCACAAGCTGCCACAACATGAACAGCTGGATCGACCAACTGGACTTGAGAGGGGAGGAGCGATCGCAGTACTGGCGTTAGATGAGGATAATGGGTACAGCCGTGAACTAAGGTGTCAATTTCCTGCTCTAATAAAGGCTCTAGGTAGGCTCGTGCTACTTCAGCAGTGTAAGGATCGTGAATGCGGTTTTGCTCAATCAGTGGCACAAACTCTGGACATCCAACTTGCCAGACTTGGACATCAGGAGCAATTTCGAGTATGGCGTGCTTATAAGCATTACTCTTTGCTGTAGCTGGAGTAGCAATTACACCAATCCGCTTTCCTTGCTGCACGGCAGCTTTTGCACCCGGTAGGATTACTCCCAAAATCGGTATGCTGAATTCTTGACGCACGGTTTCTAGGGCTAGGGCAGAACTGGTGTTGCAAGCCATAATCACCATTTTTACCTGCTGCTGTTGTAGCCAGGTAATAATTTCACGTGTAAATCGTAAAATTTCTGCTTGTGAACGAATTCCGTAAGGAAGTCTAGCTGTATCCCCAAAGTAAACAATTGATTCATTGGGGAGTTGCCGATATATTTGTCGCAGTACTGTCAGCCCACCCACACCACTATCAAAGATACCAATTGGGGCACGTTGGGGTTCTTGCTCAGAAAAATCGTCAAGATTCGCTTCAAAGATGGAAGATGAATACACAGGCAGATATTAATTTAGGTTTTGGGATTTAAAATACAGAATTTAGCAGACAATCTGCAAATTGACCACTAAATTTTGTATGTCAAAGAAGTTTAAATACCACCTCTTTAATTAGTAATTTGTACTATATTACCTCTGCTGTAAGTATTTGAGAATGCCTTGAGCGATCGCTTCTGCCATCCGATTTTGATACTCTGGTGTTCCTAATCGAGGATTATCCTCGTAACCAGTCATATAGCCTGTTTCTACCAAAATCGAAGGCATAGAACTTTTTCTCAGAACATAGAATCTGGCTTTGCGGGTTCCTCGGTCTTTGATAGTACCGATATCCTGGAGGATGGTTTTACGAACTACTTCAGCCAGATTGTAACCACTATCGTAATAATATACTTCTAAGCCATTGACATCAGGACGATTATCAACGGAATTAGCGTGAATGCTGACAAACAAAGTCGCATTAACTCGCTTGGCAATGTCTACCCGTCCCTGAAGTTCTACGAAAAAGTCGGCATCCCGCGTTAGCACCGCTTGTACACCATTTTGCTCTAAAATTGCTCCTACCCTTTTACCAATAGGCAGAATTACATCCTTTTCTAAAAGTCCACCTAGACCAGGAGCGCCTGAGTCTTTTCCACCATGTCCTGGGTCAATAACTACTAGCAATTTCCCTCTCGGAACCGAGGGACGTGGCCGGGACTGGGAGATGGGACGGGGATTATCTATAGGGTTTGGTAATTGACCTTGGTCTGGTGATGGCAGGGGAGGTAAAGTAATTGGCGCTGTGATGCTGCTACCACGGCGTAATTCTAAAGCTAAAAGCTGGTCGCCAACTTGGTTGAGTTCCCCAATTTGCACTCCGGCTGCTGGTTGAACTAAAACAGTGACAGTATTAGATTCTTGTGGTTGCAGGCGTACCCGCAGGATCGGGCTATTAGGATTAAAAGTAGGGCCTGTGACTTTGGGAGCTAACTTAGCATTGTTGATAGTGATGCGGAAAAGACCAGAGGTTCTATCCCAGCCTCCTATAGCAGATAAAGTTTGGTCGGCTCTAATCAGCAATTGTGTGCCATTATTAGCCAGTTGCACAGACTGAATGGTAGCGGTTGAGGTGTTACTAGGTTGTTGTATGGGGCGTGGACTGTTATTTCCAGGCAATTGGGCAACGCCACGACTAGGTAGAATCACAAAACCACCAACGCTGCTAGTGGTTGCTCGCCAATTTGGACTATTTTCGTCCACTTGTAAAGTCAGACGAACAACAGATGGGCTTGTTTGCAGTTGGGTGAGCTGAATACGGCTGACACCATAGCGATTAATCGGCAAATCACGCTGTTTTAAACTTGGTGATAAAGTTGCACCAGCAATGTCGATGTTGATTGCTTTTTGATCATTGCTACGATTTACCTGAATCTGAGGATTACCACCATTGGTGCGGATAAAAAAACCATCGCCTGTGACTTGTAAGTTCTCAATTTGAGTAACCCTGGCGACAAGCATTCTGTTGTTAGGTGGATTGAAAGAGCCTGTCGTTACCACATTGTAAATATTCCTTGGGGGAAATGCTGGTGGAGATGTTCTGGGTGAAGTTGCTGTGGCTATAGCTTGTTCTTGTTGCCCCTCAGTGTTTTTTGAGGGTAAATTTTCGGCTTCTGGCGTAGGTAATTGCACTGTCCAGCGATCGCCAGTTGTCGCAACAAATTGTACTGCTTTGGGGTCTAAAGTATAACCAGGAGTGATTTCAACTACTATGCGGGTTGTTTGTTCGTCAAACTGCCCAACACGTATCGAACGAATTGCACCGCCTACCTGTTGGGTTAGCTGCGGACGGCCAAATGTGGTTCCTGGCAAATCAATTACCAGACGAGTAGGGTTAAAAATTAATTGTGCTTGGGGTTGAACATTCCCTAAAGTATTAATTTCCAGCCTGTTTTGATTGGCATCAAAACGCCAAGATTCGAGTTTCGCGGCCATTGCCGGCGACGATAGCATGAAGATGGTTCCAATAGTACTGGATAGTAACCAGCGTAATTTCACAGTCTTTTCTCCTGATTCACATTTATGGGAGCCGTCAACATCTCAACATATTGGCAAATCCTCACACCGTCACCGAGCACAATTGAGTTTTGCGCTGTTATTAAGACACAGCTAATGGCGTAAAATATAGCACGCTCCTCAGATTTTGCCATGCCATTAGCCTAGATAAATTAGACTGCCAATTTTAAATTTTAGATTCCCGATTTTAGTTTTCTGCCAGATTAGCGTCCTGCTACACTAACACCTCTTGTAGGTGATACAAATCCAAAATCGTTCGACTGAGCGTAGCCGAAGTCTAAAATCCAAAATTTTTTTACTGGCATTGCATCAGATGACAATAACAAAGAAGCTACTCCTATCCCGCCGCAAGAATACTTAAATTGTTTTACTACTAAATTGGATAAAAATGGTAAAGATTAGATGTATTTACTCAATAATTTAGACTAAATTACTTATCTTCTCTTTAGATACTGAAGAACGCCACGAGCGATCGCTTCTGCCATTCGATTTTGGTAAGCTGAGGTTCTGAGTCTCGCCATATCCTCTCGACCAGTCATATAACCCGTTTCCACGAGAATGGAAGGCATGGAACTTTTTCTGAGGACATAAAATCTGGCTCGTCGTACTCCCCTGTCTTTGAGAGTACCAATACTTTGGAGAATACTACTACGGACGACGCGAGCTAGATCCAGTCCGCTATCGTAATAATAGACTTCCAAGCCATTAACATCGGGACGACTTGCACCTGCGGAATTAGCGTGGATGCTAACAAACACATCAGCATTAGCTCGTTCTGCTAATTGCACCCGTCCTGGAAGGGTAACAAAATAGTCAGAATCCCGCGTCATAATTACTTGTACGCCATTTTGCTGCAAAATCTCAGCAAGTCTTTTACCAATAGGTAAGATAACATCCTTTTCGCGTGCCCCTCCAATGCCAAGCGCTCCTGAGTCTTTACCACCATGTCCAGGGTCAATAATCACTACCACTCGCCCATTGGTAACTCGGCGCTGTGGTTGGGTTAGGGGCTGGGGATTAGGATTGTTTGGGTCTGGGAATGGCCCCCGGTTTGGCGGTGGTAGCCCAGGTAAAGCAAAGGGGGGTCTTCCGGGAAGGCTGACAACCCGCCGAGAGCCTTGTATTGGTACCAAAAGTTGCTCGCCGATTTGCTTGGGTTGCCCAAGTTGCACACCGCCTGCCGGTTGAACTAAGACAACGACAGTATTAGATTGTTGGGGTTGCAGACGTACCCGGAGAATTGGGCTGTTGGGAGCAAAAGTCGGGCCTGTGACTCTGGGAGCAAGTTTCGCATTGGTAATTGTGACGCGAAACACACCAGAGGATCTATCCCAGGTTCCCGTTGCAGATAACGGTTGGTTGCCTCTAATTAGCAGTTGTGTGCCATTATCAGCCAGTTGCACAGACTCAATTGTTGCTGGCGAGTTGTTGGCAGATGATCTACTAGGAAAGGACGGTGGTTGTGATTGATTGTCCGATAGGTTGTTTAAATTATTACTCCCAGGCAAGGTGACAACACGATTAGGTAAAACTATTAAACCACCACTGTTACTATTACTTGCTCGCCAATCTGGGCTATTTTTATCTACCCGCAAAGCCAGACGAACGCCAGGAGGTTGAGTTTGCAATGAGGTGAATTCGACGCGGCTAATACCATGTTTGTTAACGGGTATACTACTCTGCTGCGCCAGACGTGGTGATAGAGATGCGCCAGAGATATCCACGAAAATGGTAGCGCGATCGCGGCTGCGAATTACCTGAATTGGCGGATTAGCACCACTGGTACGAATGAACAACCCATCACCTGTTACTTGTAAATGCTCAATTTGAGTCGCCCCTCGTGTAGTAGTGGCAACCCTTGAAATATTAGGTTGAGGTTTAGAGTCTGGGGTAACTACACTGTAAGCACTTCTGGGAGAAGATGCGACTTTATCGGCTTCCGGTCTAGGTAATTGCACCGTCCAGCGATCGCCAGTTGTGCCAACAAATTGCACTCGTTTGGGGTCTAAAGTATAACCAGGAGTCAGTTCGACAACTATACGTGTTGTATCTATATCAAACTGTCCAACACGAATCGAGCGGATTCCACCGCCCACCTGTTGGGTTAGCTGCGGACGGCCAAATGTGGTTCCTGGCAAATCAATTACCAAGCGAGTCGGGTTGAAAATTAATTGTGCCTGGGGTTGAACAGTTCCTACAGTATTAATTTCCAGCCTGTTTTGATTGGCATCAAAGCGCCAAGATTCAAGCCTCGCAGCCATTACCGGCGACGATAGCATGAAGATAGTTCCAATCGTGCTGGGTAGTAACCAGTGTAATTTCACAGTCCTTTCTCCTAATTCACGTTCATGGGAGCCGTCAATATCTCAACTCATTGGTAAATCATCACACCGCCATCACCTAGACTTGATTTTTGATGCCTTTTTTTGATTTTTAAGCTGGTATAAAGACACGCTTAAATCAGTTATCAGGTTTTATATTGGGTCTAAATTCCCATGTGAAATTTTCCACCTTTAGAGGTAGGAATTCTGGCTTCTAAGGAAGCTAGAAAACAAATAACTGATAACCGTTCACTGATAACTGTTTTTTATTTTTTGCCATCAATGCACTAAGTAAATAATTCCCATTACTGTCAGATGATCTAGCAAAACTTATGGGTGTTACTCCCTAATTACCTGGAAAATATTCAAACAAAGGCTCACAAGCCAAGGGAGACTGGAAATAAATAACATTCCGAATGCTGGTAGAAATTATAAACAGACGATTATTCTACAATCAGACGGGACGGAAATTTAGGAACAGAAGTTTCCACTGCATAATCGTCAAATCTTCACAGCACGGTGATAGTACTGAATTCAGAGTCCTGAGTTCTGAGTAATTTATGCTCAGAACTCAGTCATAATTTACCCAAGAATTTGATTAGCGATCGCTAGATTCTGGGGTTATTTCCAAATTGCCACTGTCATTTGATGCTGGCATCTTCGACTGAGGTGATTCAATTACCAATGAAGTCCCAGAAGAACCGTCTAAAATCAGTTGATCTGATCCTGCATCTGCCGTTTTTGGGTCTGGAAATACAAATCGTAATAAGGGAGGAGCTAAAAAGGTTGTCAAGATAACCATCATGATAATTGCTGCTCCTAATGGTTTCGAGAGAGCGCCACTGGCTGCGCCGACACCAGCAAACACCAATCCAACTTCACCTCTGGGAATCATCCCCACACCGATCGCTAAACGGTTGATTCCCGGTTGACCAAACACGCTTAAACCTGTGATTACTTTACCGAGAATGGCTACTAGGATCAGGAAGGTTGCCATAATTAGACCTTCACGATTGTCGGGAATTGCTGGGTTTAATACGCCCAAATCGGTTTTTGCCCCGACAGTTACAAAGAAAATTGGCACTAACATATCAGCAATGGGACAGACTTGCTTTTGTAATTCTTTGCGCTTATCTGTCTCTTCTAAGACTAAACCCGCCGCAAAAGCTCCCAGAATTGCTTCTAAGTGGATGACGGCGGCCAAGTATGCCATAGCAAAAGCGAAGATGAATGCTGGTATTACCAGTCCACCGCGTGTTTTGAGTTGATCGGCGATCGCGACAAAGGACTTATTGAAAACATTGCCTAGTAGGATTGCTCCCAAAATAAAACCAGTGGCACTGATAATCAAATAAATGACTTTGCTGACATCCACCACGCCATCTTTAGCTAGGCTGGCAACTACCGCTAAAACGATGATTCCCAGAACATCGTCAATTACCGCAGCACCGAGAATAATCTGCCCTTCTTTAGAATTGAGTCGCCCCAATTCTGACAGCACTTTAGAAGTAATACCGATACTAGTAGCAGTCAAAGCTGCCCCCGCAAAAATTGCGGGTACAGCGCTAATACCAAACAAAGTCATCAGTCCCACAGTACCAGCAGCAAAGGGTACTGCTACCCCAACTACTGCGACAACAGTGGCTTGGATACCAACTGCCATTAAGTCTTTTAAATTCGACTCCAAGCCAATTTCAAACAGCAGAATAATCACACCCAATTCTGCCAAAACCGAAATGACCTCAGACTGGGCTGCAAACACTGCTGGACTGGCTTCAGGCGTTAAACCAGCAGTGATTTGCAGGAAGGACATGATCAAAGAGTTAGAACTGTCTGTGCTGCCTTCTGGAAACACTAAAAGGTGGAAAACAGAGATGCCTACTACTACACCACCTACTAGTTCGCCTAAGACAGGCGGCAAACCCACTTGGTTTGATAACTCTCCACCAACTTTGCTGGCGAGGTAAACGACTACTAAGCTTAATAGCACTGCTGCTACTACCATTGAACTGTCTGCGGCTTGTGTTGCGCTGGCCAACAGAGGAAAAGAGAAGCTGATTGGATCTAACAAATGCATGGGTTCTCTGAAAATCCTTCTCTTTGATTTTGACGCGTTTCTGAAAAACATCCTATGGAAACGCTATCAGCTGCTTCTTTAAAATTAATTTGTGTCAAGTTCGTAGTGAGTTAGCGCGGTCTTGGGTTTCCCCATAAGCGACTAACTTTTCCGTGTGTAAAGGCTTCAGTCTTTGATTTTATCAGCACTAAAGTACTTACTACAAACCCTTAAAACTAGCTTGAGAAAGTACGAGTGTAATTTTTTTAGTTTCCAAAAATGTAACCATTTCAACTTTTAACGATCGCAGTGTCAAAGTAAGAACATACAAATCGTATCTAGCGATCGCACTTGAGTTGTGAAAAACTTGTGGTGGTTGTTGATTTTCAATAGCCACCACCAGATTGCTACATACCTTGATCAGAAACATCTGTGGATACTTTGAGGAGTGCAAATATTATGACTAGATCCGCTTTACCCGGTTCTCAGTTTTCATCGGGAAACTTGTGGAAAATACTGCCTTTAGCAATGCTTTTATGTGCAACTTTTGTCTTACCTGCGTTGGCACAAGAAAAAGATAAATTGTGGCGAACCCTTAGTGTTAGTGGTCGGGGAGTAGAAACAATTCCGACAACCCTGGCGCAAGTAAATTTAGGAGTAGAGATTCAGGGGAAAACAGCCCAGGGGGTACAGCAAGAAGCTGCCCAAAGGTCATCTGCTGTGGTTGCGTTTCTCAAGAGCAAAAATGTTGAAAAATTACAAACTACTGGTATTCGCCTCAACCCAGTTTACAGCTACACCAATAATGTGCAGCAAATTACAGGCTATGCTGCCACTAACACTGTAAGCTTTAGAATTCCTGTTGAGCAAGCTGGGACATTATTGGATGATGCAGTCAAAGCCGGTGCGACGCAAATTAACGGTATCAGTTTTGTTGCGAATGATGAAGCGATCGCCGTTGCTCAAAAGCAAGCATTAAAAGAAGCTACTCAAGACGCGCGGCAGCAAGCCGATGCCGTTTTCAGTGCCTTAGGTTTTAAATCCAAAGAAATAGTCAGCATTCAAGTTAATAATGCTAGTGCGCCTCCACCACCACCAATGTTTTTACGGGCTGAGGCTGCTAAGTCGGCTGATGCTTCCACCCCTATTGTTGGTGGTGAACAGCAAGTAGAAGCATCGGTGACGCTGCAAATTAGTTATTAGTCATTAGTCATTTGTCATTAGTCCTCTCTTAACAAAGTCTGAGCGCCGACTTGCGGCGCTCAACGCCAGTTAGCCCAAGTCGGGAAACCCGCCCAAGCGACTGGCTCGACTTTGCGCTTTATCATTTGTAAAGGCAACGGACTAATAATCAATGCCCAATTAAAAATGTTCTGGAGACATATCTCCTGTACCGCCTTCTCCATCTCGCTTAGAGCCTAATAAATCCAGTTGATCTACTTGGATCACTGGTGATGAGCGGTTTGCTCCTGTTTGGCGATCGCTCCATGTGTCAAACTTCAGAGAACCTTTGACAGCAATTTGTCTGCCTTTGCGTACATAATTACCTGCTACCTCCGCCGTTTTTCCCCATAGTTCTAAATTAAACCAGTCGGTATGTTCGCCTTCTTTTGTGCGGCGATTAACAGCTAGTGTCAATCTACACTTCACACTACCAGACTCAAAATACTTAATCTCTGGGTCGCCGCCTACACGACCAATGAGGTTGACAACATTGATACTCATCGTGTTACCTTTCAGTACAAACGTACTTAGAAATTCTGACTTTCATCATAGCGAATTGTGAAAGACTTGAAAATAATGTGTTAAACAGTTAACAATATAATTGACTTGAAAATTTATACACATTATTTGGAGTAAACACATAAAAATATACGGATATACTAATCTAACCAGAGAATATCAAAAAGTACGAAGCTTGAGACATACTAAATATTTCTGGGAATCATATAAAAATATTGTCTAGTTTACTCAACTTAGGATACAAACATAATCGAATCAAGCACGATTAACTCTTACCGTTGTAGTCAAGAAGTATCGCACATAGGGGGCTTACAGACGCGTGGGTATTTTTAGGAACTTTCGCACATCATGGGATATGGGTATCGACCTCGGTACCGCTAACACCCTGGTTTATGTATCTGGTAAAGGTATTGTACTACAAGAACCTTCTGTAGTTGCTATCGATGTCAATGAAAAGGTGGCACTAGCAGTAGGAGAAGAAGCCAAAAAAATGCTCGGTCGTACACCGGGAAATGTGATTGCTCTCCGTCCTTTGCGGGATGGTGTAATCGCTGACTTTGATATAGCCGAGCTGATGCTCAAAAGCTTTATTCAGCGTGTAAATGAAGGTAAATCTCTAATCCTACCCCGAATTGTCATTGGTATTCCCAGTGGTGTTACAGGAGTAGAAAGGCGAGCTGTTATGGATGCAGCTCATCAAGCAGGAGCCAGAAAAGTCTATTTAATCGATGAACCTGTAGCTGCGGCCATTGGTGCAGGATTACCTGTTGCCGAAGCAACTGGTAACATGATTATCGATATTGGTGGTGGGACAACAGAAGTTGCAGTACTGAGTCTTCAAGGTACGGTGATCAGCGAATCAGTACGCATTGCCGGAGATGAACTGACTGATGCGATTATTCAGTATATTAAAAAAGTTCATAACTTAGTCATTGGTGAACGTACTGCCGAGGAAATCAAGATTCGGATGGGTTCTGCATATCCGACTAGTGATGACAATGACGCCATGATGGAAGTCCGAGGTTTACACCTGCTTTCTGGTCTACCGCGAACTGTAACAATCAAAGGGCCGGAAATCCGTGAAAGTATGATGGAACCGCTATCAGTAATTATCGAAGCTGTGAAGCGGACATTGGAACGCACACCGCCAGAACTGGCAGCAGACATTATTGACAGAGGTATTATGTTAGCTGGTGGCGGTGCTTTGCTTAAAGGCATAGATACCCTTGTTAGCCATGAAACAGGGATTATTACCCACATTGCTGCCGATCCTTTGAGCTGTGTTGTGCTGGGAACAGGTCGTGTGTTAGAAAACTTTAAACAGTTGGAACGAGTTGTTATCGAAAGCTCTCGCAATATGTAACAAAAAAAATATCAGAATTGAGTTCTATTTGAGTTCTATTTGGGTTTTATATACATAGAATCCAAGTAGAACTTAATTTATATAAGTACATGTAGGTATATATGGTGACAATACGGCGTTGGTGGGATCGTAAAGGGTTGCAAATTGGGCTGTTAGCTTTAGTAGTTGGTAGTGCTTGGATATTGCGACAGACTCAAGGTGAATTGGTACTTGAGACATATCAGGCAATTACCCGTCCATTAGAGATGTTGCAGTCAGGGCCAACTCCAGAAGAGCGTCTCAGAGATGCCCGGATAATGGAATTGCAAACCCGTATAGTAGATTTGGAAAGTCAAAAGACAAAGTTACAAGATTTATTAGGCTATGTGGAAAAAGAGCCATTGGCATCACGGCCAATTCCAGCACGGGTAGTAGGACGTAGTGCTGACCAGTGGTGGCAACAAGTGACTCTGAATCGCGGTGCGAATGCGGGGATTCAGGAAGGCTTCATAGTTAAGGCAGAAGGTGGATTAGTAGGTTTAGTGGAGAGTGTAACTCCCAATACTAGCCGTGTGTTGTTAATCAGTGACCTCAAAAGTCAAGTGGGTGTATCGGTTAGCCGCACGGCAGCTAAAGGCGTTTTGCGAGGAGATTCTTCTGCGGAGGCTGTATTGGAATTTTATGAAAAAGTCCCAAATGTGAAGGTAGGAGATTTAGTTTCCACATCTACTTATAGTCAAAAATTTCCCTCCGGTTTGGCAGTAGGACGAATTAAGTCGCTGGATTTAAAGAAACTCCCGGCATCAGTGGCGAAAATTGAGCTTTTTCCGCCAATCCGCTCTCTCGATTGGGTAGCTGTTTATCCCAAGCCAGAAAACCAAGAGTCGGCAAATCAAGTGCCGCAAAAGTCTAAGTAAATTTTTTGAAAAAATCCATAGAAAAATGAAGATTCCTGCATTTGGTGGTAGCAGGCAGAAAAAGCCAAAATCGTCAGAGCGAAAATCGAAATTCCGAATTCAGCCGCTTGCTCGTTGGCATCCCGGTGTACGTAAGCTGTTGGGTTGGATAGTGACGGCTAGTTCTGTACTGTTATGTTTACTATTATTGCCAACCCGGTTCCCAGGTATGGAATTATTGGGTATTGGCCCTAACTGGCTGTTAATTTGGGTGGTAGCTTGGAGTGTGAAGCGCACGGTGTTTGCCGGAGCATTGGCAGGTATAGTTCTGGGGCTACTTCAAGATTCGATGACATCACTTAGCCCGACTCATGCCATCAGTTTAGGTATAGTGGGGGCTTTAACTGGTCTGCTCCAAAAACAGCGTTTTATCGAAGAAGATTTTATTTCAATTGCTGTAATTGTCTTTGTTTTGGCAGTTTTGGCAGAAACTATCTTTGGATTGCAATTAACTTTGCTCGGCAACGAACGCAAAGTGACAGATATTTGGACATATTATCAGCGTGTCGCCCTAGCCTCTGCCATTCTGAGTAGTCTGTGGGCACCTGTGGTCTATTATCCCCTGAATCTTTGGTGGCAACGGATGAAATTGTTAGAGCAATAAAAGAGAGACGCGATTAACCCTTGTCTGTACAAGAATTAGCACTTAACAAGGGATAAGTTACAGGTGACAGTAAAGAAAATTATCTTCTGTACCCTGTAACCTAAATTTTTATGGAATTTGGGCAACCTCTGGCAATATGGATTCAAGTTACCCTGAACTGTAATGTGAATATTACAGGCTGATGCAAGTAAACACAGCCAATAATAGCGCCTAGATATTACTGTTTAATTATCAGGAACAAAGCGCGATTCTCTTGTGGAGAGGCTGTGCGATCGCGTGCAGAATATTTACAGTGTTGCCTAAAATTATGGATAATTCCCCAGTGGTTGCTCAAGCAGATGCATCTCTATCTAACTACACTCCAGAAAATACGCCTCCGGTGGATTCAACTGAGAAAAGAGTAGGAAGTGATTTTGACTCTCGCATGATGTTGCGGTGTTTGGAACTTGCTCGTCGGGCTTTAGGGCGGACTTCGCCAAATCCTTTAGTGGGAGCAGTGATTGTCAAGGATGGCGAGATTGTTGGCGAAGGGTTTCATCCTCGTGCAGGTGAGCCTCATGCAGAAGTGTTTGCTTTAAAAGCAGCAGGCGATCGCTCTCGTGGTGCAACAATTTATGTCAGCCTCGAACCTTGCAATCACTATGGGCGTACTCCCCCTTGTTCGGAAGGATTGATCGAAGCAGGGGTAGCAAAAGTAGTGGTGGGTATGGTTGATCCCAATCCCCTAGTTGCAGGAGGTGGTATCGCCCGTTTACGGGCGGCGGGGATCGAAGTGTTGGTAGGAGTAGAAGAGTCAGCCTGTCGCCAGCTAAATGAAGCTTTTGTGCATCGCATTCTCTACAAGCGACCTTTGGGAATTTTAAAATATGCCATGACTTTAGATGGCAAAATTGCTACTACCTCTGGTCATAGCGCTTGGGTGACAAGCCAAGAAGCCCGCAGCGAAGTACATCAACTGCGGGCGGGTTGCGATGCCATAATTGTCGGCGGTAATACAGTACGACAGGATAATCCTTATTTAACTAGCCACCAAGTGGGGGCACATAATCCCCTGCGGGTGGTGATGAGTCGCCATCTCAACTTACCGGAAAGTGCCCATCTGTGGCAAACTGCGGATGCTCAAACTTTAGTGTTGACACAGAAAGGTGCTAACCCCGATTTTCAAGAACTGTTGCTCAAGCAGGGTGTGGAGGTGGTGGAATTAACATCACTTACACCGGATAAGGCAATGGCGTACTTATATGAACGAGGTTTTTGTAGCGTGCTGTGGGAATGTGGTGGTACCCTAGCTGCTAGTGCGATCGCTCAAGGAGCAGTGCAAAAAGTTTTGGCATTTATTGCCCCGAAAATCATTGGTGGTAGTATTGCTCCCACACCAGTGGGTGATTTAGGTTTTACTACCATGACTGAGGCATTGTCTTTAGAACGTGTTCGTTGGCGTGTAGTAGGCTCTGACTGTTTAGTAGAAGGTTATTTTCCTCAAAAAGCTAATAGTCAATAGTAATAACACTTGACTATCAATCAACTAATCGTGATTTTGCATTGGCGTAGCCCGCCGTAGGTATTATGAACACTGACGTTCATGGGCAAGATCGCGTATAAGGGCTAGCCGAGATTGAATGTAGTGGCACAGATAATCAGTTTCGTTAGAATCTAACAACACTTGCGTTTCGGTTTGTTTCACTAACCACTGCACCAAGCTAGCATCATCCAGTTGTAAGAGGAGCTTGGCTTGGGCGGTTTCAACCACTGACCAAAGCTGACGCATGATTGTAGGAGTCATCAGACCTCAATTGAATAATTTAGCTTTGCTGTCTTCAGATTACACAATTTTGATCGCACTTTACGACATGAATGTAGAAGTTGAGACAAGTATTATTAAAAACTTAATAATGATATTTATAACTTTATGAAGATTAAGAATTTGAAACTCAGTTTGAAAGTAGAGATTGGCATTGGGTATGGGAAAGATAGATTTTTATGAGTTTAGTTGTAAAACCTAGAAAACAAATCCACTGATTCTAAAAATTGGGTTTTTGTGCTTGGGAAGACTGAAATTGTCTTGATTGTAGCCCAATAAAGTTAGTTTTGTAAGCACTATATTGAATACTGAATCTGTCTTCTAGGATACAAAAATCTAACTTTTGAGAATGATGTTTTTCAGGAAATTAACACTGTTTAGCTGTAGATGGATTCACAAAATCATGTAAATTTGCATCCCAAATGCTGATGTAAATAAAATCACATTGTTGGCGGATAATCTGACCTTTAATTGAGCCATTCTTAAAACTAAAATTATCAGATTGGCGCTGTTGTACCTGTTTAAGTCCCTGCATTATTTCTTCAGTGGCTTGTCCACCTAACATTCCATTTAAGGTAGCTTCCATTACTTGTGGGTCTACTGATTGAGCAAAAGATACCTCAGTTTGGCGCAACGCTTTAGAATTACGATCAAATAAGTAGCCAAGGTCAATTTTGTTTGGCACTAGTTTGTAAACCACAGCACGAGTCTTGCCCCATGCGCCTTTTAAATCTTGATTTGGTTTGCCGAGGGTAGCTTCTACGGCGCTTCTTGGTGTGCCTGTAGGAAATGCGGGAACGTTTCGACTGCTGATAGTGGTAACTAATTTACTAGGTGACGGATCGTTGTTTTGTGGTGTGGAACGCACTTCTGGTATAGGAACTGTCGCCTCATTCTTTGGTTTTGGCTGTGGTGTTGATACTGCTACTGGTGCTGGAGTATCTGAAGTAACAGGCTCTTTTTCTGGTTTTGGTATAGATACAACTGGGAAATTAGAGGTTGGCAAAGGATTGGGAATTACTCGCTGTCGTGGTGGTGAACTAGGGATAACTGGGACTGGAGAAGTTTGCGAAGAAACGGGCGGTTCGGGAGATGCAGGAGTCGGAAAAGATTCTGGCGATGGTGTAGGATTTGTGGCAATGATTGTTTCTGGTTGTTGCTGACGAATGATGCTAGGAATTACTACTGCACCAATCAAGCCGCCTACCAGCAAACTACCAACAATCACAGCCGATTTTTGCCAGTTTCTAGGAGTGGAAGAACCTGGAATCGCAGAATTATTTTGCGGAGAATATAATGGCTGAGTTTGTCTTGATGTAGTGGGAGAAAAACCAACTGTGGGAGTATTTGCAGCTAACTCAGGAGGTATATTACTCGTAGATTGCAAGGCATGTAGCATTTTACTGGCAGTGCTGTAGCGATCGCCAGCATGAGGCTTAATTGCCTGATTGAGTACCGCAGCCAATTGGGAAGAGATATGAGGGGCGTGATCTTGCCAAAGTATTTCCCCAGTTTTGAGATCGGTTACTAGTTCTTGTGGGTGTTTGCCAGTCAGCAGATAAATTGCTGTTAAACCTAAACTATAGATATCAGTGGCGTAAACTGGGCGGCCAACGGCTTGTTCGCTAGGCATATATCCAGGCGTACCAATGACGAGCGATCGCGTGGGGTATCCTGGAGAATTCACCACTGAACGGATTGTTTCTTTGACTGCACCAAAATCAATCAAAACTGGCTCACCATCAACAGAACGGAGAATAATGTTATCTGGCTTGAGATCCCGGTGAATAATGCCTTTGCTGTGGACATAATTTAAAACTGAAAGCAGACTCAAGAGAATTCGCCGAACAGCAGTTTCACTCTCAAATCCTTTGGCTTCGACAATTTTTGTCAGGGTTTGACCGTGAATCCATTCTTGGACAAGGTAAAATTGCCCATTTTCAGAAAAGTAAGCGTAAAGTTTAGGAATTTGGTGACTACTTTCACCCAAATACTCCAAGGTTGCTGCTTCTCGTTCAAAACGCTGTTGGATAAGCTGGTAGGTTTGCGGGTCATTATTGGTTATCGGTTTTAGTTGCTTAATTACACAACGACGGCGAGAAGGCATGTGGACATCTTCTGCTAGAAAGGTTTCGCCAAACCCACCAGCACCGATTACCTGGATAATTTGATAGCGATTGTTCAGCAGGGTTATTGTCATGAAAAATTATAACCGTAGACACCCAGTGCAAAGCCGGAGACTTCCTCTCTTCTCTAGGCTTGTCGTCAGACATCGCCCTTTCCAAATGTACATCAGATAAGTAAAGCCAGAGCGAATAGACATTTTTAGAAATGAAATATGCGTTATCCAGAATCCTTGTAGAGACGTATCACAGCTACGTCTCTAGATTCTTTTCACCACATATTTAATGCAAATTTAATGCAAGCCGATGCATTGGCATTACAGAGTATTACCAAATTTAATTCGCTACGAATGAATAAAATGCTGTACTAAGTGAACTCTATAGTCTCAACAAACTCTAAAATACTCTCTTTGATGTCTTCGGCTTCTTCTTCAATGGAATCGGGAGTTTCGCCGTTAATAAAGCTGTGCTGACTACTAACTATATACAAAAATTCACCACTGATAAAGGTGAGCAGCCCCCGGTACGCATCTAATCTCATCGCAGTTCCATTATTTTCTTGCTTAGAAATCGTGGAACCTTTGGGCATATCGATTAAGACGTAGTAAGCACCTCGCAAAGTATTTTCTAGATATTCGCTATACTCCACAGAAGCATCTGGTACATTGGCGAAAATCGCTTGGGGTACATACTTGTCTACTAAAATTGTTTGTAAATATTCTTCTTGTCCAACAGATTCCAGTTCCTCTAACTGTTCTAGGGGAAAAGGATAATAATCGATTCTCAGCAAAGTACCGATGTCATCAGAAAAGCCCACTACTCCTTCCTGGCTCTGAATTCTACCGCCCTGCTGCGGATCAACGGGAATTGGCACGGTAAAATTACCTAATGGAGATTCATAGCTCTGTTGACTAAAATCTTCGATGACTACTGCCTCATCTTCATTGTCTGCATATTCTTCCTCTTCTGCTTCTTTAAAGGCTGCGATTACCTCCTTGATAATTTCCTCTGCTTCTTCATCCTCAAGTTCTAAGGCTGCTTGTAGCTTTTTGAGGTAGGCTTGTTTCGGTTTGGGGATGGCGAGATTATCGTCTAACAGTACTATTACCCCAGCTGCAAAACCATCCAGCACTAATTCATCTGAGAGAGATATTTTAGCAACATTAAACAGGGGCCCAATTCCCTCTTCTTCGGCAATAGAGATAAGTCTATCAACTATTTCTGCGATTTCATCTTCTGAGTATTCCTCAAAAACCTCGAATTCCCAGAGGATACCCGCTAAACTATCTGCATCAACATCTTCAATCAATGAATCAGCGATCGCAGTCACAGTTGCGATCGCCGCCACCGCTTCCTCTGGACTTAGTGATTCCTCTGATGTCTTTGGTGAGTTAAAAACCTTGTCATATTTGGTCATAATTGCTACCTAAATTAATTCCTTGATAGTAATAACAGATTGAAAGTGACAATGGTCAGTTTACCAATGGAGCGAATCTTCTAGAGAAAAAGTTGGCTAACGACGTGATTTACTCAGTATTGCTCAAGTCTAACTAAACCTTGTTGAGAGCTAATCTCCAAGGAGTTGAGGTGTTCTAAAATCTGTTGTCGAATATACACTTAAACACGAGCTAGGCTCAATGTTTACCGCAAGTCAATTTAATTAAATATTGTAAATTTTTGTAATCAAGCAATTATCGTCAATAACTGCTATATTTCTTCGTTTTTATCCTCTAGCAGATGAATTATATCTATCGATAGAATTATAAACTAGCTAGCGATAGATACCTACACCGTAGGCAGGATGTAACAATACCGAAGTTTGTAGTGACAGACAATACTCAAAACGTTGTACTGTTGGTTCTGCAAGTGTGAATTAGATGAAATTTTGAGTTTTTTTATGGTACAAACCCCACCATCCCAGTTCTCACCAGATCAATATAAAGTAGATCCTGCAAAGGAAAATGTAGACGCTCTTATACAAGAACCGCAGTTAGATATTGAGATTGCTCTAGAGTTTCTTTACACCAGAGATATTGAATTTCGTCAGGAAACAATTTATTTTCTCGTAGTTGATCGCTTTTATGATGGCGATCCAGATAACAGCGAAGGTGCAAACTCAGAACTGTACGATCCAACTAGGCAGGATTGGGGTAAGTACTGGGGTGGCGACTTGCAAGGTGTCATCGATAAATTAGATTATCTCAAAAATATGGGAGTTACCGCTCTTTGGTTAACTCCCCTGTTTGAGCAGGTTGAAGAATTATTTGTTGGCAATGCAGCAATACATGGCTATTGGACAAAAGACTTTAAACGGATTAATCCTCGATTCATTGCGGAGGGAGAAAACCCTTCTTTAAACGCCACTCAAGAAGAAAAAAATACAACCTTCGATCGGTTAATTACAGAAATGCACAAGCGCAATATGAAGCTAGTGCTGGATATTGTCTGCAACCATAGTACACCTGATACTAGCGGTAGTAAAGGTGAATTGTATGATGATGGTGTCAAAATTGCTGATTTCAATAATGATGCTAATAATTGGTATCACCACTATGGTGAAGTGCAAAATTGGGAAGATGATTGGCAAGTACAAAACTGTGAACTATCTGGTCTGGCAACCTTTAATGAAAATAATACAGAATATCGGGAGTATATTAAGTCAGCAATTAAACAATGGTTAGACCGGGGTGTGGATGCACTGCGGGTGGATACTGTCAAGCACATGCCGATTTGGTTTTGGCAAGAATTCACTGGCGAGATGAGCAATCACAAACCAGATGTATTTATATTTGGTGAATGGATTTATAGTAATCCTGATGACGATCGCTCAGTAGAATTTGCCAATCACTCAGGCATGACACTTCTAGACTTTGGGTTGTGCGTGGCAATTCGAGCTGCACTAGGGCAAGGTTCAGAAATGGGATTTGAAACAATTCAATATATTTTTGACCAAGATTATCGCTATAAAGGGGCAACAGAACTAATTACTTTCATTGATAACCATGATATGTCCCGTTTCCAATCGCTGAATCCCGATCCAGCGATGCTGAAGGTGGCGATCGCCTTAATTATGACCTGTCGCGGCATTCCCTGCATATATTACGGCACAGAACAATATCTGCATAACGATACTGATGGCGGTAACGACCCATATAACCGCCCGATGATGGAAAGTTGGGATACTGAGAGTGAGATTTATCGTTGCATCAGGCTGCTGTCTGGCTTACGACGATTGAATCCAGCCGTGTCAATGGGTAGCCACTGGCAAAAATACTTAACACCGGATGTTTACTGCTATGTACGCCGCTATCGTGACTCCGCGTGTTTTGTCGCTTTAAACCGGGGAGGAGAAGTTACTTTACCAGAAGTAGAAACAGAATTGCCCGATGGCGAACATACCTGCGTGGTGACTCGCAACAAGTATGAGGTGAAAGATGGCAAGATTCATGACCTAGTACTAGAAGAACGGGGAGTGATTGTTTTCAGCCACGTTGGCGAACGCATAAAAGCACAAACAATTGTCCGCGTCCAACTCAATGGTGTGGAAACCAAACCTGGTGAAATTATTGTGGTGACAGGAGATTGTCCAGAGTTAGGTAACTGGGATATTGGCAAAGCCTATCCCCTAGAGTACATCAACACCAATACTTGGTTTGCTGAAATTCCCTTTAATGAGAGTGCTGGTCAGCTGATTTCTTATAAATATGCCATGTGGCGGGAAGGGCGATCGCCCCTGCGCGAAAATCTTGTAAATCGCCGTTGGGTGATTGCCAAAGAAGGTACTGTAAAATGGCGTGATACCTGGGCATCGGGAAGAGAATCATAGAAATAAATATCGAATGAAGTATGAAGAGTGAAGGATTAAAATTTTAATTCTTCACTTTTTATTATTTAAAATTTTTAAGTAACAAAAATATACACAAATAAGCGTATTGAACCGCAGTGTGCGCCATAGTGTAATAGTTTACAGTGATCTGGATCACACTATTTTCTGAGTAAAATATAGATAATATCAAGCACATAAATATTTAATAACTGTCAAAAGCAGGAGCGAAGAGGCTCTAACTTTTACAAAAGCAAAGGATGCATAATACCTTTATGAGCACTATCACTAGTTTTTAATTCTTAACCAAGTCATCTAAAAAAATTAGAAAAAGGTAAATAGTAATGCTCGACCTTTTATTAAAAGATAAATTAAGTGCTAAAAAAACACTAAAAGTCAAAAAAGAGATTTTAGCACGAGTTCAAGGTCGAGAACTAGAAAGTTTGAATGCCGAAATTAATTTTTATAAAACTGAATTACTTCCTTATTTTATAAAGTTGAATCAATACAATCCTGTTGTTAGTGTTACAGAGCAATTACGGCTTTTGGTGGGTGTTTGGACACCAATCTGGTCTACCATATCGTTTCATGAAAGTTTACCGCAAAGAATACAAGAGCAGTCATTCCAAATTTTTCAGCATGATGGTTACTGTGCAAATATAGCTCGCTATATACTGGGAAAAGAGTCGTCTTTATCCGATAATTCTCAATCAAAATTACCAGCTTATGATTTCATGATCCTCCAAAAATATGGAGTTCAAAATGGAAAATGGGATCTTCAAAACATTGATAGATTTCAGGCTTTTAAAAATAGAGAAGTTCCTTTAACGTTAGAATCAGTCTACAAATGGTTTACTAATGTAGTTAATACTAAAGTCAAACTGAATGCGTCAAAAGAGGATTTGCCTCAAGCCCTCAAATTAGAAAATCTAGAGGTAAATCATGCTAATGAATTAAAAAAAACATACTTAGCAACTTCTCAAGTGTTTGAGCATTTATATATAGATATTGACTGGCGACTTGTGAAAACTCAAACAGATGCCTCACATCTACCTAGTTACACAATTTATGTGAAGAGGCAATAAGGAATAATACAGCAATTTTCATTTGCATCAAGTACAAAATTTCGGGTTTTGAGGCAGGAGGTAGTGTTTCGGCTACGCTCAACAACCAGGCAGGAGGTAGGAGGGAAGAGGATCAAGAGCAAAAAACTTTGATTCGACGAATTATCTAGCTTCCGCAAACTAGGGGAACACTATAGACGATCTGACGAAGTACACTACTTGCGGTTATACGAAGCGACAACTGTTGAAAGTGAACTCCAGCGCGTGGGCTTTGAAGTTGAAACAACCCATAGTTATGGTAAATACCTACTGTCAATAAGTCATGTAGCATTTATTGCACAAAAATTATATGAATAAATATCTGAATCAAATCCAATATGTAATTTTTTTTGCTATGGTGATCCCAAAGGAATTGTTAAGTAATTAAGAGGTGTCAATCAAGTGACCATGCGATAAATTTGTATATTAAAATACAAGTATATAGAGATATTTTCTCTATAAAATGGATCTGTTTTGTTACTTATTCGGTTGGGCAATACGCGCTTCAATATCTTCCAATGTTTGTAACAATAGACGACTTGCCTGTAATTGCCAACCCCATTTCTGAATTCTAAAAGCTAATACAGTTCCAACTATAGCAGCTAACAAACATACAGGTTGATTTAAAGAAATTCCGAATAATAAACCCAATCCAGCAATTCCCCAAAATGGTAAAGCTGCTGCTTGTCTTTGTTCTTCCACAATTTGAGTAATCATATTAGAAGATTGCTTACTAGCGAGTAATGCCTCTTTGACTTGTCGCTGTTCGGCTGCGGACACTGATAAACCTATTTTGCGCCGTAGCTTTTCAATTTTACGGGCATCAGTGCTGTACTCAGTTAGCTCATCTTCTGCCATTTTTAGAAGTCGTTCTAGCTGCGCCATTATGTATTACATCCGATATAACAATAAAGCCATTATCCCGAATAATTGTTATTTATAAACTGTATGGTATTTAATTTCATAATCCAAAATCACGCTACTAGCTGTAATATCTAAAATTGAATATGGGAAAAATATACTAGTACGCCACGGCGGAAATAGATCAACCATTAAAAATTACTAAAGAGCTTATTCCATAATACTTTTGACCCTTCGACTACGCTCAGGGTCAACTTTTGACTTCTGCCTTGTGGTTAGTGGTTACGCACCGAGAAACTGAGTATAAATTTAAAAGGTAATTATGACTACAGTATCTACAAGCACATTATCTCTATCTTCCCAAGAGCGATCGCTCATCTTGTGGTTTGATGAAGTTGGTATTGCTGATATCCCCGTAGTTGGTGGTAAAAATGCTTCACTGGGGGAAATGATTCAACAGCTAACGCCCAAAGGTATTAACGTTCCCACAGGATTTGCCACTACTGCTTACGCTTATCGTTATTTCATCAAATCAGCAGGGTTAGAAGCAAAGCTACGCAAACTCTTTGCTGACTTGGATGTTGAAGATGTCAAAAATTTACGAGAACGGGGGAAAAAAGCGCGATCGCTATTAATCCACACCCCATTTCCTGTAGAATTGCGAGAGGCGATCGCTACAGCTTATCAAAGTCTTTGTGAACGATACAACGCAGAGACAGATGTTGCAGTCCGTTCTAGCGCCACCGCCGAAGACTTACCCGATGCTAGTTTTGCTGGACAGCAGGAAACTTACCTCAATGTTGTCGGCGCTGAAGGAGTTTTAGCAGCTTGTCACAAGTGCTTTGCTTCCATATTTACCGATCGCGCCATTTCTTATCGTCATACCAAAGGATTTGACCACTTTAGCATTGCTCTGGCTGTGGGTGTGCAAAAAATGGTGCGCTCTGACTTAGCAACCTCTGGGGTGATGTTCTCCCTTGATACAGAAACCGGATTTAAGGATGCTGCACTAATTACAGCCGCTTACGGGTTAGGTGAAAACGTTGTTCAAGGTTCTGTAAATCCTGATGAATATTATGTTTTTAAACCAACTTTAAAAGCTGGTTTCCGCCCAATTATTGATAAAAAATTGGGTAGTAAAGAACTAAAAATGATTTATGATGACGGCTCCAAATTTACGAAAAATGTCTCTGTTCCGCCCAGAGAAAGAGGTAAATTCGCCCTGAATGATGAGGAGATTTTACAACTAGCAAATTGGGCGTGTTTAATTGAAGACCATTATTCTCAAGTCCACGGTATTTCCACTCCAATGGATATCGAGTGGGCAAAAGATGGAATTACAAATCAACTTTTTATTGTGCAAGCGCGTCCCGAAACCGTGCAGTCGCAGAAAACGGGAAATGTCTTGCGGAGTTATCGGTTGTTATTAGGGAATAGAGAAAAATCTTCCCAATCTCCACTCCCCCTTGTTACGGGGCGGGCGATTGGGGAAGCGATTAGTCAAGGGAAAGCACGCCTAATTTTGGATGTTCAGAAACTCGAACAGTTCCAAGTTGGGGAAGTTTTGGTGACAGAGAGAACTGACCCTGATTGGGAACCAATTATGAAACGCGCCAGTGCAATTGTTACTAATTCTGGTGGTAGAACATGCCATGCAGCAATCATTGCCCGAGAATTGGGTGTACCTGCGATCGTGGGATGTGGCAATGCTACAGAAATCTTAAAACCTGGTCAAGAGGTAACAATTTCTTGCGCTGAAGGGGAAGAAGGAAAAGTTTATGCAGGTTTATTACCTTTTGAAGTGGAAGAAGTTCCTTTAGAAAACTTACCCCGCACCCGCACTCAAATTTTAATGAATGTGGGTAATCCCCAAGAAGCATTGAGTTTATCGGCAATTCCCAACGATGGGGTAGGTTTAGCAAGGACAGAATTTATCATTGCTAACCAAATTCAAATTCATCCAATGGCATTAATTCATTTTGATTTATTAAAAGATGAATTTGCCAAAGCTAAAATTGTTGAAATTACTGCACTTTACGACGATAAACCCCAGTATTTTGTAGATAGATTAGCTCAAGGTATCGGTAGAATTGCGGCGGCATTTTATCCCAAACCTGTGATTGTGCGAATGTCAGATTTTAAAAGTAATGAATATGCCAATTTATTAGGTGGGCGACAGTTTGAACCCCACGAAGAAAACCCTATGCTGGGTTGGCGGGGGGCGGCGCGTTACTATGATGAAGGCTACAGAGAAGCTTTTGCTCTAGAATGTGATGCTATTAAACGGGTACGGGAAGAAATGGGTTTGACAAATGTTATCCCGATGATTCCGTTTTGTCGTACTCCCGATGAAGGGCGGTTGGTTTTAACAGAGATGGCAAAAAATGGTTTAAAGCAAGGTGTTAACGATTTGCAGGTTTATGTGATGTGTGAGTTGCCTAGTAACGTTATTCTGGCTGAGGAATTTGCTGAGGTATTTGATGGCTTCTCGATTGGTTCTAATGATTTAACTCAACTAACACTAGGGATAGATAGAGATTCGGCGTTGGTAGCGAGATTGTTTGATGAACGTAGTCCAGCTGTGAAAGGAATGGTGAAAATGGTCATAGAAACAGCGAAAAAATGCGATCGCAAAATCGGCATTTGTGGACAAGCACCCAGCGACTATCCAGAATTTGCTCAGTTTTTGGTTGAACAAGGAATTGACTCAATTAGTCTCAATCCTGATTCGGTTTTAAAGACGATGCTGGAAGTGGCAAAAGTCGAGGGTAGTAATACTTCGGCTACGCTCAGTACAAGTTCGTAATTCGAGTAATTTATGCCATAAAGACCGCTACCACGAAAACGTCAAAAATGCCCTAATCAAAGATGGCTGGACGATTACCGACGATCCATTTCATTTGAAGTGGGGAAAAAAGGATCTTTACGTGGATTTGGCAGCCGAAAAGTTGCTCATCGCCGAAAAAGGAACACAAAAGATTGCTGTAGAAATCAAAACCTTCAGTGGTGACTCAGAAGTAGCAGACCTAGAACAGGCGATTGGTCAGTACTTTACCTATCTTGCTGTAATGTCCCGCAATTATCCAGATAGGGTTTTGTATATCGCTGTTCATGAGGATGTTTTTACTGACATTTTTGAGGAAGAACCGCTTGGTAAACTTATATTGGAAGATTACAAAATTCCTCTCATCGTTTTTAATCCAAAGCGGGAGGTTATTGTCCGATGGCTAATCTGGAGCAATACAGGCAGCTAATTTGCAGCATTCTTGCTGAACATACAAAGATTCCTTACTCTTACGGCAATATTCAGCATGAAACTATTTTTGATAAAGAACAGGATCGATATTTGGTAATGATTCTTGGTCGAGAGCCAGTGCCAGAACTCTCTCCAACTGCAACGCGTCGTGTTCACGGCTGTCTAATTCACATTGATATTATTGATGACAAAATTTGGATTCAACGTGATGGTACTGAAGAGGGGTTAGCAACAGAATTAGTAAGGGCTGGTGTGCCGAAGGATCGGATTGTATTGGGATTTCGGTCTGAAGAACTGCGGAAAAATTCAGAATTTGCCATCGCATAGCCAACGGTAGTTAAACTTCTGGATACTTGCCCATAGCATAGCGATCGCCATATTTTGTTTATGTAATTGTCTATAAAACTTTTGACTGCTTAACTATAAGTATCTTACTATTTTGCAGAATGGCAATTTAGTTTAGCCAAAAGCAAGATGACAAATCTTTTGGAAACCGAACGCTTGATCATTCGCAGTTGGATACCCGAACACGATGCCGAACAAGCCTTTATAATTTACAGTGACCCTGAAGTTACGCACTTTCTTGGTAAATCTTCTCGCCCCGCAAGTATTGAGTCACAGCATCAGCGCTTGATTGAAGGCATCGAGCGAATGCATCAACGCAACAATGGTACTGGATCTTGGGCAATTGTCGAAAAGGAAAGTACAACAATTGTAGGAACTATCCTTCTTAAACAATTACCCGACAAAGATGGTTTACCTACTCAAGATTATGAGGTAGGCTGGCACTTACGGCGAGCTTCTTGGGGTAAAGGGTATGCAACAGAAGCAGGACGAGTTATGCTCAACTATGGATTTCGTGTGCTGAACTTGCCAGTGATTTATGCCGTAGTGAAGCCAGAAAATCATGCTTCAATCCGTGTAACAGAACGATTGGGTATGAAACAAATAGGGCGGACAAACAAGTATTACGGCATTGAACTACTCCTGTTTCAACTAGATGCACCTGTAAAAATAGAGGGAAACGGGGAATAGGGGATATTAATTATTAACCAATGCCCAATGCCCAATGACTAATGACTAATAACTAATGACTAAAAAGTGGTTCCGAATTGGGATGGTAAGTGTATTTCTTTTCTCACTTGCCTTAAGGTTTTGGGGGCTGGAGCGATTCAACACTCTGGTATTTGATGAAGTTTACTTTGCAAAATTTGGTAATAATTATCTCACGCATACGCCATTTTTTAATGCTCATCCGCCGCTAAGTCAATATATGATCGGCATCGGCATTTGGATTGGCAGTCATATTCCTTTTTGGCAAGATACGGTAAATGGACTGACAGGTTCAATGCGATCGCCTTGGACTTATCGGTGGTTAAATGCTCTTACTGGCTCATTTATACCTTTAGTTGTAGCTGCGATCGCTTATCAATTGAGTTATCGGCGTAGCTTTGCTCTGCTTGCAGGTTTCTTCACAGCTTGTGATGGCATTTTTCTAGTTGAGTCTCGCTATGCTTTAAGTAATATTTATATCGTCATCTTTGGTTTATTAGGTCACTGGTTTTTATTATTGGCATTAGATAACCAAAACCGACGGCGTTCTTTTTGGTTAGTTTTTGCTGGCATTACTTTTGGTGCTTCAGTCGGTACTAAGTGGAACGGTTTATGGTTCCTGTCAGGTGCTTATCTAATTTGGATAGCAGCTTGGGTAATTCATTTGATACATTCTTTTTCTAACTCCAAACTTCTTTTTACATCCCCTTCATTGGAAAGAAGCCAGGTGATCACTGAGCGTAATCAAAGTGATTCAGAAGTCAGGAGTCAGGAGTCAGGAGTTAGTACTTATTCCCCCTCATCTCCGTCATTTTCTGCATCTCAGACACCACTACAAAACTTGACTCAGCTAAATATTTTTCAGATGCTGTTTTATCTAGGAATTATCCCAGCTTTTATTTACAGCATCATCTGGATTCCCCACCTCCAACTAGATAAAACTTATGGATTTATTGCAGTACATCAGCAAATTTTGAAATTTCATTTACATTTAGGTGGCAATAGTCCTAACGTGCATCCTTATTGTGCTGCCTGGTATAAATGGCCTTTGATGACTCGACCAATGGCATATTATTATCAAACGGCAGAAAGTATCACCGAACCATTACCTGTAATGGGGCCACCTTTGCCTGCTGGTGCTGGACAAGTTATTTATGATGTCCATGCAATGGGTAATCCATTTTTATGGTGGTTTGGTGATGCTGCTATGTTGTTTTTAGTAGGAATGCTAGTATCGCAAGTCGTAATTCCTTGGGTGAAGGAAAAGCGTTTTTCTGTGCCTGAAACTCTTAGCGTTGATACTTGGATTGCTTTGTACTTGGTTATAAATTATGCTGCTAACTTATTACCTTGGGTGAAAGTTACGAGGTGCGTTTTTATCTACCACTATATGTGTGCAGTGGTGTTTGTATTTTTAGCGATCACTTGGTTTGTTGATCAGTGTCTTCGCAGTTATTATCAACAACTCCGGGTGTTAGGTGTCACCATTACTTTTATGATTCTGGCTGCTTTTATTTTCTGGATGCCCATTTATTTGGGTTTACCCCTCTCACCTCACGATTATAAGCTGCGAATGTGGTTCAACTCTTGGATTTGATTCAAGAAGAATTCAGAAGTCAGAATTCAGAAGTCAGAATTCAGAAGTCAGAATTCAGAAGTCAGAATTCAGAAGTCAGAATTCAGGAGTCAGAATTCAGTAGTCACCTGGTGAAATTAATTATGCGTTAGCTGAAACACTTGTAGAGACGTTGCATTGCAACGTCTCTACACTCATTTGTTTAGTAGTTATCTAGTGAGATTAAATATGCGTTACCTATAACCCTTATAGAGACGTAGCAGTGCTAATTCTTTTTCACTCATATCTCTAGTAGTCGCTAGCTGATATTTACGCAGAACTCAATTCTGAATTCTGTTTGTTAACATAGCTACACATATACAGAATTGTTTAATCACATGGTTTTCACATTTCTTATCGCTATGTAAGTTTACTGACTGTTAGACTTTTCAAAGCGCAAGCAGATAAAACTAATACTGCAAAACGCAATATCAGGGCATGGGAAATTAGATACTAAGTAAAAGTGATGAATGAAAAATTACAAAATTTTTTACATTCATCATTCTTCGTTATTATAGATACTCTAGTTTTGATGCTCCCAGACAACAGTGGAGGATCGTTATGGAAATAAACTTACAATTCCCAGGTATTAATTTAATTAGCTTGAAAGAGGCACCGATTCATATTTCTAGCCAAATTCAGCCTCATGGTGTCCTCTTAGTCTTAGAGGAGCCGGAGCTAAAAATATTACAAGTTAGCACTAATACATTAAAGATTTTCGGAATTGCTCCCGAAAACATGTTGCACAAAAAACTAGAAGATTTACTAGATCCCTTTCAAATAGAGAGAATTAAAACAGGGCTATCCGGGGAAAATCTTGATTTCATCAATCCCACCAAAGTTTGGGTGCGAAAAAAAGGTGATGAATACGTAGTATTTGATGCAGTATTTCACCGCAATACTGAAGGATTTTTAATCCTAGAGCTAGAACCTGCTCTTACTCAAGAAAATATTCCGTTTTTAAGCTTTTATCATCTAGCTAGAGCTTCTATAAATCAACTAGAAAAAACAGCAAATCTCCGGGACTTTTGTCAAGTTATCGTTCAAGAAGTTCGGAAAATAACGGAATTTGACAGGGTAATGTTGTATAAATTCGATGATGATGGGCATGGTTCCGTTGTCGCTGAAGAAAAATTAGAAAGCCTAGAACCATACTTAGGGCTGCATTACCCAGAGTCAGATATTCCCAAACCAGCGAGAAAATTATTTGCTGCCAATTCGATCAGAATTATCCCAGATGCTTATTCTCAGCCAGTAAAACTTTTTCCTGTCAATAATCCAATTAGCGATCGCCCCATTAATTTAACCAACTCTATTCTCAGAAGTGCTGCTTCTTGTCATACAGAGTACTTGCATAATATGGGTGTTGGTGCTTCGCTTACTATCTCTTTAATTAAAGACCAAAAACTCTGGGGATTAATTGCTTGTCATCACCAATCCCCGAAACAAGTTTCCTATGAATTGCGTAAAGCCTGCGAATTTTTGGGGCGAGTAATATTTGCAGAAATCTCGGCTAGAGAAGAGACAGAAGACTACTATCACCGGATAAATTTGACACACCTTCAATCAATCTTGATTGAATACATGTCTCAAGAAGAAAACTTCATAGATGGTTTAGTTAAAAACCCGCAGCATCTTTTAGATTTGGCTAGCGCTCAAGGTGCAGCCGTGTGTTTTGGCGGAAATTGCACGGTAGTTGGCGAAACACCTAGAGAAGAAGATTTGAATTTTTTAGTCCAATGGCTGAAAAATAATGTTGAAGAAGAAGTTTTCTATACAGATTCTTTGCCACAGATTTATCCAGATGCCGAAAGTTTTAAAAATGTCGCCAGTGGTTTATTAGCTATTCCCATCGCCAAGCGCAATTATGTTTTGTGGTTCCGACCGGAAGTAATTCAAACTGTAAATTGGGGTGGCGATCCTAATAAGGCGTTTGAAGTTAACCAGTCAGAAGGAAATGTCCGTCTGTGTCCGCGCAAATCATTTGAACTGTGGAAAGAAACGGTTCGCTTAACATCTTTACCTTGGAAAGATGTAGAAGTTAAAGCAGCATTAGAATTGCGGAAAGCAATTGTTAATATTGTGCTGCGTCAAGCCGATGAATTAGCCCAGTTAGCACAAGATTTAGAACGTTCTAACGCCGAACTGAAAAAGTTTGCCTACGTCGCCTCCCATGATTTGCAAGAACCGCTCAATCAAGTCGTGAATTACGTGCAACTGTTGGAGATGCGGTATAGCGAAGAACTTGACGAAGATGCTCAGGAGTTTATTAGCTACGCTGTGCAGGGAGTTAACCTGATGCAGACGTTGATTGATGATGTGTTGGCATACTCGAAAGTGGATATGCAAGCGATCGCATTTCAAATGAACGATGTAGAGACAGCCTTAATACGGGGGTTGGGCAATTTGCGTCAACGCATTAATGAAACTGGGGCCACTATCACCCACGATCCTTTACCCGTAGTCATGGCTGACAGCACCCAACTGATGCAGCTATTCCAAAACCTCATCGGTAACGCCATCAAGTTCCACAGTAACCAGTCGCCACAAATCCATGTGGGAGCAGAAAGAATAGAAGATGCATGGCTATTCTCAGTTCGGGATAATGGAATTGGCATTGACCCGAAATTTAGCGATCGCATTTTCGTAATTTTTCAGCGCTTACACACACGGGATGAATATACTGGTACAGGTATGGGTTTAGCCATCTGTAAGAAGATTGTCGAATGTCACCGGGGGCGGATCTGGGTAGAGTCAGAACTGGGTGAAGGCGCAACCTTCTACTTTACGATTCCAGTTGGAGGACGCGAACTTGAGCGTAGAAACGGGAGAAAGACACAAAACCATCTTTTTGGTCGAGGATAATAAAGCTGACATTCGCTTAATCCAAGAAGCGTTGAAAAATAGTTCAGTTCCTTACCAAGTGGTAACGGTCAGGGATGGTATAGATGCTATGGCTTATTTACGCCAAGAAGGTGAATATGCTGATGCAGCCCGCCCTGACCTGATTCTGCTGGATTTGAACTTGCCTAAAAAAGATGGTCGAGAAGTGCTGGCGGAAATAAAAGCCGACCCACTACTGAAGCGTATTCCAGTTGTTGTGCTAACAACCTCAAAAAACGAGGATGATATTTTTCACAGCTACGATTTACATGTGAATTGCTACATCACTAAATCCCGCAACCTTAGCCAGCTATTCCAAATTGTCAAGAGTATTGAAGATTTTTGGCTTTCTACTGTGACGCTACCATCGGAGTGAGGCAGGGGGCAGCACTTCGGCTACGCTCAGTGACCGGGGGCAGGGGAGGCAGGGGAGGCAGGGGAGGCAGGGGGAGAATAACCAATGACCAATGACAAATGACAAGATAGAGCAGCAATAGGGGGTAAAACCTGAAGATTATGGTTGTGAGCTACTCAGTAAAAATCTTGTTAATTGAGGATAACCTCGCTTCTGCTAGGTTGTTGCAAGAGTTTCTGACGCAAGCCCAGTCCCAAGAGTTTACTCTGGTTCATGTGACGCGATTGGGCGAAGCACTTCAGGAACTAAGCCAATGTAATTATGATGTTATTTTATTAGATTTAACTCTACCTGATAGCCAAGGATTGTCATCTTTACCTCCTCTAATTGGTCAAGCGCCAAGCATACCGATCGTTGTTTTAACAAATACTAATGACGAAGAGCTAGCAATTGAAGCAGTGCGGCAAGGGGCGCAAGATTATCTAGTCAAGCGCCAGGTAAATGTAGATGTGTTAGTGCGATCGCTACGTTATGCGATCGAGCGTAAGCAGGTTTTAGAATCATTACGCACAGTCAATGAAACGTTACAAACCCGGGTTGAAGAACGAACTGCTGAACTGGTGAAAGCCAATGAACTTAACCAGTTCAAATCTGAATTTGTCTCGATGCTCTCCCATGACATCCGCAATCCCTTAAATACTATTCTCTTGGCTGCTGGATTACTACAAAACCAAGATGAAAGATTGACCAAAGAGAAAAAACTGAATCATTTACAAATGATTCGTTCGGCAATCAAAAACATGGCGCAGCTATTGGATGAGGTTACATTTATCGGCAAAGCTGATTCCGGTAGACTGGGGTATGACCTCATCTGCTTAGATTTAGAAGGTTTTTGCCGCCAAATGGTTGAAGAAGTTCGATTGCTCGCAAATGAGAAGCATCTAACTTTGGTATTCGCCAGTTTTGGGCAATTAGACGATGCACTATGGGATGAAAGCTTACTGCGGCACATTTTGGGCAATTTACTTAGTAATGCGATTAAGTATTCACTACCGGGCGGCATAGTGCGTTTTGAACTAATTGGTCAGGAAAAAGCGGTAATTTTCCGAGTTCAAGATTGGGGAATTGGCATTCCTCAAGAAAACCAAAAGCGGCTGTTTCAACCTTTCCAACGTGCAGATAATGTTGGAACCATCCCTGGTACTGGCTTGGGGCTAGCGATCGCCAAAAAATGTGTCGATGCACAGGGAGGCGAGATTGTAGTCAATAGTCAAGTTGGAGTCGGTACAACCTTTACCGTCACCCTCCCTTTACTAGGAGATTAAGCATATTAGTAAGCAATAAAAGTTAGGTTTCTAGATAATAGGGCTAATGAGGCAATCGTCATTCTTTGAGTTAATGAAGCCTCACTCTTTAGTAATACTAGAAGAAGTTTACCGCTATTGTGGGGCAGAGTTGAGATTACAAATATCTCTAATCTGTAATTTTCACTCTTTCAAACAAAGCTCGATAAACCGGTTCACCCTTGTTTTGAGTATATGTTTCCCGTTCTGTAGGCACTGGTAGAGGGTTTTCAGCCAACCATTCTCCTGTACCAATTTTCTCAAAAGCTGGATTTTCAGCAAAGCGATCGCGCATTTCCACCGCGACAAATTCCATATCTGATTGCAGAAATACAATTCCCCCAACTGCAAGATAAGTAGCTAAATCGGCGACTAATTCTGGTTGGACTACACGACGTTTAGCATGGCGGGTTTTAAACCAAGGATCGGGGAATTGAATTGTAACGCGTTGTAAACTTCCTGGAGGCAGCGAAGATAAAAGTGAGTGCAGTGAGTTATTCACATTGCAAAATAAATAGTGCAGGTTTGTTAAACCGAACTCAGAACGTAACTTATTCGCCTCTAGCACCAGTGGTTCCCGAATTTCCAAGCCTAAATAATTCCAATTGGGTTCTATCTTGGACATATTCAGTAAAAATAGTCCTTTAGCGCAGCCAATATCTAAATGTAGTGATTGATTTGGCTTTGCATAAATTTTTTCCCAGTCTTGGGGACTTGCTGGTGTTTGATACTTTTTACCAAGTGGATTAACATGCTGGCGGACTCGGACTGCTGCCAAAATTTGTTCTCCTTTACGTGAAAATATCCTGTAGTTAAACTCCAGGTTACAAGGAAGTCTAGCAAAAGTATGCCAAAAATTATCGATCTATCATTCAATTGCTTACCCAGCAGCAAGTTTGTATATAGGACTCATATTTGATTGCGTGAAAAAAATTCGGTACACCTTAATCTTCTAAAATTCTCTTGCCTATTGTCTATTGCCTATTGCCTATTGCCAACTAAGCCAAGTGATTACAGTAATCAAACCGGATTCCCATAGCAGTCTCAATCAAATAGGCCATACTTGCACTGTTTTTTGAGGTTTTTGAGAAATTTATATTTTGGAAGCCCCTCATTTTGCATTAATCTCTAAAATTAAAATGCCTTAGCGCATTTGCTCTAGTCATGGAGGGAGGAAACTTAAACAGTGGATATTTTAGATTTGTTTTATAAAGGCGGGCCAGCGATGTGGCCAATGCTTGTTCTTTCGATTCTGGCTTTGAGTGTGATTTTCGAGCGTTTGTGGTTCTGGCTGCGAATTTTGACTCAGGAAAAACAAATAGTCGATCGCATCTTAGATGCTGCCCAGGATAATTGGCAAGTAGCTGCGGACATTGCTAAACAAGCAAACGATCAGCCTGTCGGGCGTTTTCTCTACGCCCCTCTACGCTTAACGAAAAATGATCCAGAAACCTTTCGACTAGCACTGGAGGCTACAGCAGAAGACGAATTAGCTGGGATGCGGCGGGGTGAAAAACTTTTAGAAGCCGTGATTGCCCTAGCGCCGTTGCTAGGATTGTTGGGCACAGTTTTGGGTTTAATCCACTCTCTGCGCTCAATTCGGATTGGTGATTTGGGAACTGAATCTACCGCCGGGGTAACTACTGGTATTGGTGAATCCTTGATTAGTACGGCAACAGGGCTAATAGTTGCCATAGTTAGTTTGGTATTTTACCGCCTATTTCAAAGTTTTGTAGTCAACCAAGTCAAAGTTTTTCGCAAGGCGGGGAATGAGATGGAATTGCTCTATCGTCAGTCTCCTCCTGATTTTAGCAATAGTACATCAGCGATCGTACAAGAAAATTTCACTCCACCCCGCAAGCCAGGAAAGAATAGGCTTCCTGAACCTCCTGAACCCCCGAATACAGCTAATTAATAGTCAAAAATTCAACCCCCAAACCAGGCTTTAGAGTGACACATGAAAGTTAATCTACATACTCCAATTGAAGAAGTCCAAATTCAAATCATCCCTTTAATTGATGTCGTTTTTTGTATTCTGACGTTTTTTTTATTAGCGGCATTACAATTTACACGGCAACAGGCAATAAATGTTGATTTGCCTAAAGCCAGTCCCAGTACAGTCTCTGGAATAACGTCACAGAGTGGAAGTGTGATTGTGACTATCGATGCCGTTGGCAATACTTACATAGAAAAACAGCCTGTAAAACAGGAAAATTTGAGACAGAGTTTAAAACAGTATCTCCAACAAAATCCCAATGCTGTTGTTGTGCTGAACGCTTCGCGAACTGCAACTTACAATGATGTAATTGAGACATTGGATTTACTGCGCCAAGTAGGGGGCGATCGCGTGTCTTTAGGAATTATTCCTGGCCCATCTCAACTACCCACAAACTCACTTAACCAACCTGCTATCCCTTCTTTCCCAATCAATCCTGGTGCTACACCACTTCCAGATGTCAATTCCGAAGGGAATATTACCCCTAAATTTCCCTTAGCCCCTAATTCCGTACCCTTGCCCACGGTAACTGGTCAACCTCCAATTAGACAAGGCATCAGTCCTATCAATCCTGGTATTTCTAACCCACCAACATCCCAAGCACCTGTAGCACCTAAACAAACCCAACCTACTCTTAAAAGATGAAATAAGGGCAGAGGGGCAGAGGGGCAAAGGGGCAGAGGAGAAAGAACTTGTAAAAGAACTCTCCCCTGCTCCCCTGCCCCTCATTCCCCACTCTCCACTTCTATTCAATCTCTTTCCCAAACCTAAAGATATCTAAAATAAAATTTGGTTAGAGAAAAATTTTCTGCTAATTTATAAGTAATTGGTTGAACTTTAAAGATTTTTCCACCGATAAATTGAAGTGATTTATCACCAATTGCCATTCACGTTTCAGGGATTGTGGCATGAATATCGTGACGCTTTTAATTGTTTGGATAGTAACAGCTATCAGCTTGTTGATAATTAGCAAATTGCCTCTGGGAGTCGAAATTGACACTCCAGGTAAAGCCTTCTTTTCTGCCGCAGTGCTTGGTATCGTGACGGCAATAGTCAGACCGATTTTAAGCCTTATTTTTGCAGTACCAAATTTGCTTACCTTAGACTTATTATCCGGCATTTTTACCTTTATGATTGCCGTGGTTTGTTTTAGTATTGCTGCTTGGTTAGTAGAGGGCTTTCGCTTACGTTATGGCATTTGGAGTGCTGTTATCGGGGCATTTGCACTGACTATAATTAACAGCTTAATTTACAAAATCTTGGGCGTCTAAAGCTAAGAGTTAGGAGTTAGGAATTGTTAATAATTCCTCACTCATAACTCCTAACTCATCACTCCTATCTCCTAACTATTCGTTGGAACTTGGAGGAGCAGCTGGGGTAGTTGATTGTTGTTTACGTTGCTCGCGTTTTTTGCGATCGGCTGAGAGCATATCTGCCATCACTATCAGTGCTTGCGCCATCTTGTCTAGGTTAGAACGGTATAACTCCAAATCTTTGTTGAGTTTGTCATCGGAGATGTGCAGACCAGCAGCGATCGCTTTTAGCGCCTCAGTGAGTTGCTTTTCGTCTTTAACCAATTCAGGATCGGACTGTTCTAATAACGAAAATACACCAATTGCAAACAAACGGTTGTATTTAAAGTTAGGATTGTTGGCGATCGCTTGCAGTTGTGCTTGCAAGTCAGCATCTCTATCTAAGTAAGTAGTTTGGGCTAACCACCCAATTAAATCTTTAACTGGCAAACCTTTAGCTACAGCTTGCAATCTTTGGGCATCCTCTCGATAGCGTTGCGGATCTTTTTCTATAGCCTGACATAAGGCGTTAAAAATTGATTCTTGATCCCGTTCTGGTTGATAGCCTTCCATGAAGCGATCAAAAGTAGTGACGACACCCAAGGCATAAATTGGATTGTAGCTAAAATCGATATTTACTGACAGCAGATGCATTTCCACCATCAACTCTTCTACTACCCGACGATAAATAGTGTTGATCGGACGGGTGTGAAGATTGTAGAAAGTTCGCTTTGTATCAGAGACTGTACGGACGTTATTCACAAAGAAAAAAGAAATGTTAAGGGCGACGTATCTTTATTTTCTCGCTTAAAGGCTACTTTGCCAAGTTGAGCTTTTAGCGGGGGACGGTTTCATTTACAATATAGACACATCAAAAGTATTTTAGAAGCTAGTAGCCGCAGGAAATAAGACCTTTTCTCCTAAAAAACTAGCCAAAAATTATTATCCTTAATGATTCGTAGATCGCATTTATGAACTTCTCGCCACAGTTAATTGCTTTAGGTGAGTACCTAGCTGGGGAATTTGATAATCGGGAACAAGCCATAGCAGAACCAGTTTGGTATGTTCACCTTTGCCTGTGGCAAAGACCAGTTAATCTGTTCACAGAAGATAGCATTACCTTGTTTGCCGAACAGGCTAACGTTACTACCCTAGATCAACCTTACCGCCAGCGAATTATTCGGTTGCGTCAGGGGAGCGACTCTGACACAACCGTGGAAGTACAATATTATATGCCTCAAGATCCAGGTGCATTAAGAGGCGCAGGTCATAACCCTGCTCTTTTGAACACACTGACACCACAACAATTAGATTTACTACCAGGTTGTATCTTAACAGTTACTCAGGAAAAACTAGCTGGCGATCGCTATAAGTTTACTGCTACCCCACCACCAGAGACGCTTTGTAGATTTACTTATCTTGGCAATACCATCTCTGTTTCCTTAGGTTTTGCAGCAACAGCGACAGAATTTCACAGCTACGACAAAGGAATTGATCCAGCAACTGGAAAAGCAACTTGGGGAGCGATTATGGGGCCTTATCGCTACACCAAGCGAAATCAGTATTAAATAAGATAAAGTTATGAGTCATGAATTTTGAATTAACTCCTGTACAGACGCGATTAATGAGCCAGCGCGTTGCGGGGGTTCCCCCCGTTGTAGCGACTGGCGTCGCGTCTGTACTCCAAACTCCTACTCATTTTTAGCTGGCAATGCTACGAGGTACACCTTCTAAAGCTTCCTCTTCTGTTTCAAAAATTTCAAAAACAGTATCCATCATCGTCACTTCAAACACGAGTTTGGCTTCTGGATGTACATTGCAGATGCGGAAACTGCCCTTGACTTTATCAGCATCACGCATTCCAGCTACCAAAGACGTAAGACCAGAACTATCAATAAAATTTACCTGAGCCAGATTTACAACTACATGGCGACTAAGTTTGGAAATACACTCCTGTAACTTTAGGCGAAATTGCCAAGCAGTGGTTATATCCAGACGGCCTGCTGGTGTCAGGACAATAACAGTGTTTCCGTCTTGCGTTGTATAAGTTTTTTGGTCTATATGAATCACTAAAGCCCTCCCCGTGACATTCCTTTTAAGATTAACTAGTTACAGAATTTTGTAATGCTGTCACTTGAGATTAACAAGCCATAGCTAAAATTGTCACCTTTTTCTGCTAAGTGCTTAACTTTAGTAGTTTAACTCAGCAAAATAGCGGGGAGTGGGGAGTGGGGGAGATGAGGGAGCAGGGGAGGCAGGGGAGGCAGGGGAAGAATAATTAATAACCAATGCCCCTCAAGAGTTCTGAGTAATGAGTGCTGTTAGCGATTAGCTAAGGTTGAGCCAGTGCTGAGTAGGGAATCTTACTTCTTTACTCAAAACTCGGAACTTCGAACTCGGAACCGTTTTGCCCTATGCCCCATACCCGATTTTCAAGTCACTAATGAGATGATGTTGGTGATGTCCAGTTGATCCAATCTTGAGGCTTAAGGAAAGTTTCATATAACTCGGCTTCGGGGGAATTGGGTTCCGGTTGATAGCCGTATTCCCAGCGCACTAAAGGCGGTAGGGACATGAGAATTGATTCGGTGCGTCCATTAGTTTGTAGACCAAAAATAGTGCCTCGGTCATAAACCAAGTTAAATTCTACATATCGTCCGCGGCGGTAGAGTTGAAAATTCCGTTGGCGATCGCCATACTCTATCCCATGTCGTCGTTCTACAATTGGTACGTAGG
Source organism: Nostoc sp. DedQUE02 (assembly GCF_034531035.1). NCBI lineage: Bacteria > Bacillati > Cyanobacteriota > Cyanophyceae > Nostocales > Nostocaceae > Nostoc > Nostoc sp. DedQUE02. Next base: position 11,191 of record NZ_JAVRBY020000005.1, on the reverse strand, counting down.
CTGGTAAAAATGCTCTGCCACAATCTTGCACAAAGCCAAACAAATCTTCCCAATTGCGGGTTGCTGGTGTTCCCACCTGATTGCTATAAATAGCCGCTTCTCCATTGGGATTTGGCCCGCGATATAAAGCACCCTGACCATCTTGGTAATCAAAAAACAGACCGCCTACACCCCGTGTCTCGTCACGATGCTTCAGATAAAAATATTCATCGCACCACCGCTTAAACACTGGGTAATACTCTGGGTGGTGTTTGTCACAAGCCTGTTTTAACGTTTTGTGTAAATGTGCCGCATCTTCCGCAAAGGGGTAATAAGGTGTCAAGTCAAGACCACCACCAAACCACCACACTGGCCCTGCTTCAAAGTAGCGATAATTTAGATGAACTGTGGGCACGTAAGGATTGTGAGGATGTAATACCATTGAAGTGCCTGTAGCATAAAAGCCATGCCCTGCGGCTTCCGGGCGTTGGGCTAAAATTGAGGCTGGCAAATGGGAACCCCAAACTTCAGAAAAATTTACACCTGCTTGTTCAAATATTGCACCATCTCGCAGCACGCGCGATCGCCCTCCACCTCCTTCTGGGCGTTCCCAACTATCTTCATGAAACTTAGCCACACCATCTAGTTTTGCCAATGATTCGGTAATTTCGTCTTGCAGTTGTTTCATAAACTGACTGACCCTAGTCTGAGCGTCAGCTGCTGGCAAAGACTTGGATGATTCTGTTGCTACAGTTGGTATTTGCGAGTTGGTCAACATAGATTCCCGAACCTAAATTACAATTTCCAGAAAGCCACAAATTTCTTATCTTAAAATTTGGGGAAAACACGCGCCAACAATCAAGCTCTATTTGCCCAACCCGCTTTTTCTTACTGGTTAAGCATTTATACGATTGATGGGCATCACTAGAGTTATTTTCCCTCAAATGCGTATAGGCTTGTATATTGAATGAGTTTTTTTTGAAATTCTTAATTGGAACATTCTGGTATAAACACTAGACTTTAATCGTAACCTTTAATTATCAAGGGTAAAACTTGCCTGCTCAAAACTTCTTTGCCATATTGCTGATATTGGCTGTTAAGGTTTGTACCGAATTGAGGCTTGCTATTTTTCAGGCATTTTTGAGAAAGTTTTAATTTAGGGGTTGAGCGTAGTTGCACACCATACCAGAGTTACCAGAAAGTGTCTAGAGAGGAGGAGGATTAGGAAAATGCAAGGTTGGTTATCCAAATTCATCCACCGTAAACGTCGTCGGTTTTGCGCTTCTCTGGTGTGGACGTATCGAGAGATTAGTTCTGCTTCTGTAGATGAGCTGTGGCAAAAAGTGGTTGACTTAACAGATGTTTCCTGGCATCCACAACTTAAGAGTACTAATGTTCCCCACGGATTAGTACCCAAACCAGGATTAATTTTTCAAGCTGTTACACGCTTTTCGCCGATTCCCATCAGAATTTTTGTGGAACGTGTCAATCCTAGAGAAATGCTGAGTATCCGAGTGATGGCAATTCCTGGAATAGAGGAACGACTGACTTATCAAGTAGAGTCAACTGTTTGTGGTACTTGTTTGTCTTATTCGGTAACGCTACGGGGTTGGTTATCGCCCCTGATTTGGTCTTTATCCCGTCCTTATGCAGACCGCGTTGCCAGGTCTTTAGTCGAAGCAGTAGAAAAGACAGCATTACCAACGGTATCTGGGAAGAAAAAATCCCTTAATGACAGTTGTTTTGATTTTTAAGTACTGAGGATTTGGGAAGAAGCAAGGGGGCAGGGGAGCAGGGGGGCAAGGGAGAAGTTGTAGTAAGTCTTTCTCCTCTGCTTTTTTGCCCAATGCCTAATCCCCAATCCCCAATCCCCAGGGATGCACTGAGTTTCGACACAACGACTACGCTCAACTACCGTGTAGTCGTTGTGAGTCGAGATTCAACTACCGCGCAGTCGAAGTGTCCCCATTCCCAATGCCCAAAGAAAGTTAAGATTCTATTAGGTGATAATGCAATTTGCTAAGTTTTATTACGGCAGTGACAGTGATAACACTAAGCTGACCTTACTTAAGAAAGCATCCAGTTAATAGCTAAGATGTTCGCCACAAATGTATTTATTCATTTTGAATTTTGAATTTTTATGTACGATGTCCTCGATTCCCGTTCTGTCTTAGAAATTTTGCGACCAGTGGAAGACCCAGAACTCCGTAAAAGTCTGGTAGAACTGAATATGATTCGCAACGTCACAATTGACGGTGGTAAGGTTAGTTTCACTTTAGTGTTAACCACTCCTGCCTGTCCTTTACGTGAATTCATTGTCGAAGACTGTCAGAAAGCTGTCAAAAAACTCCCAGGCGTTACAGATGTCAGCATAGAAGTGACGGCAGAAACACCGCAGCAAAAAAGTTTACCCGATCGCACTGGCATTTCTGGAGTCAAAAATATCATTGCTGTTTCTAGCGGCAAAGGTGGGGTCGGTAAAAGTACGGTGGCAGTGAATGTAGCAGTGGCTCTAGCTCAAACTGGGGCAAAAGTAGGCTTGCTAGATGCTGATATTTACGGGCCCAATGATCCCACCATGCTGGGTCTGTCTGATGCTCAAATTACAGTGCGTTCTAGTGAAACAGGCGAGATCCTGGAACCTGCTTTTAATCACGGCGTTAAATTAGTTTCAATGGGCTTTTTGATTGACCGAGATCAACCAGTAATTTGGCGGGGGCCTATGCTCAATGGTGTAATTCGCCAGTTTCTCTATCAAGTTGAATGGGGTGAACTGGACTATCTGATTGTAGATATGCCACCAGGAACAGGAGATGCTCAGTTAACTTTAACGCAAGCAGTGCCGATGGCTGGGGCAGTAATTGTCACCACACCGCAAAACGTAGCTCTGTTAGATTCTCGTAAGGGATTGCGGATGTTCCAGCAGATGAATGTTCCGGTATTGGGGATCGTGGAAAATATGAGCTATTTTATTCCCCCCGATCAACCAGATAAGCAATATGACATCTTTGGTTCTGGTGGTGGCTCCAAAACAGCTACTGAATTGGGAGTGCCACTGTTGGGGTGCGTGCCGTTAGAGATTTCCACGCGAGTCGGTGGTGATAGCGGTGTGCCAATAGTTGTTGGCGATCCAGATTCGGCTTCGGCAAAAGCATTAACAGCGATCGCTCTTACCATTGCTGGTAAAGTATCAGTTGCTGCCCTGACATAATTATAAATTTTAATTTCTATCTACTTCCTGGGCTATAGCTTGGGAATACTAGGGACTGGGTATTAGGAAGTGGGGAAGTAGGAGAGCAGAAAAGCAATGGAGAATAACTAATAACCAATGCCCAATCCCTAATCCCCAATGCCCAATTCCCAATTCCCAATAATTAAAGCTAAAGTCTAAACTGACACAATGTTGTTAAAACGATCGCTCCCCAAAATTCGCTGGAAGTCTTGGGTTAAGCCCTGGCAGTCTGTAGATTGGCTACTATTTTGTTTGCCTATAGCTATCAGTATCTTTGGCGGCGTCATGATTCTCAGTACGGAACTGAAGCAGCCAGTAACTGATTGGTGGTGGCACTGGTTGGTAGCAGGTATCGGTGTGCTTATAGCCCTGTTTTTATCTCGCATCCGTTACGAACTATTGATGCAGTGGCACTGGGTAACATACTCACTAACGAACTTCAGTTTAATCGCCGTGATGATTGCTGGTACTAGCGCCAAAGGAGCGCAACGGTGGATTAGTATCGCTGGGTTTAACGTGCAACCCTCAGAATTTGCCAAAGTAGGGATGATCATCACCTTAGCAGCTTTATTACACAGACGCACTGCTTCTAGCCTGGAAAGTGTTTTCCGCGTTCTGGCAATCACCGCTATACCTTGGGGATTAGTCTTTTTGCAGCCCGATTTAGCAACATCAATGGTATTTGGTGCGATCGTCTTGGGAATGCTTTATTGGGCAAATGCTAACCCAGGCTGGTTAATTTTGATGATTTCTCCGGTGGTTGCTGCCATTTTATTTAGTATATCTTGGCCATTAGCAGAGCCAATAGTTTTATTCAAAGAACTATCTTTTGGCCCATTAGGGCTAATTTGGTCAGTTGCGATGGCTATTCTGGGCTGGCAAACTCTTCCCTGGCGTAGATTTGGTTTTGGTGCTATCAGTGCATGGAGTCTCAATATACTGGGTGGCGAATTAGGAGTTTTCGCCTGGAACCACATTCTGAAGCCGTATCAAAAAAATCGGCTCACCGTATTCATGGACCCCGATCACGATCCCCTCGGCGCTGGGTATCATTTAATTCAATCTCGTATTGCTATTGGTGCTGGTGAAATTTGGGGATGGGGCCTATTCAAGGGGCCAATGACGCAATTAAATTTTGTGCCTGAACAGCATACAGACTTTATTTTCTCGGCAGTCGGGGAAGAATTCGGTTTTATTGGTTGCTTGGTAGTGCTGTTTATTTTCTGTTTAATTAGCTGGCGGCTGCTGCATGTTGCCCAAACTGCCAAAGACAACTTTGGTTCCTTATTGGCTATTGGCGTTTTGTCCATGATCGTTTTTCAAGTTATTGTGAACGTTGGCATGACTGTTGGTTTAGCGCCTGTGGCAGGAATCCCTTTACCTTGGATGAGTTATGGGCGTTCTGCTATGCTGACGAACTTCATTTCTTTGGGAATAGTCGAATCGGTAGCAAATTTTCGACAAAGGCAGAAGTATTATTAATTCGTCATTTGTCATTGGTCGTTGGTCATTTGTAAGAACCAAAGACTAATGACCAATCACAAGTATTAAGCTATTAAAAGGAAACAAGCGAGGCTAAAAATATGATCCTGCCTGGAGCAACTGTTCGCGTCAACAATCCCGCAGATACCTATTATCGCTACGAAGGACTCGTGCAACGGCTGAGTGATGGCAAAGTAGCCGTATTATTTGAAGGTGGGAACTGGGATAAATTAGTTACCTTCCGTCTGAGCGAGTTAGAACTTGTAGAAACCACAGCCGGACGTAAAAAAGCTAAATAGATTAGTCATTAGTCATTAGTTCTTTGTCATTTGACAAAGGCTAATGACTAATGAGCAATGACTAATGACTAAATTAATATGCGCCTCCCTTTACCACAGTTTGCCACTGGCGATCGCCATCCGAACCACATTGCAGAGGTGATTGAAACTACCAGTACAGAATTTTTAGCTCAGTGTTTAGAGCCGGAAGATTTAAGCTTTCCCTCCATGCCACCCTTTGGTAGTTGGGTCTGTTCTGTAGATGAAGAATCTGGCAATCAAATTTATGCGGTAGTGTATTATGCCACAACTATGCCCATAGATTCTGTACACCGGGCGAGAGCGTTGGGGTTGTCCTTGCAAAACTTACGGGAGGAACAACCCCAAATATTTGCTATGCTCCGCACAGAATTTAGGGCTGCGATCGTCGGATTTGAACTATCTTCGCAAAATCAAAGTTATAACCGAAGAGTATATCAGTATCTTCCACCCCGTCCCCCGCAAATTCATCAAGCTGTTTATCAATGTGAGCCAGAAGCTATCATTAAATTTACTGAAGAACTCGATTTTTTACGGACACTACTTTGTATCAATGGTGCGCCAATAGAGTCTTTAACCGCAGCTGCCATTCGAGATATATACCAGTTACGCAAAGCTGACCGAGAATGGCTAATTAAAGCTGGACGTAGCTTAAGTGTGCTACTTAAAGACGACTACGATCGCTTGCGGTTCATTTTGAGTCAAATCCACCCGTAGGTAGTTAGTTCTAAAATAATTACCTAGTTAGTGTAAGTTAAGATTTTTGATTTTTTTCAGGTGGCTTCTCTATTTATTATTTATATCGCTCAGGCGATCGCCCCAAGGTAATCGCAGTTTTACCATAGCCCCTTCAATTCCTACCTATGGAACTCTTATCACAAGTTCTTGTTCTGGAACCAACTTCCCAAGTTCTTGGCAAGGAACCCATTGTTCCCTTTGCTATTTTGCTGGTGGTTATCTTAGTTATACCCATAATGTTTGAGCGGCTAAGATTACCAGGATTAGTGGGTTTGGTTTTCTCAGGGCTAGTGCTTGGGCCTTCAGGCTGGAATCTATTTCAGTCTGACTCACCAATGATTAACCTGCTATCAGACATTGGGTTAATTTATTTGCTCTTTGTCGCTGGGCTAGAAGTTGATCTAGAAAAGTTCCGCCAAAGAAAAAGTCGTGCCTTTGGATTTGCTAGTTTGAGTTTCAGTCTACCCCTGATGATGGGAGCCTCATTAGGGTTGATTTTAGGGTATGGCTGGAATACTTCAATCTTAATTGGCTCTTTATTTGCTTCCTATACCGTTTTGGCTTATCCGATAATCAGCCGTTTGGGAGTGATAAACAATGAAGCTATTACTGTCACCATCGGAGCTACAATTTTTACAGATATTGGTACAGTGCTGATATTAGCCGTTTGTGTAGCTATCTCTCATGCTGGGGCATTCAGCTTTGCTAAACTACTCACCTTGTCGGGTTGGTTAATTATTTACTCTGTTGCCGTTGTCACAGGCTTTGATTGGGCAGGCAAAGAATTTTTCAAGCGGTCTGGAGACGATGAAGGAAACAAGTTTTTATTTGTGTTGCTTTCTGTGTTTCTGGCAGCTGTGGGCGCTCAATTGATTGGGATAGAAAAAATTGTTGGTGCCTTTTTAGTGGGTTTAGCGGTGAATGAAGCTGTGGGTGAAGGGCCAGTCAAAGAAAAGGTGGTATTTATTGGCAGTGTGCTGTTCATTCCCATTTTCTTTGTTGACCTTGGCTTACTGATCAATCTACCTGCCTTTGGGAACAACCTAGACACGCTCAAGTTAACACTGTTAATGATAGTCGGCTTGATTGCCAGTAAATTGATTGCAGCTTTCTTGACAAAACTGGTTTACCGCTACAAGTGGCAAGAAATGCTAACCATGTGGTCGTTGTCACTTCCCCAGGTTGGTACAACCTTAGCAGCAACGTTAGTTGGATATCGAGCTGGGTTGCTGCCACTAGAAGTATTACACAGCGTCATTGTCTTAATGCTTGTCACATCAACCTTGGGGCCGTTAATGACCAGTCGAATAGCTGTTGGTTTGAATTCCTCACCAGCCGAAGATCCAGCACCACCCCAACCTAACGAGAACGCATCAGAAACAGAGAATGCTTTTACTATAGTCGTCCCTGTGTATAATCCTCAGACCCAGCAGTATTTGATTGAAATGGCGGCGTTATTAGCGCGTCAGTCTCAAGGGAAAATTATACCACTGGCGATCGCCACTGCTGCTGCTCACATGGATGCACCCCAGTTGGAAACCTCTCTACAACGGAGTGAGTGGTTATTGACTAAAGCCACGACACAAAGTCGAGCCTTGGGCGTAGCCGCAGAACCAGTGCTGCGAATTGATGATGCCTTTGCTCAAGGAATTAGCAGAGCTGCTCGTGAACAAAAGGCTAATTTAATTGTTATGGGTTGGGGTAAACGGACTGGGTTGCGAGCGCGTTTATTTGGGAATGTGATTGATGGTGTACTTTGGGCATCCCATTGTCCAGTAGCAGTGACACGTTTAGTGGAATCACCAAAAAAAATTCAGCGCATCTTAGTACCAGTAGAAAATTTAACAGCACCGACATTACAGCCTGTACAATTTGCTCAGATGTTGGCAGAGGCAAATCAGAGCCACATTACTGTGCTGAATGTGTGCGATCGCCGCACTAGTTCTAGTAAAATTGCTTGGAGGCGATCGCATCTTTCCTTACTAGTATCTAAATTAGCTTTGACCAATGCCCCAGAAATTCAAATTATCGCTCACGAAAATGTTGCCCAAGCAATTTTGCAGGCAGCACGATTATATGATTTAGTCGTTTTACCTTTTATACGTAATCGTACCAGTCCTGGAGGGTTAGCCATTAGCGATGTCACAACCCAGCTAGCTAGACAACTCACTTGCTCCATAATCATGCTTGGAGAACCGCAACGCACTCAAACTAATATAATTACTTCTAATACAGTTCCTAGCATTACATCTGCTGTATAATTTCAGCCAGGTTCAGTCTAGTTGCTTTTAGCAAAAAGATTTCGCCCCCAAAGAAAGGCAGCGCGGTCTCCCAAAGGTATTAAAGAGTCCAGGTACTTTCTATAAGACGTAGCGTCTTATAAAGATCGTTTGGGGTCTCCCTAAATGCGATAAACTTCCGTGCAAGGATTTTATCAAGTACAGCAGTACTGAGTAAACTAAAGACCCTTTATCTTGTTAAAGATTTGATGAACTTTGGGTAAAAAAACCACAATTTTTAGACAATGTTTGTTATTTTACTAGTGAAATTATTAAGAAAGCAGGTAAAAACATCACAAAACTACAAGTGTAAACAAATAGGTAAATTCAATAATACTTTTTGATTAAGCCTTATTCTTTTTTAGCTTTGTATTTTTGTCCTTAAGCTGGGTAATCTAAAAGTAAGTGCAATAGCTACTGAAAATATTTGTAAGTAACTGGGAAACTATGAGAATTTTGGTAACGGGCGGTGCTGGGTTTATTGGTTCCCATCTCATCGACCGACTAATGGCAGCTGGGCATGAAATAATATGCTTGGATAATTTCTACACTGGTCATAAACGTAACATCATTAAATGGTTAGGTAATCCGTACTTTGAACTAATCCGCCACGACATAACTGAACCAATTCGGTTAGAAGTGGATCAAATTTATCATTTAGCTTGTCCAGCTTCACCAGTACATTACCAGTACAACCCAGTTAAAACTGTTAAAACTAACGTAATCGGAACACTGAATATGTTGGGGCTGGCTAAACGTGTGAAAGCAAGGTTTTTCTTAGCTTCAACTAGTGAAGTATACGGAGATCCCGAAGTTCATCCCCAAACTGAAGAGTATAGAGGTAGCGTCAATCCCATTGGAATACGTTCATGCTACGACGAAGGTAAAAGAATTGCTGAGACTCTAGCATTTGATTACTACAGGCAAAACAAAGTTGATATTCGAGTTGTTCGGATATTCAACACCTACGGGCCGAGAATGTTAGAAAACGATGGTCGGGTGGTGAGCAACTTTATAGTTCAAGCCTTGCGGGGCAATCCTTTAACCGTGTACGGTGATGGTTCACAAACTCGTAGTTTCTGCTACGTTTCTGATTTGGTAGAAGGATTCATCCGCCTAATGAATAGCGACTACATTGGCCCAGTCAATCTGGGAAATCCTGGTGAATACACGATTTTACAATTGGCACAAACTGTGCAAAATATGATCAATCCAGACGCGCAGATTAAGTTTGAGGCACTACCTTCGGACGATCCCCGGCGTCGTCAGCCTGATATCACAAAGGCAAAAACTTGGTTAAATTGGGAACCTACCATTCCTCTGCAAGACGGGTTAAAACTGACAATAGAAGATTTTCGCGATCGCATTCAAAGCGATGTCAATAATTCAACTACCTGAGTGGCGTCTAGCGTCGCTCTGAATTTTCATGCAGGCTCACCCTGGATTACTATCCTTAGTGGTTGAGTTGACTGCCAGTGTATAAGTGTCAAATTGAGAACTTCTTTTTGAAAACTAAGCCCAAAAAAATGAGGAGTTAAAAAATGCGTGTTTGCGTGATTGGTACTGGTTACGTTGGTTTGGTTACAGGTGCTTGCTTGGCTCATATTGGGCATGATGTAATTTGCGTAGATAACAACGAAGAAAAAGTTAAATTAATGAAGTCTGGGCAGTCCCCAATTTTTGAGCCGGGACTCTCAGAAATTATGCAGTCTGCCATTCAAACAGAGAAGATTCATTTTACTAGCGATCTTGCTGCTGGAGTTTCCCACGGAGAAATTCTGTTTATTGCTGTAGGAACGCCACCTTTACCCACTGGTGAAAGTGATACTCGTTACGTCGAAGCTGTAGCTCGTGGGATTGGCGAAAATCTCAACGGTGGTTATAAAGTCATAGTGAATAAATCTACAGTACCTATTGGCTCAGGTGACTGGGTGCGGATGCTTGTTCTAGATGGTATTGCAGAGCGGCAGAAAACACTGATACCCGCAGGTGGAGTGCCGAGTGATGACAAATTACCTGAGGTTGCGGCCCACTTTGACGTAATCAGCAATCCAGAGTTTTTGCGAGAAGGTTCGGCAGTTCACGACACCTTCAACCCCGATCGCATTGTACTAGGGGGCAATAGTCAAAGGGCAGTAGCTTTGATGCAACAACTGTATGCCCCAATTGTGGAACGCAAGTACGCTGAAGACCAATCTTTACCTCCAGTGCCAATTTTGGCAACAGACCTAAGTTCGGCGGAAATGATTAAATACGCCGCTAATGCCTTTTTAGCCACTAAGATTAGCTTTATTAACGAAGTTGCTAATATTTGCGATCGCGTTGGTGCTGATGTCACCCAAGTAGCCAGAGGTATCGGTCTAGACTCCCGCATTGGTAACAAGTTTTTACAAGCTGGCATTGGTTGGGGTGGTTCTTGTTTCCCCAAAGATGTCTCCGCTCTGATTCACACTGCTGATGACTATGGTTATGAAGCCCAGCTACTCAAATCTGCTGTCAGTGTTAACGAACGTCAACGATTGATTGCTTTGGAGAAACTTCAACAAGTTCTAAAAATTCTCAAAGGCAAAACAGTCGGACTACTTGGACTGACCTTCAAGCCAGATACCGACGACTTGCGTGACGCTCCAGCACTCATTTTAATTGAGCAGCTAAACCGACTGGGAGCCAAAGTCAAAGCCTATGACCCCATTATCTCCCAAACAGGTATGCGTCATGGTCTTTCTGGCGTGTTAGTAGAAACCGATGCCGAAAGACTAGCTGATGGCTGCGATGCCTTGGTACTTGTTACCGAATGGCAACAGTTCAGCACCCTCGACTATGTGAAGATGGCAAAACTGATGGCTCACCCCGTTATCATCGATGGTCGTAACTTCCTTGACCCCGAAACTCTGGTACGCGCAGGATTCCAATATGTAGGTGTGGGAAGATAAAGAGTAATGAGTGATAAATGATGGATAAGAATTGGTTACAATTTATAATCCATAATTCCTAACTCCAACTCTTTTAAAAACTGAGAGATTTACAATACCGCCTAGAACGATTTAGGCGGTATTTAATTTTGTTTTAGAACCTCGCGCAAAGATGCTCAGGACTTACGCAACTGGCACAGCGTGATCGCTATTTTATAGTATTTATGTACTATATAAAGTGGCTGACCCATA
>NZ_JAVRBY020000004.1:259253-291088 GCF_034531035.1 Nostoc sp. DedQUE02 | reverse complement strand
GCCCCCCAATTTATCGGGGGGTTGGGGGGATCAATAAGTGCCTAAAATCACAGCCAACCACTTTTCAAACAACCTCTTAGCGCGAAAGCGTAGCGCACCCTTTGAACTCCGTTAACGAACCTTTTATATTCGTGAATGAGTCTTTTAGCTCCGTTAACGAACCTTTTATATTCGTGAATGAACCTTTTATATTCGTGAATGAGTCTTTTAGCTCCGTTAACGAACCTTTTATATTCGTGAACGAACCTTTTATATTCGTGAATGAACCTTTTATATTCTCCGACGAGCTTTTTAGCTCCATTAATGAGCCTCTGAACTCCATTAATGAGTCTTTTATACTCGTAAATAAGTGAATGTTATTGCAAGGGTAGCGATGTCTACGACGGGCTATGCCTACGCACCCCGCTAATTTAAACATGACAGCCGCTTTTATGCACATGAACATACTAATCCATTCTCTAATGCTTAGTTGCGATATACTACTTTAGTAAATATCGCTACAGAGTTGGTGAGGTTTGTAGGTGACAAACGAAGAACTGCTGCAAATTATTGAACAAGCTGCTAAGAAAAAGGCAACAGAGCTAAACCTCTCTAGCAATCAATTAAGTAGTTTACCGCCAGAAATCTGCCAACTCACTAACTTAAAAAGGCTAAACCTTTCTAAAAATCAACTTAGCAGCCTGCCGCCAGAAATCTGCCAACTCACTAACTTGACAGAGTTATCTCTTGCTAACAATCAACTAAGCAGTTTGCCGCCAGAATTTAAACAACTCTCCAACTTGACATGGCTATCGCTTTCTTACAATCAACTTAGCAGCCTGCCGTCAGAAATCTGCCAACTCTCCAATCTGAAGTTGCTATTTATCCATAACAATCAATTAAGCAACCTGCCACCAGAATTTACCCAACTGTTCAACTTAACGGAGCTATCTCTTCATAACAATCAACTGAGCAGCCTGCCGTCAGAAATCTGCCAACTTTCCAACCTGAAGTTACTATTTCTCCATAACAATCAATTAAGCAACCTGCCCCCAGAATTCAGCCAACTCTCCAATCTGGCGGAGCTATCCCTCTCTAATAATACACAGTCACCGCCGCCTGAGATTGTCGCGCAAGGAACACAGGCGATTTTAGTCTATCTCCAGAAGCAGTTGAACAGTAGCCAACGGCAATGGATTTCTAAGTTGCTAGTCGTTGGTGAAGGGGGCGTTGGTAAAACTTCCTTGTTGAGAGCATTACACGGTGAAGAGTTCGACATTAATGAATCCACCACCCACGGCATTGAAATTAAATCCCTTAAATTAACCCATCCTACGCAAGCAGATGTCACTATGTTACTGAACACTTGGGACTTTGGCGGACAGGAAATCTATCATGCTACCCATCAATTCTTCCTTACTAACCGCTCTCTATTCTTGCTAGCCTGGAATACCCGACTGGGATTTGAGCAGGGTAAACTTTACTACTGGCTAGATACCATCACAGCCCTTGCCCCGCAATCTCCAATTTTACTTGTCGCCACCCACATTGACGAACGCGACGCTGATCTTCCCCTAACCGAGTTACGTCACAAGTATCCCCAGATTGTCGAACACTGTAAAATTAGCTCTAAAGTTAGCTTGGGGATTGAAGATATAAGACAGGCAATAGCAAAAGTAGTCGTCAGGTTGCCCTTGATGGGTGAAATCTGGCCTACTGCCTGGTTGAATGCTGCCAATGCCATCCGCTCTAAGTCACAAAAATACATTACACCACAGCAATTGTGGAACATTATGGATGAGTTCAAAGTTGCTGACATCAGCCAGAAAGTGCTAGCACGATGGCTGCATGAATTAGGTGAAATTCTTTACTTTCAAGACAATGAAGAACTTAACGATACCGTTATTCTCAAGCCCCAGTGGGTAACTGAATATATTAGTAAAGTGCTGGAAAGCGAAGACGTAATCAACCGTTTTGGCATTTTCACCCGTCAGGAAATGAATCAACTTTGGCGAGACTTAGAGCCATCCATGCGGGATCACTTCTTGCGCCTCATGGAGCGTTTTGACCTTTCCTATCGTATTCCCGAAAATCGGGATCTCAGCCTGGTTGTGGAACGTTTGCCCTTCGACCCGCCTAATTATGAACAGAAATGGCAGCAAATTAAACAAGCAGGAAAATGCAATGAAATTTCGATGAAATTTAAACTCAATACTATTCCTGCGGGTATTCCCACTTGGTTTATTGCGCGTCAGCACCGCTTCACAACTAACACTCATTGGCGTAACGGTGTCTTATTTGCTTATGAGCAACAACATTTAGCATTAGTGGAAGCTGTTAAAAGCGATCGCTATATTAAATTAACAGTGCGAGGCCCTAACCCTCTGAATTTCTTTGTTCTGCTTCGAGATGGCATCGAACTCACTCTCGCCAGGTTTCCCGGATTAAACATTCAACGCACAATTCCATGTCTTGGTCATAATGGTCAACCATGCACTCACGAATTTGACTATAAACAACTATCGCAACGTTGGGAAAAAAAGAAAGGAAAAATTGAATGCCCAGAAGCGATGGAAGATGTATCAGTGCCAGAACTCTTATATGGCTTAAACTGGAATACTCAAAATGCAGTGTTAGAACGCATTGACCAGTTAGAAAAAACAGTTGTTGACACAGTTGTGGATGGACAAACAGTAATTCTCAATGAATTTAAAAACCTCCTAGAACTGACGCAACGGGGATTTACCAATACATTCCGCCGCGAACAAGCAAAAATTGATTCTCACTGTCCCAATGTCTTTATCCTGCGTCCACATGGCGGTAAAGCTTGGCAAAAGAATCTAACTGGACAGAAATTAGATTTACAACTCTATTGCCAAGCACCGGGTTGTTGGCATCCCACCCAAGAAGGCGGTTTATATGAAATAAATGAACCTGCCAAATGGTTGAGAGTAACTGCACCTTATATTGGTAACTTATTCAAAGTCTTAAAATATGCCGCACCGATAATTGGCCCTTGGCTGGGTGTCGTAGATCCCAAAGAATATGAAACGCTATTCAAAAATGACTTAGAACTATTTAAAGAGGTAGCAGCAAAATTACCCGAACTCAAAGAATTTGAAGATTTAGAATTAGCAGACAAAATTGCTATAGGTGAAGATTTAGATCCAGAACACGCCGATGGTGCGGCTTTACGTGCCTTACGTCAACTTTTAGATGAAAAAGATCCCCAGCAACACTGGGGTGGATTAAAGAACGTCTTGACTCCAGAGGGACATTACCTGTGGCTATGCGAACACCACGCAGCAGAGTATAAACGCTAACCCTTTTAGATTTGAGATTGCGCTTTTGAATTGTAGAGACACAATTCATCAACTATTCAAGCAGTAGCAATGGTTTTAAGAGCATTTAAATAGCTCCATAGACAGAGGAAGCATTTAAAACAATTACTTAGCATTCAACATATACTAGCAACGTATATTTGACTAGAATTAAGGTATTATAGCGATTATTATTTGGATACTATAAGCGGTAGGGGTTTACGGAAGTGCGCCTCTACAACTGACACGCCAGTTTAGCTATAAATTAATATCTACGGTTTTACGGGTATTAGAAAAATGAAGTTTACAGACTGGGTGACTAGGGTGCTACTAATCTGGCTGATGTTTGCCAGTTTAATTGTAGTGCTGCTAATTGGACGAGCTACAAAATTACACAACAATCCGACAATATCCCGTGCAGCCAATCCACAGGTTACAGCTTTCACTCAATATCCCCAAGCCCAATTTCAATCAGCGAAAGAGCCAGAGAAGAAATTTCAAAATGTTATCAAGCCCCCAGTCAAAACTAACCAGCCTGTAGCAAGGTACATAACCACTCAAGCTTTTGCACAGTACAGACCGAGTTATCAAGTTGCTTCAGTAGACCCAAGTAACTATGGAGAACGATATACCCAAGATGTTAACGGCGTTTTTGTCAACAATCAACCAATTATTGTCCTCCATGAAACTGGTTATTCAGCTTCTAGCGCCATTAATTTTTTTCAAGTAGCCCATACTGATGAAAGTGTACAAGCAAGTTACCACGCTTTAATCAAGTTAGATGGAACGGTAGTTTATCTAGTACCCCCAGAAAAGCGGGCTTTTGGTGCAGCTAACTCAGTATTTGAGACTCCACAGGGAGTGGAAACTGTACAGACTAATCCGAATTTGCCTGCGTCGGTGAATAATTTTGCTTATCACGTTTCTTTAGAAACACCGCCAGATAGTTATGACGCTAGCAGCGAACAAACCCATAGCGGCTACACGGAAGCTCAATATCATTCTCTTGCTTGGTTAATTGCTCAAAGTCAAGTTCCAGATCATCGCATTACTACGCACCATTTAGTAGACCGTTCTGGTAAAAAAGTTGACCCGATAAATTTTGATGGTCAGAAATTTCTTAGCTTACTTAATACTTATCGTCAGGTTAGACCAATTTATCGAGTCAGCAAATAATTCAGGAGTCAGAAGTAAAACAGGCATTAAACCTTGCTTATGGATAAAATTTTGAATTGTTAACTTGCTCAAGATGGCGCGATCGCGTCAAAATAAGAGTTAAGACGCTGTAATCTAACTTAACAATGACCATAACGCAGCTTGAGCAAATTTCCCCTCAATTAACACCGCCAAATGAGCGGGGATATGAATATGATTTGGTAATTGTCGGCGGTGGGATTATTGGGTTAACTCTAGCCTCTGCTTTAAAAGATTCTGGTTTGAGTGTCTTGCTAATTGAGGCGAAAGTAGCATCTGCGGCGGTAGCCAAGGGACAAGCTTATGCAGTTCATCAGCTTTCGTCGCTAATTTATCAAGGAATTGGCGTTTGGGACAAAATGTTGCCGCAAATCGCCAAATATTGCCGAGTCCGTCTTTCGGATGCCGATCATCCCGATGTGGTGGAATTTACCACAGATGATATAAATACCCCAGAGTTGGGTTATGTGGCGGAACACCAAGCACTGTTGCAGCCGTTGCAAAATTTTGTCCAAAATTGCCCCAATGTGACTTATTTGTGTCCGGCGGAAGTGGTAAATACGCAATACCAGCAGCGTATAGTCGCCATCGATATTAAAATTGCCGATCAACTAAAGACAGTTCGCAGCAAATTAGTTGTAGCAGCAGATGGATCGCGATCGCCAATTCGGCAAGCGGCTGGAATCAAAACCTCTGGCTGGAAATATTGGCAATCTTGCATCGTCGCCTTTGTCAAACCAGAAAAGCCCCACAAGAACACCGCTTACGAAAGATTTTGGTCTAGCGGCCCCTTTGCAATTTTACCTTTACCGGGGAACCGTTGCCGCATTGTCTGGACTGCCCCTCATGAAGAAGCAAAAGCTTTGTGTGCTTTAAATGACGAGCAATTTTTGGCAGAACTCAGCCGCCGCTATGGCGATCAGATGGGGAAACTGGAATTACTAGGCGATCGCTTTGTTTTTCAGGTACAACTTATGCAAAGCGATCGCTACGTTCTCCCGCGACTAGCATTAATTGGTGATGCGGCACACAATTGCCATCCCGTCGGCGGACAAGGTTTAAATTTGGGCATTCGGGATGCAGCAGCTTTGGCGCAAGTAATTCAAGCAGCCCACAAAGCGGGTAAAGATATTGGTGACATTCAGATTCTCAAAAGTTATGAACGCTGGCGCAAGCTAGAGAATCTGACAATTTTAGGTTTCACCGATTTGTTAGATCGGATGTTTTCTAATAATTTCTTCCCTGTAGTGGTAGTTCGTCGCTTGGGTTTATGGTTTTTGCAGCGAGTACCTGTATTAAAAGTATTTATGCTGAAATTGATGATTGGTTTGAAGGGGCGGACTCCAGAATTAGCAAAACGATAAGGCTTGAGAATGTCATGGAAGAAGACAAACAGAAAACCTCATAGACAAATCTATGGGCTGCAAAAAGAAACGATCGCGATCGCTGATACAGCCAATTTTCCAGAAAGTGAAGTACACAAAGATTCGCCTCAAAGCCAGGTATAAAGCCTGTTTTACTCCCGAATTCTGACTCCTGAATTCTGACTCCTGAATTCTGCTTTTTTAAATTTGCAAAAAGTTAGCGATCGCTTGCGGTAGTGGCAAAATAATTACAATCAACAAAGCCATTGCCAGTAACCCCAAAACGTCACGTTTGTTATCCAATTCAGTAACATCATTCAGCGCAGGTTCATCAATCAACGGCATAAATAATAAGATAATCGCCCACACCAAAAATTCTTCTCGTACTAAAGCCAGTAATAGCAACAATACACGAGCAATTTGACCAATTATGAGCGCAGTTCGTTGTCCAAACATTGCATGGACAATGTGACCTCCATCTAGTTGTCCCACAGGCATTAAATTTAATGCTGTGACAATTAGTCCCAAAAAACCTGCTACTGCAACTGGATGCAAGTCGAGGGCTGATTTTGCTGTTAACTGACTTCCCAAAGCTAACTTCGAGAGTAACGCCAGTAAAATTGAATACTTGGGATTGAGGGCATCAGGATTCAAAAGTCGGGTTTTTTCAGTCAGGGAAACTATATCAGAATGAGCCAAGCCCCATATTAGTAATGGCAAGGTAACAACAAAACCTGCAAGTGGCCCAGCGATACTAATATCAAATAAAGCTTTGCGGTTGGGAATGGGACTACGCATCTGAATAAATGCGCCAAAAGTTCCCAAGAAGAAAGGCACGGGTATAAAGTAAGGCAACGTCGAGCGAATCTTGTAAAATCTCGCTGTCAAATAATGCCCAAGTTCATGAATGCCCAAAATAGTCATTAGTCCTAAAGCATAAGGTAATCCTTTGAATAAAACATTTGGGTTAGATAGAAGTGAGAACAAAGAGCCAATATTCCATATCGGCGGCAGAGTAACACCAGCAATTTCCACACCAACCAAGGTAGTAGTTAGTAAAGTAGCTACTAGTAGTAGAAGCGCTAATCCTGGACGAGTTAAGCGTTCCTGGTCGCGTCGTGGTGTATTTTTCTCTTTAGCAGCTTGAACATTGGGAACCAAGACAAAGAAAGGTTTGTCATTTAACCCCTCTTGAAAGATTAGCAAGAAGCGATCACCAAATTGTGCTTCAATATTAGTCTTAATCTGCTGGTAAGCATTGCTAGCTTTAGTTCGCAACTGACCACGGCAAATTACAGATTGGGGTCGATACTCAATATTTTGAACGTAATATACAGACCAAGGAAAACAATTCCGCAGTAAGGTTTCTTCCGTTGGTTCAATAGGACGCACTATTGGTTCTGGGGTAGGCTGGATAGTCGGCTGTGATTCTGGGGCTTGGGTTTGGGCTTGCGTCTGTGTATCTCTTGGTACTTGACGCCCCCAGTGAAACAACGTCCAGTACAACACTGTGCAGACAAATATCGACCAGATGATCAACGCCGGCGGCGGAGGTTGTTTCGCCCCATAGATTAGCGTCCATCCACTCAACAGAAATGCTGGTGTCATTAAAACCAGCCACAACAACCATACTGGTGTTCGGGTGATGTGAGCGACGCTGTGCTGCACCATAAAATAAGTAGCTAGCCCCAGCAGGAGAATAAACAGAAACCAAAATGCCATGTTATCTACAGTAATTTTGACAAAACGCTCCACCAGTAGCTTCAGCACCATAGCATTAACTACAAGGCAGACCTCCCAATTTTATAAGAGAGGCAGGATGCAAAAGGCAGGAGGCAACAGGAAAGAATTATGAATGAAAACTTTAGTTCTGGGTCAAAAACCCAGTTTAAAAAGAAAGAAAAATTGGATCGAACGTCAAGCGCTACGAGATACAAAGCTTTCACAGCCTCAGCCCCACGCTTTTAATAGTGGGTTACTCTTGCCTCCTGAATCACAACGGTTAACAGTGCTGGTTAACGCTTAAGTTTCAACTCTTGAGAATTTCCACACTGCAACCAGATTGTCCACAACTCCTCAGATTCGGTTCTTTGATTATGTGCCCTTTACCTCAACAGCAAAGTCATACAACTAAACCACCACGGGCTGTGTTCCCTGACGAAGTTCTTCGCGCAGGTACTCTGCAATCGGACTTCGCACAAGAGAGCATTTTTGCTTTTCCACCCAATCGGGACACATTAGGGGGAACCTCTTATTTTATTGTAAGAAATGAAGGCAATATCCTCATAGATTGCCCTGCACTAGAGCAAACAAATCAAGATTTTTTAGGAACCTATGGAGGCGTGCGTTGGTTATTTCTCACCTATCGAGGCGCGATTGGCAAGACTGCTGAATTTCAGCAAACCTTTGGCTGCGAGGTGCTGATTCAAGAGCAAGAAGCTTATTTATTACCAGGCTTAACCTTAACTACCTTCAGGCAAGAATTTACACTTGATGCAGCAACACAAGTTATTTGGACACCAGGTCATTCTCCCGGCTCATCTTGTCTTTACTACAGTAAACTTGGAGGTATCTTGTTTTCTGGTCGCCATTTACTCCCAAACCAGCATGGGCAACCAGTACCATTACGGGCAGCCAAAACCTTTCACTGGCCAAGGCAACTTAACAGTCTTCAGATCTTATTAGAACGTTTTACACCAGAAAGTCTCCGGTACATTTGCCCAGGAGCTAATACAGGCTTTCTTAGAGGTAAACGATTCATAGATCAAGCTTATCAACGCCTCGCCTCTCTGGATTTACAAGCTTTGTTGCCGATACAACCTCTACTTTAGAGTTTGGCATCTCATACAGTGCGTTTCTTGAGTGTATCGGGTGATGGTTCTTTGCGATCGCATCTCATATCCCCCGTTAGTTTAACCTTGGCAACAGATGCAGCGAAATGGTATGCGTCTAGGTAAGGCGAGGTCAGTACCCCAGATAATGGCTAATCGGCCTCATTACGATCGTGCGAAAGTTGACATAATTTGCGGTAGGATAAGGCGAAGCGATTATCCTCGGATTTATTGGGTTTGATTTAGGGCGATCGCATCTATTTTTTTTGATGAACAAAGCTGTCGATGTTAGCACTAAAAAATTAATCAGCCTTGCACCAAATAATTGGGCAAAATGGGTGACAGGAATACCCGACATTGTTACAGGCGAAATCTTAAATACAGAATTCCAATGGATTAGCCGACAAAGCGATGTTGTAATTCAGGCTGAAAGTCCGCAATACGGAAAATTTCTCATTCTCAATGAGTTGCAATTACGCCACACATCAGAAATGCCGCGTCGGATGCGTGCTTATGCTGCCCTTGCGGAAGAAAAATATAAACTACAAACCTACCCTGTACTGATTAACATTCTCAAAATCAGCAACAGTCAAATACCTACAAGCTTTGCATCCAATTTTATCGGGCTAAGAGCAATTCAAGATTACCGCGTAATCAACCTTTGGGAAGTTGACGTAAATATTGCTTTTGAGACGCCGTTACCGTCGCTGCTTCCCTTTGTACCAATTCTCAAAGGCGGAGAAAACGAGTCTACAATAAGGGAAGCATTACGAATGCTACGTGCTGATGAGCAATTAAATCAACTAGAGACAGTTCTGGCATTTTTTGCGACCTTTGTATTAGAAAGTGCTTTAGTTCAGGAAATCATGAGGTGGGATATGACAGTCTTAAGAGAATCACCTTGGTATCAAGAAATTTTACGTGAGGGACTAGCACGAGGACAAGCAGAAGGAGAAGCACGAGGACAAGTACGTGGAATAATCTCTAGTATCGAAACAAGTTTAGAGGCGAAATTTGGCAGGGCTGGTTTAGAGTTGATGTCGCAAATTTCGCAAATTTCTGACTTGGAGCAATTGAAAGAGATTTTACGGAGGATTGTTGTAGCAAATACAATTCAAGAATTACGGAATGTTTTGTAGGGTAAAGCGATCGCTCCAACTCCTGCCTGAGAGCTAAAATATGATGAAAGTTTAGACTATAAAATTTTCGAGTTATTACACTTAAAATTTTAATGAATATCTGCAAGAGATATTTTCCATAATTTAGTTAGATTGGCTTTGCAAAAAGATGGCTGGACAATTACACACGATCCACTGTCTATTGATTTAGCAGATGGACAATTGCAAATCGATCTGGGTGCAGAACGGTTAATTGCTGCCCAAAAACAAGACGAAAGAATTGCTGTAGAAATCAAGAGTTTTGTTGTTCCTTCTGCGATTTCCGAGTTTCATACAGCTTTAGGACAATGTTTAAATTATCGAGTTGCACTAAAACTAAAAGAACCAGAGCGAGTTCTCTATTTAGCATGGGATAAAGCAAGCGATCGCACTCTAATTTTTGGGTTGTATTCAGTGCAATTTAGATTTAGTGATACGATAGAAGATCGTTAATTTTTTAATTTTAGCCAATCATGACAGCAACGGGTAAGGCAACCCAATTCGAGTACAAAGCACTGCACAAGCCCAACCAGCTTATTTATGGTCTAGGTCAGACGGCAGTGATTACAGGATGGACAGTAAAGCAGGCGATCGCTAAACACTTGCAATCGCAAGAGTATGCTGTAATTGGGCAACTATACTCGCCCACAAGGGGGATAAACTTACTGATTCGCAATTTGCTATTTAATCCCCACGTCCGCTTTTTGGTTGTTCTCAATGCCACAAGGGAAGATAATAACGCGGGTGCGTGTCAGTGCTTGCTAGACTTTTTCCGTAATGGCTTTGAAGAAGGTGTTTGTGATACTGGGTTGCGTTGCTGGATAATTCGCTCCCCTATACCTGGATATATTGATATGGAGGTGAAAGCTAGTGCTTTAGAACACCTACGGCATTCTGTAGATTTCAAAGAAGCCAAATCAATTGTTGAGGCAGTTAGTCTAGTTAAATCTTATGCCCAATTAGAGGAACTTTCTCCTTGGGGTTCACGGTTAGAATTTCCCATGTCTCTCGTTGAGCCAAGTGTTTTACCAGGGCCACGCTACGGACACCGAATAGAAGGTAAGACCATAGCCGAAACTTGGGTAAAAATCATTCATCGCATTAAGACAACAGGAACAATTAGACCAACTGGCTATGATGGGCAATGGCAAGAATTGATTGATTTAATGGCAATTATTACTGATGAGCCTGTTGACTTTTATTTTCCCGATCCGAATTATTTGCCAATTGATCGCCTTTTTCTTAAAGAATACGTTTCGCAGATTTTAGATGATGCACCTTATAGGGAAGGTTTGAAATATACTTATGGTCAACGTTTACGTTCCTGGTTTGAGCGGGATCAAATTGACCAGGTAATTCAGAAGTTAATTGGAGAAATTGATGCCGCTAGTGCAGTTATGAATTTATGGGATGTAAAAGACCATGAAAAAGGTGGTAGTCCTTGTCTAAATCATATTTGGTTGAGAGTGGTTGATAATGAATTATCATTAACTGCAACTCTTAGAAGTAATGATATGTTTGCTGCGTGGCCTGCAAATGCTTTTGCGTTGAGGGCTTTGCAACAACATATTAGGGATGAAATTGCTCAACGTTCTGAGTATGACTTGAAAATGGGGCCACTCATAACTATTAGTCAGTCTGCTCATATATATGATGATACCTGGGACAATGCAGAGAGGCTAATTGCAAATCAATACGCTGCAATTTTTAATCAGCGAAGCTATTATGACCCCTCCGGCAATTTCCTAATTGAGGTTGATGGCAAAGAGATAGTCGTTACTCACACAACCCCTGGTAGTGGTGAGGTGATTAAGTCTTATCGTGGGAAAAATCCCCTTAGCCTATTAAGAGAGATTTGTGCTAGCTCTCCAGCAATTCAGCCTGAACATACTGGTTATTTAGGTATCGAACTGCAAAAGGCTAGTAACTGTATTAAAAGTGGCAAGCCTTACATTCAGGATCAGTAAGTAATAAATCTGTAATTTCTATAAATAAACAGCAATGCTAAGGTGGATATCATCAGGCTAAATATATCAAGTAATTTGCAACACACCAGAATATAAATTAAAATTCGTATATAAAAGTAGTATTTTATACAGTTGCCATTGTCAGCAACACACCAGAATAAGGTTTGAAATTGACAGATTATGCAAGATATTTCCCCAATCGCCGAACCCCATCAAAGACCAACATGGGATGAATACTTTCTAATGTTGGCTAAACTTGCAGCAACTCGCTCAACGTGTTTAGCTTTTCCCGTGGGTGCTGTAATTGTGAAAAACAAGCAGGTGGTGGCAACAGGTTACAATGGCTCACCATCGGGTTCGGCACATTGTACGACTCAGGGCTACTGTTATCCAGGATTGAGTAGCTGTGATGCTAGTAAAACTTTACCATCAAGGGCTGTACACGCGGAAGCAAATGCGATCGCACAAGCCGCAAAGCATGGTACGTCTACAGATGGTGCAAGTATTTACGTCACTCTAGAACCTTGTCTGTCTTGTTTGAAATTAATTATCTCCGCAGGGATTAAGGAAGTGTTTTATGAAACTTCTTTCAACAGTGGGGAGAAGGTCTTAGTGAGAGATTCTTTTGTCAATGAAAGTTTAGTCACCTTTAAACAGATTCAGTTATCTGAATTAATAGCACAACAAGCTGCTCAATTTCTCCTCAATCCGACATCTGTTGCTAGAACAGCAAGGTGTGTTTAAGAACATTAACACACCTTCTTCTTGAAGATTATTAAATCCAAAATCTCAAATTCTGAGATTGTTTAAGGTCGATAACTCCGGCGGATTTCTGTAATTTGATCTGCCACATCCAAGAGAGATTTCGGCATCTCTGGCCCTGTAAGAATGATATCGACGTGAAGAGGGCGTTTTGCCAGAAACGCTAAAACTTCCGTTTCTGGAATTAAACCAAAGTTAATCGCTAAACTTAACTCATCTAACACCACGAGAGAATACTTACTCTCACACACTACTTTTTGCGTATATTGCCACAGCTTTTGTAAAGATTGATTTTCCGTATCATCTAGATGTGGCGTATCGATACAACGAGGCAAATCACAGCGAATCCAATCTAAATTTTGTCCTAATTTTATAGGTCTTTCCTGTCCTTGACGAATACCTCCTTTGAGGAACTGCACTATTAATACTGGCGTTCCTTGTCCAGCTATTCTCAGTGATTGAGCCATCACGGTCGTAAAAAAGTTGCGATGAGAACTAGTGAAAACTTGTACTAGTCCTTCAACTGGATATGGTAGGGTTAGGGTTGAATTGATACTTTGAGTTTCTAGCTGGGCAACCATAAGGTTAAGTTCAAAAAAATACAATAAGTTAAGCGTTCTTGCTGGCGATAATTCTGACAAATTTGCCTGTATAATCAATCTGTTTTTCACAGGGGTGGTGGATTTGGCAAATTGCATTCTTAGTCAAACACTACGTTTGTATTCAAGTCAAGAGTTATTTTGATTTAAATTTTCGTCTTTTCTCGGAAAGGAGTTGTAAAAATAAAAACATCAGAGTTACAGTTCCAATTATTTAACAAAGCTAGGCAGAACGTCTAAAAATCTCTCAATGTTACATTTAGCGGTTGTTTGGGCAAAACAAACTTAGCGAGTAGTGAATTTGACAGGATGAGGAGTAAATTGTTGTGAGATTGGTGATTCTGGGAGGTTCAGGATCGGGTAAAAGCACTCAAGCACAAAGGCTTTGCAGATACTTTGATATTCCTTTGATTTCCACAGGTGGGATTTTACGGGAAGCAATATCTGGCAATCAGCCCCTACCAGAATTTCGATGGCTGGAAGGCGATCCCCGGACTTCTCTTTCGGTTTACGCTAGCTTGAGTGAACTAGGCTACCACGCACGACCCTACATGCAAAAAGGGGAGTTAGTTCCAGACGAAATGATCATTGAATTGATCCGAATACGCCTCAGACAACCAGATATTAACTGCGATTGGGTGTTAGAAGGCTATCCCCGCACTGCCTTCCAAGCTGAAGAATTAGATTTTTTATTGGATGATTTAGGGCAAAGATTAGATTGGGCAATTTATCTCCAAGTCCCAGAAGCAGTAATGGTTAGCCGATCCTTGGGGCGATCGCTACCAGATGACCAACCAGAAATCGTGCAGCGCCGTGTAGAATTATTCTACGATCGCACCATTCCCATCCTAGAATATTACGACCGTCGTCGCTGCTTGTTGACCATCAACGGCGACCAGTCACCAGAGATGGTGCAGCAAAATATTTTGACTCTACTTTCAGTTCCTTAGATAAAGAAGCAGGGGAGGCAGGGGAAGCAACAAGAGAGGGGAAAAGGTTAAAGGTTAAAGGTTAAAGGGTAAAGGATGAAGAAATAAACCCTTTCCCCCTTACCCATTCCCCTTTACCCTTCTTACCAATGCCCAATAACACTAAGGTAATCTTAAGGCAGTATTGTAAAACTTGAGGCAACTCCAATGGCTTGGCAGCGTCCTGACGGTCGTCTTCCTCACGAACTACGTCCGATCAGCTTTCACCCCAGTTTCACCCGCTTTGCCCCCGGTTCTGTTCTCGCAAGATGCGGTGATACTCAGGTACTTTGTACCGTTAGCGTTAATAAGGGAGTTCCAAAGTTTCTTGAAGGAACTGGTAAAGGCTGGTTAACTGCTGAGTACCGAATGTTACCATCTGCTACTCAAAAACGCCAAGAAAGAGAATTATTGAAATTATCTGGACGGACGCAAGAAATTCAACGTTTAATTGGACGTAGCTTACGCGCAGCAGTGGATTTTGAGGCACTGGGAGAACGGACGCTGACTGTAGATGCTGATGTGTTACAAGCAGATGCTGGAACTCGGACAACAGCGATTACAGGCTCGTTTGTAGCGTTGGCTCATGCAATTTCTAAATTGTTGCTTGAAGGCGTGTTGGAGCGATCGCCTTTGTGTGGACAGGTAGCAGCAGTTTCCGTAGGATTACTGGAGGGAGAGCCATTTTTGGATCTAGATTATATTGAAGATGTGGCTGCAACAGTAGATTTTAATGTGGTAATGAATCAACATTTGGGAATCATTGAAATCCAGGGAACAGGTGAAGAAGGCAGCTTTAGCCGCGCTCAGTTGGATCAACTGCTAGATGTCGCCCAAAACGGAATTCAGGAATTGTTAATTGCCCAACGTGAAGCGATCGCTGACTGGAAAACGCTGTTTGTGATTAATTAGTTTTATTAAGAAGAATTCAGAACTCAGGAGCAAAGCTGGAAACGTTTCCGTTGCTTTGGTCAGAATTCAGGTAAAATATTCTTCCAGGTATTACTCGTCGCTTCACACGTGCAGTAATAACCAATTCTGAATTCTGACTCCTGATTCTTGTTTTATATTAATTTTTAATAAGAATTAATAAATGTATCCTCTGTGGCGTCAGTCAACCAAGTATCAAGTAACTGGGTGTAAATAAAAATAATCATCAGAGCGGCTAGTAGTTAGTACAACTGACTACTGACAACTTACCGTTAAAGGTGATAAAGAGCGTCTACGTTTTCTAGCCTACTGAATCCACGATGTTAAATGTTTCAAAAGTTAAAAAGGAGGATTGTAATAAGTTCGGTATTGTATTGCCAGAAGCCAGCAATATGATGATGAAGCCATGAACAAAACCGTTGAAGTTCTACCGGATCAGCCAGCGCTGGTTGCACGAGCGCTAGAATTAATTCTGTCAAAGTTAAAAACTGCCATTGAGCAGCGTGGACGGTTTACCATCGCCTTATCTGGCGGCAGTACACCTAAGCCGTTATACGAAGCGCTCGCTACTCAAAAACTGCCTTGGGATAAAATTCATATATTCTGGGGAGATGAGCGTTACGTACCACCAGATCACCCCGATAGCAATGAATTGATGACACGTCGTGCATGGCTAAACCATGTTGACATCCCAACTGCTAACATTCACCCCGTACCAACCTTAGAAGCCAATCCAGAACTGGCTGCTGCCAAGTATGAACAAGAACTCAAAGAATTTTTCAATACTTCTGGGGTCGAGTTTCCCGCATTGGATGTAGTATTACTAGGAATGGGTGATGATGCACATACTGCATCTTTGTTTCCGCACACAGAAGCTCTCAAAGTACGCGATCGCCTAGTTACCGTGGGTAATAAAGACGGAAACCCCAGGATAAGTTTCACATACCCCTTCATCAATTCTGCTCGTAGCGTGATTTTTCTGGTTGCTGGTGCTAATAAACGACCAGCTTTAGCGCAAGTCTTTGCACCTGTAGCCGATGACTTCACTTACCCATCCCGTTTAATTCAGCCCCAAGGAGAACTTTGGTGGCTGCTAGATGCGGCAGCAGGTTTGGAACTCCAACATTGAAGAATGGGGAATGGGGCAAAACCATTCGGGTAAGGAAAAGGGAAAGGGACAAGGAGGGAAGAGGGAGCTTTCCTTTCCCCTTTGCCCCTTGCCCTTTCCCCTTTGGCGTTGCCATCTCCCCCTGCCTCCCCTGCTCCATTTACCCGTATCAAATCGGCAGTAATTGCTAAAATCTAAAGCTAGGGCCGCCCTCTGCTTGCCAGTCCTACTTATATTTATGATGATCTTGAACAAAGGCTAAATATCGATGATCGTCTGCCCTAATTGCAATCATCCCAACCCTGATGGTGCTGTCCAGTGTGAAGCTTGCTATACACCGTTACCCGCGACTACTAATTGTCCCAGTTGTGGGGCAACCGTGCAGGCAGATGCTGCATTCTGCGGTCAGTGTGGCTACAACCTTCACTCCGCAGGAGTTCCACACGTTCATGCGGCAACAGTAGCTACAA
Organism: Nostoc sp. DedQUE02; assembly: GCF_034531035.1. Classification (NCBI taxonomy): domain Bacteria; kingdom Bacillati; phylum Cyanobacteriota; class Cyanophyceae; order Nostocales; family Nostocaceae; genus Nostoc; species Nostoc sp. DedQUE02. The sequence continues at coordinate 274,439 of NZ_JAVRBY020000004.1, read as the reverse complement.
CAGTTACTCCTGATGTTCCTGTGGAAGTACCGCCGTTAGTTCCACCAGATCCACTGTTAGAACTTTTACAACCAGATGCTTTGGGAATGAGTAAATCTACTAACTCACATCCCCCCGAATCATCTTTACCACCAACAGAGGTAGCAGTTCCTCCAGAACCAGCGCCACAAATACCTGTTACACCAAGCAGTCCCCCAGAACCAACGCCAACCATCGCAGCTCAACCTGTAGTCTCTATACAAAGTATTCCTACTCCACCACCTTTGGAACCAGCGCCAGCCTCCCAAGCCGAAGTACCCCCACCAGCAACACCAATTGCAACTGCGGCCAGAACGCAATTGCAGCAGGTTACAGCACGGTTAATCCACGTTCAAAGCGATCGCTTAATTGAATTGCCGCAAAATGTCTCTGTGATTCATATCGGCAAGCCGAATGACCGAATTCCTCCAGATATAGATGTTTCAGGGTTTCCCAATTCTGAAATTGTCTCGCGGATTCATGCAGATATTCGCGTTGAAGGAGATGCCCATTATGTAGAGGATGTGGGAAGTTCTAATGGCACTTACATTAATAATTTGCCACTTTTACCGGGGAACCGTCATCGCTTGCGACCAGGCGATCGCATCAGCTTGGGTAAAGGAGATTTGATGACATTCCTGTTTCAACTTGCTTAACCGATTCTCACTTAATTGTGACATCGGTCTAAGTATTTTCTGATCATCCTCCGACATCCACTTTGGAGGATAAACACTTGAATCGTATCAGACAAGCGACGGATGGCTATGTTGTTCTTGATAGCGTCATAGTTTACAGCCGTCGCTTCGAGGTGCGAATTGTTGCATTCCTCAGCAACCCTAATACCTCAATAATTACATTAGGATAGATGAAAATACACTGTCAATCTTAGATTGAAGGAATAATCTATAATTTCAAATCTAAAATTGAATACCCACGAATTAATCGGGGGGATAATGTTAATTTCAAAATCTAAAATCTAAAATCTAAAATTGAGTGACCTATGAGGGAATCAAACAAAAATTTTGAAACCTTACTGACTAAAGAAGCCCCGCCAGTTGTTGAACGTATGGGGCTAACCTGGCTAGTTGCAGCAGCGATCACAACTGCTTTACTGTGGCAAGTACCAGGAGGGGATTATATCTTATACCCATTTACAATTCTGGCAACTTGGTTTCATGAAATGGGTCATGGCTTAATGGCACTCCTGTTAGGGGGACAGTTTCAGAAATTAGAGATTTTTAGCAATGGTTCCGGTGTCGCAACGTATGGCATCCGGTCGTCATTGGGGCCAATTGTCCCAGCAATAATCGCCGCAGCTGGGCCAATGGGGCCACCTCTTGCTGGTGCAGCTTTGATTCTGGCTTCCCGCAGTTTTACAACAGCTTCTCTAAGTTTAAAAATCTTAGGCAGTTTTTTGCTGTTTTCCACATTAATTTGGGTGCGTTCCTGGTTTGGATTGGTGGCAATTCCCTTACTGGGTTTAATAATCTTAGGTATCGCCCTAAAAGCCCCTCGCTGGGCGCAAGGGTTTGTCATCCAATTTCTGGGCGTACAAGCTTGTGTAAGTACGTACCATCAACTTGATTATCTATTTAGTAGTTCTGCTGGCCCCCTTGGTGCTTCTGATACAGCGCAAATGCAGCGCTATTTGCTTTTACCTTACTGGTTTTGGGGCGGGTTAATGGCGATCGCATCTTTGGTGATTTTAATCCAAAGTCTCCGCGTTGCCTATCGTTCGGAGTAATCAGTAAAAAACACCATCAAAAGGCGATTGAATTTTTAGCTCAAAGAATTATTGAACATCAAGAAAAGATTAGACTCAAATTAGAAAAGAGTTTTCCCGACGAAGGTTTAATTAAGCATTGGTAAAAAGATATTCATGCTTTTGACAAGGCAATCCAACAAGCGCGTAAAGGATTGGGACAATGAATAAAATATGCAGATTAGCGATCGCCCTCTTGCACTCACCAATTCAACCTTCAGTACCTTGATTACTGAATTAGGTACAGAATGCCTGAAAGTACAAGCCTTAATTAACCAGTTACAGTTAACTAGTTTAACTGCTAATCAACAAGCTGAAATTGTAGCAGACAGAAATCCTAGCTGCTGCGGTTCATCTGTATAATTATGACGAAGATTTTCAGACGCTAATTACTGAGGAAATGGAAAATTTGCCTGACGATCGGGATTAAAGATAAAGTCAGAATTAAAAGCATTTATCAGTATAATAGCCTGAATATTGTTAAAAATTGCCGCTAATAACTCTTCCCTTTGCGTCCTTCGCGTCCTTCGCGGTTCGATATCCTAACCATGTCCACCCAACCCATAATTCAAAGCATATACACCGATGGTGCTTGCACCGGTAATCCTGGCCCTGGCGGTTGGGGTGTTGTCGTCTACTTCAGTGACGGCTCAATCCACGAAATGGGCGATGCATCCCCTCATACCACTAATAATAAAATGGAGATGCAAGCTGCGATCGCTGCCCTTCAATTTCTGCAAACATCTCAACAAGCCCAACCAATCACCCTTCATACCGATAGCGAATACCTGATTAACTGCGTTACCAAATGGGTGAAAGGCTGGAAAAACAAAGGCTGGAAAAAGTCAGATGGTAAACCCGTCCAAAACCAAGACCTTTTAGAAATCTTAGATGAACTCAATACCCAACAAGTAAAATGGCAATACGTTCGGGGACATTCTGGTAACATAGGTAACGAACGTTGTGATGCGATCGCTCGCAGTTATGCCAGTGGCAAAACCCCTTCCCTACAACAATTATCTGATAAAGATTTTTACAAATCTTTACCTACTAAAAATGACCTAAATGTAGCAAAAGTAGCTGATTATGGAAAAAACTCTAGAATAATTAACCAAAGTCCGCAAGAAATCAGTACTTCTGCACCAGAAATAACCGTTATGGAACCATCAACTGGGCCAACTGCGGCCGTAACCGATGAAAAACCACCAGAAATGAGGGTTTCGCAACTCCGCAGCTTGGTTGAAACTTTGCGTATAGCTGACGAAATTTCTGAAAAAGGCTACTTAATCACCAGTTCTGAGTTAGCAGACTTGATGGATGTCCACGCCAGCGCTGTCACTAGTCGTGGAGATCAATGGCGCTGGCGAAACTGGATAGTGTCACGGGTACGCCGTGAAGGAAATCAAATTCTTTGGGAATTGGAACGCGGGGATCAAGTAGGAGGTGAAGAGGAGTAGGGAGCAGGGACAAGGGGGACAAGGGGGACAAGGAGGACAAGGGGATAAACAAAACTCCTAACTCTTAACTCATTACTCAGCACTCCTAACGCCCAATCCCCAATCCCCCACTATATATACTTGCGTCCTCGCCACTCGCGCGGGGTGCGGAATGCAGATAAGAAGATTCGCAGTACAGCTAAGGGATCAGCCAAAGGAGAAAGCCAGAATAACCAGCTGCCTTTAGCGTTGGTGCGATCATAAGAAGGTGCGATCGCTATTAGCATTGCAAAGCGAATCACTAACAGGAATAAATTCAGTCCCAGCAGAAAGAGTAGGGGAATGGGTAGAGACGTGATTAATCGCGTCTGTAGCAAGTAGGAGGATGGGGGAGAAATCAATAAAAAAGTCAGGATAATTAAAAGCGGTAGACCTTGAACAGATGTGAGTAACCATAAATCTCCCCATAACTGAGAACGAGAAGTTGCATCTTTAAGATCGAGACTCCGCCCCCATTCTTTCCACGTCTCCATCGCCCCTTCATACATACGTACCTTTAATACCTTTGCGCCATCTAAAAAGCCGACCTTATAGCCTTGGGTAGCAATATTGCGTGCCAACGTGACATCATCACAAAAAGAATTACTCGCACTGCTATAACCACCCACAGCAGCTAAAACGGAGCGACGACATAAAAAACACTGTCCATTTGCCATTACCCGTTCTGGTTGCTCTGTATTGATCCCCGATGGGTCAAATCGGTAAAGCAAAGTCATCAACAAAGCAGGTTGTAGCCAGCACTCCCCAGGATATTTGAGGATGAATTGGGGTGAAAGAGAAACCAAATCATAGCCTTGCGCTTCGGCCGTCTTTAACAACCCAGCAACTAAACCAGGATGCGGTTGAATATCAGCATCCAGCCCCAAGAACCACTTACTAGCCTCTGAACTATATAGAAAACCGTTATGCAACGCCCAAGGACGCCCCACCCAACCAGAGGGTAAGGGATCATCTGTCATCAGGCGAAAGCGCGGATCTTTTTGCTGTGAGGCTTTTACCAAGTCGGGGGTACCATCACTGGATTTGCTGTCTACAACCATAATTTCCCTAACTTCATAGCTTTGCTGACTTAAACCAGCCAACAGAGGGCTAATGCGAAGCGCCTCGTTCAGTGTGGGAACAACCACACTAACCTTACCCAAAAGCTCAGGTGTCGGCTGTTGGGGTTCTATTGCAGGATGGCGTCTTGGCCCCTTTAGCAGGCGCGAAAACAGAATTGCCGTTGCTGGTACTTGGATAAGTAGCAATAAAAGGGAGATGGCGCTTTCTATTATCAAAGCGTTGTCATTAGTCATTAGTCATTGGGTATGGGGCATTGGGTACGGGGCATGGGATTAGATATAGGAGCAGAGGGACAGAGGGGAAAGACTTACTGCAACTTCTCCTCTGCTCCTCTGCTCCCCTGCTCCCTCTGCCTCCCCACTCCCCACTCCCCACTCCCCACTCCCTAATTTCTAGACTTATTTCAAGGCAACTTCAACCTTTGCTACTGATACTTCTTTGTTTACTGGTTCAACAGTAACTTGAGCAGGTGTGGTTGAACTCCTTGACCACAGCACCACAGCCGGAATCACACCTAGCAATAAGCCAAGTAACACAGGGATAGAAAATCCAGCAGCCAAACTGAGTCCGGCGGCGAAGGCAAAGTTAGTTAAATAAACGACTAAGGGCAGATTGAGTTGCGATCGCTCTAATTTAATCGAGGTATCTCTCCACAATAATCCTGCCACACTCATAAACAGGGCGCTAGTACCAAACCAACCTACATAGTTCTGGTAAGGTGTTCCAAAGAAAGCTCCTGGTTGTTCCCAATACCAAAAGGGCAGAGAAGTTTGACTCATAGCCGGTTCAAGGGCAAAGTCCCAGCAAGTGAAGAGCAAAGCACCAACGGCTATCGCAGCAATATGGCGACCCCAACTGGGTTTTTGAGTCACTTTCAAACCAGTTCTCGCAATTAAATAAGACGACAGTCCAACATAAAACCAAGATAAAGGGATTGTGAAAGGAACTAGCCCCCCAATCTTATAACCCAAGCCACTCAAGTAGCTATAATCACCAAATGGAAACCCTGTACTAGTTCCCAGTAGTTCACTCCCTAAAGAGATAAACATAGCTGGTAGCATAAATGCTAGCCAAGTTCCTAATCCCAACGTCCGGTAGGCATAAATAGAGACAGCTACTGTCCCTAAGATGATATCAACTACACCACCGCCAGCCATACTTAACTGTACAGCAGTTTCTCCTACCTGCGATAAGTTGAAAATTATTTCGGCATTAGGTACTACCAGTAGCATCCCTACCAGTCCAAAGGCTTTTGACGCGATATGACCAATGAGGCTTACGCGTTCAGCAATAATAAGTTGTTTCATGATAATTCCTTAACAAGATGTGACACGCGGCTACTCGGCTGCTAACAGTTTACAAATGTTTAACAACATATTTAACTACTTTGTACCGCAATTCTTGACAAACTTGTTTGGCTTTCTTGGGAAGAGCATAACAGCCTATTGATTGAAGCTATAAGAAATATGATGATAGACTTACTAGTTTAAGGCATATAGTCAAAATCTACATAGTTTCATCTGCAAGAACTTCTGGTTTCTTATCTCACTGATACCAACATGGTGAAAAACTCTTTTTATACTGAGATATTGTTGAGGCAGGATAACCATTTTCAGGAGGCTGGAGACAACAGTAACCCGTAAGTATGTGAAACTTAGGGTGTGGACGACGCCAGCTGCTCCACTTGGGCAGAGCCACAGGCCACACTGGCTCTTTTATATAACGTCAATAGTGCGTCTAGTACCAGTATCTTAATTTCTAAACTTGATTTTTAACCCAGAAGTAAAGTTTTCATTTGTACTTTTTTTTGCAAGCTTGAACTACCCTCTCTTATAAACTGAGCAAGCCTCAAGCAAAATAAAGTCTTTAGTTAATACACTTAGTTATGAGATAAGACCTTGACCCTGTACTAGAAATATAAACCCATGTCAATTTTGAAAAGAGTTCCTTGGGTGTCCCTGGCGCTAGTACTGCTGAGTTACAGTACTTTGGGCTGGGTAATATCTGAAACTCGTGCTTCTGTGTTTGTGTGGGTGGCAACTGTAGTTGCTATCTTACTTTTAATAGTAACGTTGACCGCTCCTTGGCCAAAGATGACATATTACTACAGTATTTTGCTTCAATCAAATACCAGGTCTTTCGGCGTTGCCGTCTTAGCAGCTTTCTTGTTCTTTATCATGATTGCCTGGTTTCGGGTATTTCTTGATACCTTACTCATCATTTCAGCGACTATATTAGTCAGGATAGATTTTCAAAGAGCGGGTCTTAGGGAAGGGCTAGCCTTTTCAACTACGTCTATCTTTTCATTGGGAGGTTTAGCTTTGGGTGCGCTAATCTACAAGTTAATATATTCCCAAATTCCGCTAACGTGATGAAGTATATCTCAAAGAGCTAGCGATGCTTGCGGTGGTAACAGACTTGTACTGAGTTTCGACACTTCGACTACGCTCAGTGCATCGCTACGTGGTAATCGAGCGACTTGCACTGAGTTTCGACACTTCGACTACGCGGGAGTTGAGCGTAGTCGAAACTCAGTGCACCGCTACGCGGTAATCGAGCGAAGTCGAGATTCAACTATCGCGCAGTCGTTGTGAGTCGAGATTCAACTACCGCGCAGTCGAAGTAGCTTTGTCATACTCCTTCCCTACGGGACGCTGCGCGAACAAAAAAGCAAGCTACGCATAGCGTCTCATAGAGAAGTGTAGGCTGTGCAAACGCTTCAGAACTAGTATTACTTACCCACAACTTCCTTTGTTGTTCAAATTTCCAACTTTTTTAAAAAGTTGGAAATCTTGTTCTTTAATATACTTGGGTTTAAAATGTGGGCTGTTCAAACAGCAGTAGAGAGAGGAAAAAATCAATAATAAAAATTGACACCCAACTAGTAACAACTGCTTTTGTTGCCGATTCTCCTACTTCCTTTGCTCCCCCTCGAGTAGTTAAACCCCAACTACAGCCAATGACAGCAACTAGCACTCCAAAAATAAACCCTTTTAGCAAAATAATAAATAAATCTGATGGTTGTAAAAAATCTCTGACTGATTCTAAAAATGTTTCGGGAATAATTTGGTAAAACTTTGATGCGGCAAAAACTCCGCCGATGATGCCCGTAACTAAAGCCAAAATCGTCATCAAAGGTATCATCAAACAACAAGCAATTACTCTAGGAAGTACTAAATAATCAATTGGATCGGTTTTGAGCATATAAAGTGCATCAATTTGCTCGGTAACTCGCATTGCACCTATTTCTGCGGCAAAAGCAGAACCTACTTGTCCCGCCATAATACTAGCGGTCAAAATTGGAGCCAGTTCTCTACAAAAAGCTAAGGCAAAAGCACCTCCCACAGCATTTTCAGCCCCAAATCGCACTAATTCCCTCGCCGTTTGAATAGTAAAAATCATTCCTGCAAAACCGCTAACAAGGAGAACTGGAGAGATAGAAGCTGGCCCTGCGGTAACAAGATGTTGCAAAATTTTGCGATAGTACGTTTTTCCTTGGAGTAAATGTAGCCACACTTGACCAAAGAGCAGTATTGCTGCAAAACAGCGTTTAATCCCAGATTGCTCAAAATTTGTTTTTGGTTGCAATTTTATCGTCCTTACAACTGACTTTTTTGCACATTTGTTGTTATATAGGAATCCGGTTTGATTACTGAAATCATTTGGCTTAGTAGGCAATAGGCAAAAAGCAATGGGCAAGAGAATTTCAGAAGATTAAGGTGTACCGAATTTTTTCAAAAATCAAATATGAGTCCTATATCAATTCTTTAAAATAAAACACAGATACAAATAGTGGAAATCCAGCTAGATGTAATCTGAGTTTCTCAATGACTTATATGCATAAAGACGGCTTCCCGTAGAATATTACGAATTGGTACTAGGGTATGGTACATGAACGGACGTACAGACGCACTACATATTTATCCTCAAAATAGAGTAGGCGCTTGGGTATGATTCAATTTAACTTAGTAAACTTTAGTGAAAAATAGCACTTATGGTATTGTGAGCTTTTTTAGTACTGCTCTCATGCTGTATGTGTTAGGGAGTTGTAATCTCTAGTCTGTCAAAATGTGAAAAGTAGTTGAATCAACTCAAATGGTTTGAAGATTTCATAGTATTTCCAAATTAATGTAATGTTAAAGAATTTTTTATGAACACAATTAAATACATAATCTTTTTGGCGTTACTATTAATACTGCCTTTCACCGTAGTACATCCAGTTTTTGCTTCTGTATGTCGCAATAAAGATTGCCACCAGATTTGCATTCTCACTATCAACCGAAGTGCCAAAAATTATTGGGAATATAGGGCTGCCGTTAGCGTAGATGGAGTAAAAAGACCTATCGAGGTTTACAATTGTCGTGAAAGAGTCAAGGTTCAAGAAAATGGGACTATTTTGCCCTTTGAGCAAAAAGGCCCTGGTGAGATGATATGCAGCTTTTTTAATTCTTCTCGGCGGTAAACACGCGCCAGATAATGAAGACGGTGAAACCTAGATAGGCGAATACTGTTAGCCATTCTTGCCAGCCACCAAATGTATTGTTCATCAACAAAAGTCGGGAAATTGATTTTTCTTAATCCTACACACTGATGTTACCAGCCGATTGCTGTATTTTGGGATATCAAGGAAGGGTAGTCAAAAATTCTTAGTTAATTTTCCGGAATCGGTAACAAGGGAATGGTAGTAAATATCAGAGCATCGATATTATACTGAACTTCTATAACAAAGCTTCGGGGAATATACCCCATTGTTTACCCTCAAAAGCCCGGTCTTCATGACCGGGTTTTTGGTTTTACTTCTATTTTGTGTTTCTTTAACTAGTTCAGTTCTTTATTTAGGCTTGTCGTGACTATTAATCAACAGGGAAGTTAAACGAAATAAGAAGCTGTGACGATTCGTAGTCATATTTTCTTCCTATCAAATTAATAAAAAAATAACAGGGTTGATGTGGCACTTTTTAGCAATTGGAGATTGGATTTCAAGCAAAGTCCACTACGTCCATGACGTTACCCAAAGTGAAGACGCATCCAGAATTTACACTACCCCTCTGACCCAAATATTTGCACTCGCTCGTAATTTTTCACTCAATTTATATCGGGATAAATAATATATTTAATCTCGTAATTTTTCACTCAATTTATACCGGGATAAATAATATGTTTAATCTCGTAATTTTTCACTCAATTTATACCGGGATAAATAATATGTTTAATAATATGACACAAGCTCAACGTTTATGTTCTTTTAGATTAGACTGCTCTGGTTAAATTGGGGATTGGAGAATAATTTCTACCTTTTGCCAGAAACTTTTAAGAGTTTTTATCGGTCTGGTTCTCCAAATTCTGCAAAAATTAACCAATGTCATCTTCTGCTCAAGGTATTCCTGGATTACCTGATTTGACGCATCCAGTTGAGCTTGTTCAATTTGGAACCCAGGCGCTCAAAGCTTCACTCTTATTAGTATTTTTGATTGTAGCTTTAGGAATTGCGATCGCACTGATCAGCTTTTCTCTCCGTCGCAGCCAGCCAGAACAAGTGATATTCATCGGCGAATGGGCTGTGCGTTATTCCCAACTACTGCGGGGATTACAGCATTTAACTTTAGTATTAGTTTTGTTAGTACCGGGATTTTTTCTCTGTTCAACTTTAAGCAATCGCTATCACTACTGGGAACAAGCAAAGGTGGCTCAAGTAGCCCAAAGTGTCGCAGGTGAAAAACTCGAACAATTTGCGCCTCAAGTCCGCTACTCGATTCAAGAGCCATACTCCTATAACACTCAAGTTAATGGCAAAATTGTCAAGGTAAATGAGACACGACAAATTAACCGCTTCTTAACGTTGGCTGGTTCGCAAATACAAGTCAAGCTTGACCAAAGTGTAGATGTCCCAGGCCGCAGTTCAATTTATCAGGTAAATTACACTGCTGATTATAAAGTAGTTAACCAACTCAAGGATATTAATAATTTTTTCTTTGAAACACCGCCACCTAACGGCTACACACTGCTTGCTAGCTACAAAGTTGAGCGTGACGGTACTAGGTTACAACAAACCAATCCGGGAGACTATGGCTTTCCCTTCCGGCTACAACCAGGAGAAGAAACTACCTTTCGAGTTACTTATCAGGCTCAAGGTGGGCCGCGTTGGGTTTATAGTGCAACGGGGCAGTTGCTTTCTAATTTTCGCCTTACAGCAATTGCTAACTTTGCCCCGGCTGATTTTGCTAGTGGTGTTGTACCGAATGAGATTAAAGTTAACGGACGCAGTACTCAATTTACTTGGATATTTGACGATAATGTTTCAGTCAAAAATCCCTTTGGAGTCTTTACCAACACCGAACCCATTCGTCACACGGGGGTAATTCCGCGTCTTTTATTGCTAGCACCGGCAATATTTTTGTGGTGGATATTATTGTTATATTTGTCACTACCAATGAGTTTTAGAAATATTGCGATCGCTGCTAGTATTTTCTTTGCGTGTCTATTGACTTTGACCTATCTAGCCCGCGTTATCAATCCTCAGTTGGCTTGGACTTTAATTTCCATAATTTTACTAATTTTAACATGGGGATTGGGAGCCAGCCGCAGTGCTTCCCTGGCTGCAATTATCTGCACTATTGCTGGAGCAGTATTACCTATCTTTGGATTATTAGTACCGTTGAGCGGCCTCACCCTCAGTCTAGCCGGTTTGCTTTCAGCCGTTTGGCTTGCAGTTCGTCATTGGTATGGATGGTACAATTTACACCCAGAAGACCAAAGATTGTAGGGCTGTAGAAAAACGCAAAATATTAGGTGATTCCGCTATGATTAGCGAAGTTTTAGCAAATAGCATTTATGGATAACGATTTACTGGCTTTTTTTGCGGCTGCTGGGTTACTCATCCTCTATCTCATCTTTTCTGCATTGACTGAAATGGGAACCAAACTACCTTGGAAGAAATAAGCTGATAGGGCGATAAAGTCGCTAAAAATTTACATTTTTCAACCTGATTGGGCTTGGAAAAAGGAATAAACATCCTTTAGGCTGAGTTAATATACTTATTGTTCAAGAGAGTGCCAAATGCGCGATCCACAAAAAAACCAGATTAAAATCGAGCCGGCAACCCTTGTTTTGATTGTGTCTCTCCTAATACTCTTGCCTTTGCTGTTTGTTGGTTTTCTCTCGCAGTGAAGCTAGTCAGAAATGCGATCGCTCTTTTTATCAGGTGCGTTACAAAGATAGTTAACGCACCTAACTATGCAAAAGTTACTTAGGTAAAACTTGCCGTAGTGCTGCTAAAAGTTGATCAACACTTTCTTTACGACTATTAAAGCCCATCAATCCAACGCGCCAGACTTTACCCGCGAGTTCGCCAAGTCCACCGCCAATTTCAATATTATATTCATTGAGTAACTGCCGAGCGATCGCCTTCCCATCTACCCCTGTTGGAATACGGACAGTGGTCAACGTTGGCAGTCTATACTCTTGCTCAACGTGCATACTCAGTCCTAAATTTTCCAACCCTTCCCAGAGATATTCTACGTTCTTTTGATGCCGTTGCCAGGAATTTGCTAACCCCTCTTCTGCAAGCAAACGTAGTGCTTCCCGCAATGCATAGTATAAATTAATCGGTGCTGTGTGGTGATAGGTGCGTTCAGTGCCCCAATACTTGCCTAGTAACAACATATCTAAATACCAGTTTGCAACTTTCGTTTGGCGCTGTTGCAATTTTTCAACTGCACGCGCACTCATGGTAAAAGGCGAAGCACCAGGCGGGCAACCTAACCCTTTTTGGCTACAACTATAGGCTAAGTCAACTCCCCAAGCATCCAAAAACAAAGGCACACCACCCAAACTTGTCACCGTATCCACTAATAACAAAGTGCCAAATTCACGGCACAAATCAGCGACCCCTTCTAGAGGTTGACGTGCGCCGGTGGAGGTTTCAGCATGAACTAGAGCTAAAATAGTTGGACGATGAGTTTTTAAAGCAGTTTGCAGTTCATCAAGGTTAAAGACTTGTCCCCAAGGTTTGGTGATAGTTCGCACATCAGCGCCATAACGTCCAGCCATATCCACAAGGCGATTACCAAAGTAACCAGCTACACCAATCAAAACCACATCACCGGGTTCTACAGCATTGGCGATCGTTGCTTCCATTGCAGCTGTGCCGGTACCGCTAACTGCAATGGTCAGTGGGTTTTCTGTTTGCCATACGTAACGTAGCAACGACTGAATCTCATCCATGAGTGCGAGAAAAGCTGGGTCAAGATGCCCAACAGGTGAAGTATTCATCGCCTGGAGAACTGTGGGATGGGCATTAGATGGCCCTGGCCCCAACAGCAGACGGGATGGGATTTCTAGCGGTGTGAGTTGCAAACGCCCAGAGTCGTTAATTGAAATTGTTTGCGTCATAATCTGTCTTCGCCTAGACAATACTTATCGAATCATATAAGAATCCGATTTGATTCCTGAACTTACTTGCGTGGTGCGCGTTCGCCAACGCGAACGCGCAGCGTGTCGCAGACAAGCCTCTCATAGAGAAGCGCAGCCCAAGCGCAACAGGGAGAGAACAGGAAAGAAGGGAATAGATGTGTACTGAGTTTTTTTCTCACAAGTTTTAGGTACTTTATATGCCCAAAATTTCTAAATTTCGATGAAATTAAATAAGTGTATTTGCTGAGGAAAAGAGTTTATTTTATTCCTACATTGAATGCAACTACCATAAATTATCTGCAAAAATGAAAATTTTTGCTTAATATCAGGGACTTACTATTGGACAATTATGAGAAAGCATAGTAGCAATAAAAACTTTACTATAAACAAAATATTTAACAGCATTAATAATAAACCAACTTTAGACTCATATCCTACTCGCCTAATTTTTATTGATCCACAGGTTGATGACTACCAAAGCCTGGTAATGAGTGTATTACCAGATACATCTGTTGTAGTTTTGGATACCAACCAAGATGGTATTGAGCAAATTAGTCAAGTGCTGGAGTGTTATCAGAGAGTCAATAGCCTGCACATTGTTTCCCACGGCGCACCTGGGTGTATCTATTTGGGCAACAGTCAACTCAGCAATGAAACCCTCAACCGCTATGCAGCACAGCTTATGGGTTGGGCAAAAGCTTTGAGTGAAGATGCACAACTACTGCTGTATGGTTGCAAAGTCGCTCAAACAGAGCCAGGTGTGTTGTTTATACACTGTCTGAGCGAATTGACAGGTGCAATAGTAGCAGCCTCTGATGATTTGACAGGGAGCGCTGCATTAGGAGGTGACTGGGAATTGGAGGTTTGCACGGGGGCTATTGTTCCTAGTTTAGCGTTTGGGCAAGAAGTAATAGCAGCCTACACTTCAGTTTTATCTGTAGTACTTCTCGACACCAGCTTTGATGGTGATGGTAAGGTTACTACTGATATCGGCTCAGGTACTAGTGATATTGCTAGAAGTGTTGTCATACAACCTGATGGCAAGATTTTGGTAGCAGGAGTGAGTAGTAATAACTTTGCTGTGGTGCGTTACAACAGCAATGGCACTCTCGACACCAGCTTTGATAGTGATGGTAAGGTTACTACTGATATCGGCTCAGGTACTAGTGATATTGGCAGAAGCATTGCCCTGCAAGCTGATGGCAAAATTATTGTGGCAGGAGTGAGTAATAATAACTTTGCTGTGGTGCGTTACAACAGCAATGGCACTCTCGACACCGATTTCAACATTACTGGCAAAGTTACTACCGATATTGGCACAAATAGTACTGATAATGTTTACAGCGTTACCGTACAAACTGATGGCAAAATTATTGTAGCAGGAGTGAGTAATAATAACTTTGCCCTGGTACGTTATGACAGCAATGGGAGTTTTGACAACAGCTTTGGTACTAACGGCATAGTAACTACTGATATTGGTTCAAATACCACAGATACCGCCTACAGCGTTAGCGTGCAAACCGATGGCAAGATTTTGGTGGCGGGTTCGAGTGGCTCTAATTTTGCTTTAGTACGTTACAACAGCGATGGCAGTCTCGACACCGATTTCAACATTACTGGCAAGGTAACTACTGACTTCGGCAGTACTGACATAGCCTACAGCGTTACTGTGCAAGCCGATGACAAGATTATTCTGGCGGGAAAGCGCGGTAATGACTTTGCTTTGGCACGTTACAACAGTAATGGCAGTCTTGACACCAGTTTTGGCAGTGGTGGCAAAGTTATTACTGATATTGGTACTAACACCACCGATGTCGCCTACAGCGTTAGCGTGCAAGCTGATGGCAAAATTCTAGTGGCTGGTTCAAGTAACAGTAACTTTGCTTTAGTACGTTACAACAGCAATGGCAGTCTCGATGCTGATTTCAACACTACTGGCAAGATAACTACTGATATTGGCACAAATAGTGCTGATAATGCCTACGCTCTTACTCAACAAGCTGACGGTAGGATAATACTCGCAGGAGGAAGCAGCAATAACTTTGCTGTAGCACGCTACAGGATTAATCAAAATCCAGTGCTAGTGAATGAAATCGAAAACAAAGAGATTCTCCAAGGTGCAAATTTCAACTTCCTCATCTCAAGCTACTTCCAAGATCCAGATATCGGAGACACTCTCACCTACAGTGCCACTCTCGAAAACGGCAACCCACTACCGAGTTGGTTAAGTTTCAATGCTACTACCAAAACCTTCAGTGGTACTCCCTTGAATGAAAACGTCGGTAGCTTGAACATTAAAGTTACTGTCACAGATACTTATCTTGCAAAAGTCAGTGATGTCTTTACACTAACTGTTAATAACACCAACGATGCGCCAATTGTAGCTTCGCCCATCACTGCTCAACAAGCAACAGAAGACGCAGTTTTCAATTTCAC